>CAZTVU010000070.1:12633-20395 GCA_964617025.1 uncultured Planctomycetales bacterium | reverse complement strand
CCGAGCCCCAGCCCCAGCCCGCCGCCGGACCCGGCCGGGGCTGACGAACGCACCGGCAACGACGTCTCCGCGTTCGCATCGAACGTGCCGATCAGACGCTTGACATCCTCGTCCTTGTCCGCAGGGGCGGCAGGCCCGCCGACGCGAACGGCGGCAACGGCAGGCGCCTTGTCGACCTTCGGCGGCGACGTCTTCGGCGCGGTCACGCCCCCCCCGCCGCCGGGCGGCCCGAGCCAAGCCTCGGCGATGATCTGGCGAGGCGGCGAAGGCCGCTCCTGCCACGCGACGCGCAGCAGGACCGTGAAGGCGGCGAGGTGGATGGCGACGGAGATGGCAACGGCGGACAGGGGGCTCTCGCGCAACCGGCGTGACAGCCGCCGGCGAGACGACACCTCGCTGGTGATGCCTGCCGAACTCACGGAACTCGCCTCCGGCATCGAGGCAACCGAGGGACAGGGCCCTTCGAGAATGCCTGAACCCTCCGTCAGCCCCCCTTCTCCTTGCCGCAGCACTTCTTGTACTTCTTCCCTGAGCCGCAGGGACAGGGGTCGTTGCGGCCGGGCGTCTTGTCGACGTGCACCGGCTCGACCGGCGGCGGCAACGGCGGCTCGTCCTCCGTGGGTAGTTCCTTCTTGTGCCGCTCTTCCCGGGCCCGCTTGCGGTCAAAGCGGTCGCGGTTGCGGTCGTCGTTGAATGGCATGCCTCATCACTCCTTCGCTGCGCCGGCATACGTCCCGCGGATGCCGGACCACCGTCGTTCCCCACGAGGCCTCCGCGCGGGGCGCGAGAATCGTAACGCGCGGCAACTGCTTTGTGAATCGGCGCTTGCGAGCCCACGATGCGATCCGTACGCTACGCCTTTCAAGGAGCGAAATGACGCGCCATGCCGAATCAGGTTCAGCCGCCGCTGGTCATACTCGGAACGGCATGCTGGCTCCTGTGCCTCCTCGTTTACGTTCTCGGCTATCGCCGCGCGGCGCGGCGGTGCGACGCCATCCGCGACGTGCCGACGATCGCCGCCAGGGACATCCCGGGGCTCGGGGCGGCCATGGTCGAGGTCAAGGGGGTCGTCGAGGCCGAGGCCCCGCTGATTTCCGATCTGGCCCTCATCCCGTGCGTCATGTTCGAATCGTCCGTCACCGAGCACTGGACCACAACGCGCGTCGAACGGGACTCCAAGGGCAACACGCGGACCGTCACCGAGCATCACAGCCGGACGCTGTATTCCAACGACGGCATGATCGACTTCGAGGTGCGGGACGATTCCGGGGCGGTGACCGTGCGCCCCGCCGGCGCCGAGATCGACTGGCTCGACGGCATGGCCGGCCTGGACGAGCCGCTGCCGGAGAGCCCGGCGTACGGCATCCGCCCGACGCATCTCAACGGGCGGCTGAGTTACAGCGAAGCTGTCCTGCCGATCGGCCAACGGGTGTATGTACTCGGGCAGGTGGACGAGGACCACTCGATCCGCAAGCCGAGCGTGGTCCGCCGGCCCTTCATCATCAGCCATCGCTCGGAGGAAAGCCTGCGCAAGCGCGCCCAGTGGGGCAAGCGGATCCACGGAATGCTGCTCGTCGCCCTCTTCATCGGGGGAGCCGTGCTGCTGGCCTCCGGTTTCGGCGTCATACAGGATTGACAGGCTCCGTCGCCGTCCGACACTCCGGTCGAGCGCATAAACCCGCGCGAACAGGAGTATCACGCGTGACCCGTCTTCGCGTCGCCGTCGTTCGCCTGCGCCGGATGCGACGAGAGATGCTCCGCGCGATGGAACGTACGAACGACCCGCTGTCGGCAGGCTTTCGCGGCAGGATCGGCTTACGCGAGGATCGCTGAACAACGCTTGAGGATGTCGTCGACCTCTTCCGCCTTCTCGAACCCGATGATGAAGGCATCCACGCAGGCGTGAGCCAGCACGAACCGCAGCGATTCGTCGATGGTGTCGCCGTCCTTGAATGTGCCCTCGCCGATGATCTTCATGCCGATCACCCCGGCCCCGCGCGCGTGCAGCGACTCGACCACGGGTATCACTTCGTCCGGCGTGCCGTCCATCTTCACGCCGCGAGGGTTGAACCGGGCGAGATCGACCTCGACCCACGGCGTGGCGGCGGCGGCCTTCAGGGCGGCGAGCGTGTGACAGGACACCCCGTGCGCCCTGACAAGGCCCTTCTGCTTGGCCTCCTCGAGCACCTCCATGCACCCCCTGAGCTTCACCGGCCAGTCGCCGTCCGTGACGCAATGGAGCAGGACCACATCGATGTAGTCCGTGCCGATCTCCTGTCGAAATCGCTCGAGATCCTTGCGCACGCCGGCGGCGTCCCGGGTGACCGTCTTGGTCAGGATCGTGATCCGGTCGCGCGGAACGTACTTGAGGAAGTTCTTCACGTACTCATGCGAGCCGTACATGTCGGCGAGGTCGAGGTGCCGGATGCCGCGGTCGTACACGTAGCGGAACAGGTTGGTCAGGCCCTCCATGCCAAGCTTGGTCTGGTTGGAGGAACGGTTCCACCCTTTCATGCCGGTGCCCATCCCGAGTCGCGTGATTCGGACGCCGCTGTTCCCCAGCGGCACGACGTCGGTGACGGAAGGCTTTTGCCGCGCGGCGGCCGACTCCTTGCGGCCGGTTCGCGACTGATCCGACGAGCACCCGACGACGGCGGCGAGCTTACCGGCAATGCCCCCGGCGATCACCCGACCCATGAACTGCCTGCGATCCAGCCTTTCGTGCATGGGACCTGCTCCTCCCCGCGTGAGCGGAAATCAGGCATTCTGTATGCGCCTCGACTCCGATTATTTCCGGGCGGACCGGGCGAAGCAAATCCGGCACCGACGCGGGTGACCGGCCGAAGCCGACCGCACAGGCCCGTTGGTCCAAACGCAGCCCAATCCTTTACAATCGTCGGCCGAGGTCTCATCGAAACGGCATGAGAGAAGCCCGCAGCATGACGGCGCCGCATCCCCGCAGACCGCCGATCCACGCGATCCTCCTTGCGGGCGCCGGTGCTCTCGCCTTGTACATCGCCCTTACGCTGGCCTTCTTCGTGCCCGTCCTCGGCCGGGTCACGACGCAGCTCATCGGCGACGGCGGCGACTGCTTTCAGTTCGTATGGAACGCCTGGTGGACGACCGAGCGCCTGCTTCGCCTCGAGAACCCGTACTTCTGCGACCTCCAGCTCGTGCCGTTCGGTGCACCCCTTGTATACCACACGCTGTCACCCATCCCGTCGTTCCTCATCGGTCTTGCGGCCAGGTGCAGTTCCCTGCCCACCGCATACAACCTGATGGTCGTCGCGCTGTATCCCTTCGCGGGGCTTTGCGCGTTCGCCCTGGCACGACACATCACACGGGATTCGCTCGGTGCGGCGGCCGGGGGCGTCGTGTTCATGATCTGTCCGTTCATGGCCAGCAAGCTGACCGGGCACATGAATCTTCTCTGCGCCGGCCTGCTGCCCCTGTACACGTTGTGCCTCCTCCGCGCGGTGGGCCCGCGCGGACGACGGTGGCGGTGGGCTCTGGCTGCGGCGTTTGTCGCCTCGCTGTTCAGCAACATTCACACGACGATCTTCGCCGCCAACGTGACGGTCTGGTACTGGATCTGGCGGAGCATCCGCGCGGGGACGTGGCGAATCGAGGCGCTCCGCTTCTCGATCGCCTTGCGCCCCGTGGTCGTCGTCTGCGCCCTTTGGGGCGCTGTGGTGGTTTACTACACGCTTCGATACGATCTCCGCCCCAAGCCCTTTCGCGCCCTGGCGTGGTGCCCGGAGCCGCTCAGTTTTGTGTTGCCGCTGCACTGGAACTCCGCCTGGTACTCGTTCGTGGCCCCGGCCGGGGTGCTCGGATACCGGCTCGGCAGTCTCGAACTGGCCGTGTACCTCGGATGGCTGGTGCTGCCGATGGCCGTTGCGGGATGGTGGCTGGCGAGGAAGACGCCGGCCCTAAGGGCCATGACCGTGTTCTTCGTGTGCGCGCTCGTGCTGGCCGCGGGTCATAAGCTGCAGTGGCATCGTGAGGTCGTGCGCATCGCCGGCCGGACGGCCTACCTGCCGATGGGCCTCTATCGATATGTGCCGGTCCTCGGTTCCGTGGGGCAATCGGGGCGGTACATGATCATCGGCTACATGGCCATGAGCGCCGGCGTCGCCGGGCTTGTCGCTCAGGTGCGCCGCCGCCGGGGCACGGCAGCCGGCGCCGCCGCTGCCACACTGGCCATGGGGCTCACCTGCGTGGACTATGCATTCCGGCCCGTCATGGTGGGCCTGCCGTCGTGCCCGATCCCGCCGGGCGACGGGCGAGTTCTCGATCCCCGATTGGGCAACGCGCGAACGATGTACCTGCAGACGGTTCACAGGCGACCGCTGGTCGGCGGATATGTGGCCCGGATCCCGAAATGGGTGCGGCAGTCATATGAGGAGATGGCGGGGATCGGCTGGCTCTTTCAAAGGCCGGACCGGCGCGGGCCCGAGCCGTCGCCCGACGCGACCCGCCGCGCGCTGAGCGGCCTTGACATCCGATACGTCTGTGTGGACCGCAAGGGCCCGGATGCAGAGTTTCTACGACGTTGCGGGCTTCGGCTGGTCGCGGAGGACGCGATGGATGCCACGTTCGCCTACGAGGCATCGGACCAGGCCGACCGCCCTCCGCCGTAACCTCGCCCACGCAAGCGGCCGTCTGGCCTGATCAGCGCCCGACGCCGCAGAACCCGGCTTGGAGGCGTCCCGAAGTCCGTCGAACCGTGGGTTCGGCACGAAACCGATTGCCCCGAGGCCGCTCTCCCGCACGCGAAGGGGCGAACGAATCGACAGCGGCCATCCGCCCCGTCGGGGCGTTGTGCCCAAAGACCGTGGAGTACCCTGAAACATGTGCAACCCGCCTTTTCGCAAGTTGTTTGAATGTCTGATTCCCGGCGTCGCCGCCACCCTGGCGATGCTTCCGGGCGCGGTTGCTGTCGCGGCCGAACCGGCGAGGCCGGACTTCTGCTTCTTGCAGATCTCCGACATCCATATCTCGCCGCATCCGCGCGGCGTCGGGCCGACCGAGGGTCTGCGCGGGAAGGAGACGCTTGCGTGGCTCTGCGCCGAGGCCGGCCGGCCGCAGGCCCAGACGCCGTACAACGTCACCGCCCCTCCGCCGGCGTTCATCGTCGCCACGGGCGACATCACCGAATACGGCGTGATCGGCACCACCTGGCGCGACGTCGAGCGGGTGTTCGAGCCGCTGCCGGAGTCGTGCCCGCTCCACGTGCTGCCCGGCAACCATGACAACACGTGGACGTCGATGAATCACATCCTGCGGCAGCGGCATCAGGGCGATTCCTACTCGTTCGATCGGTTCGGATGCCACTTCGTCTGCCTCAACTCCACGTCTCCGCAGGAGCCCGTGCCGTGCCTCGACCGGCGAACGCTCAACTGGCTCCGCGTCGATCTGGCGAACGTCGGCCGGGAGGTGCCGGTCTTTCTGTTCATGCATCACCCGCTGTCCACGGACGAATTTGCCTCGCCGTACGAACAGCTTCGCCTGCTGGATGTGATCGAAGGCCATCGCGTCGTCCTCATCCTGGACGGCCACGGCCACAACCCCAAACCCGGCGTCTGGCAAGGCATCGACCGCGTCATGGGCGGCTCGACGTACGGCGACAACGCGGGATACAACATCATTTCCGTACTCGACGGCGTTCTCCGCGTCACGTATCGGCTGCACAGCGGCAAGCCGATGCTAGCCAGCCTTGAAAAACCCCTGTTCGACCGCCGGCCGCAATGCGAGATCGGCATCCAGTCGCCCAGCACTGACAAACCGGTGCCCGGCGACGGGGGCATTGCCATTCAGGCTACCGTCCGCAGCCGAAGAGCGTCGGCCCGGACCATGACGTTCGATATCGACGGCAACGAGAAGGCCGGCGGCCCTCTGGAAGCATCGGATGGAACCTATCGGGCCCGGTTCGATGCCAGCGTCCTGACGCCCGGGTGGCATTTCGTGCGGGTGACGGCCGCGAACGACGGGAAGCGGACATGGCAACGCGCCACGATGTTCGAGGTAAGCCCGCGGGCCTCCGGGGCGGCCGCCCTGACCGCCCGCCGTCACCAGCATGACGCGGGCATCAAGGCTGCACCCCTGCTGCACGGCGAACTCGTCGTCGTGGTTGACACGGCCGGCGCGGTCACAGCCTTTGAGCGGGAGTTGCGCCGGCGATGGCGGTTCAAGACCGGCGGGGAGGTGCTCGCAACGCCTGCGGTGGCCGGCGAGGCCCTCCTGTTCACATCGGGCGACGGGCGGCTGTACGCCCTGGACGCGGCGTCGGGCCGGACGCTCTGGCAGTACGATATCGGCGGGCCGGCGTTCGGCCGGCCGGTGGTGGTCGACGGCATAGCGTACTTCGGCGACCTCGAGGGCGCTGTCCACGCCGTTCACATGGAGGATGGCCGCAAGCTTTGGGCCCGCCGGCATACCACATTCAGCATCGAGGCGTCCGGCGCGCTGTGCGGCGACGCCGTCGTGTTCGGCGCGTGGGACGGATGGATCTACGCGGTCAGCCGAGCCGACGGTTCGCTAAAGTGGAAACAACGCTGCCCGACCGGCCAGGGCGGCCAGACCAGCCGGTATTTCGCCGCCGCCGACTGCCCCCCGGCGGTCGCGGAGGGCAGGCTCTTCATCGCCGATCGGGGCTACAACCTCGGGCTCTATGAGCCCGACGGCCGATACGCGCGCCCGCTCCAGAAGAACTGCTCGGCGGTGGGTTCGTCGGAGGACGGCCGGTTCGTGTATGCCCGATCGCTCGGCGACGGCCTGACGAAGTACGACGGCGAGGGAAACGTCGTGTGGAAGCAGGCAGTGCCGCTGGGCCGTTTTCCGATCCCGCCGACGGAACGTGCGGGCCGGGTGTATGTCTGCTCCAACCGCGGTCTGTTGACGGTGATGAACGCGGCGGACGGCCGGAAGCTGTGGGAGTATCAGGTTTCGCCGCAACTGCATGTGATGGCCGGCGTGGCGGCGGATGCGGACGGCACGGCATACGCCGCCGACATGGACGGCGGGCTGGTGAGGGTGGGGCAGTAGCGAGTTCCGCGTTGCGGGTAGCGAGGTGGAGGGGACAGGAGGTTGGGGTTTAGATTCTTGCGTCGAGACTTCGATGCGACCTGCGCGCATCTCTTGGGCAGCAGCGTGCATCTCCTATGGCAGCAGGAGGTTACGACCGCGATGAAATAATCCTCTTTGGTTGCGGCCGCAGGCCGCTTTGGGTAGGAGTCAATACCTTTTCCTTCCGCGCTGACGGGGGCGTCGGCGCCACAGTAGGGCCGGCGCCATCGCCGGCCTTTTGCTTCGCGTTCTCGCCGGCCAACTGCCTTGCGCCAATCATCGTCCGCCGGCGTTTATGGACTGCGGTGGCAACGACACCGCTTTGGCTCGGACGGTCTGTCGCACGCCGGCGCGGCTTGGGGCGCATCGGGGAAAGCGGCGGCAAGGCCGCCGCAGTCCAAAAGGCGCGGGCCGAGTCGCGCAGGATGGATGGGCGACTGCTGCGGGAGTCAAGGGCGGGGCGGCGTCGTCCATCGCAACCGGCGCGCAAGACGCAAGCGTCCCTTGGTTGCGGCCAAGAGGCGGCGTTGGGGGTTGGGGGTTGGCGGGGCGTCTACCCTCCTACCATCCGCTCGGCGACGCGCTGGACAACCGCCACTCGATCGCGGCGCTGCTGATCGGCGGCGCTCCAGCGATCGTTGGGCGTCTGTCGCTCGCCGACGGACGGAAAGAGCGACGCATAGGCGAAGAGGGC
>CAZTVU010000070.1:0-12605 GCA_964617025.1 uncultured Planctomycetales bacterium | reverse complement strand
CGCGTGCTGCAACTGGCGGGCGGTCTGGTCGGCGGTCTTGTGCATGTAAAGGCCGAGGCCCACGACGACGGGCTTGCCGTGCGCCCTCGCCCGCCAGGCCTGCGCCCGTTGAACGAAGGTCGCCTCATCCGGCGTGTACACCATGGGACAGAGGAAATCGACCCAGTTCCTCGCGGCCCAGGTCTCGCCGTCCTGGAAGTGCGCCGGCTTGCCCTGCGCCGGATCGCCGATGACCGAAGCCGAGAGCTTCGCACCGGGCCGGACTCGCCGCATCATCGCCCGCGTATCGCGCACGATGGCCGACACCTGATCCGTCCGCCATTGCGCCCAGAGGGCCTGGTCGTCGCGCGGGGCCCGGCCGCATTCACCCCGATACAGCGCGAGCGTCCGCGGATCATGGGGATAGTCAACGCCCTTCGGGGCCGTTTCGTTCGGGAAGCGGATGTAGTCCAGGTGCAGGCCGTCGGTGTCGTAGCCGCGGACGATCTCCTCGAAGAGGCCGACCAGATACTGCCGCACCTCGGGCAGGCAGGGGTTGACGCTGACGTACCAGCCCTCCCGCTTGCCGTCGTTGAGTTGGATGAGCGGCTGGCGTCGGCCCTTCTGGTCGTACCAGAACCACTCGGGGCGGGCGTTATAGAGCTGCCGCGGATCCTGCGGCGGATTCGGCCCGCGCCACCCGGGCATGACGTTCACCCATGCGTGCAGCCCGAGGCCGCGGGCGTGCGCCTCCGCGACGGCGACCGCCAGCGGGTCAAAGCCCGGGTCGCGACCACCCAGCTCCTCACCCCAGGGCTCGATCGCCGAACGGTAGAAAACGGTCCCGTGGCCGCGAACCTGAAAAAAAACCGTGTTCAGCCCGGCGGCCCGGCAGTTGTCCATGATCTGCCGAATGTCCGCCGGCGTCTTGTAGTCGTAGCGGGTGACCCACACCGCGCGCGTCGGCCCCCGCAGCCTGGGAACCTGCTGGACGCCGGTCCATGCGCCGCCCCGGCCGCCGCCCGGCGAAACAGGGCTGGCGCCGCCCGGCTCGCGACCGCCGCCGCCCTGCCCGGTCGTCTCGCAGCCTCCGGCAAGGGCCGAGGCGGTAGCCAACACGCACAGCAACCATTGTCTTATCGTCATGAACGCGAAAGGTACGCCGAATCACCCGAATGTTCAAACACAAGAAGCCGCGCTGGTCGTTCGCGCTTTCGTCGAGCCCCCGGAGACCTCGCCGGGAAGCCGGCCCTAGGGCTGATTCGCATCGAGGGGCGCTGGCGCTTTCGAGCGCCCTGTCAGGCCTGCGACGGAGCCGGGCCGGATGTTCACCCGTAGGAGCGCGACGTTGTGCCCGATCGGCGTCTTCGACCGGCTGGAGACGCAGCCCCGATCTTGTGCCGCACGGTCTGGTGCGAAGGGTCAACGGCGGGTATAAGGTGAGCTTTCGGCCGCTCGCTCGGCGGCCGGGCACTGTAGCCCGGATCGAACGGGCCGGACTCCGGTCGACGGCCCGTGAGTGAAAAACAGCGAATGCCGCCGCAGCAGGCTCGCCTGATTTGCCGGGGCGGCGTTCCCGGGGACGACTTGGCCGCCGTCGATACAGGCGGTCTCGCAGGACAGGCGCAGGTCAAACGCACAAGGAGACAAACGATGGGAACCCGTGGACGCGAAATCATCGGGATGGACGCAGCCAAGCTCCTGAAGCTGCTGAATGCCGCGTATGCCAGCGAATGGCTCGCGTACTACCAGTACTGGCTTGGCGCCAAGGTCATCAAGGGGCCCATGAAGGATGCCGTCATCGCCGAGTTGCTGCAGCACGCGACGGAGGAGCTGGCGCACGCGGACATGCTGGCCAACCGCATCATCCAGCTCGCCGGCACTCCGGTGACGGAGCCGAAGGCCTGGTACGAGCAGAGCCCCTGCGCCTATGACGCACCGGAGGACCCGTACGTGGCGGTGCTCCTGGACCAGAACATCGCCGGTGAGCAGTGCGCCATCAGCATCTACAAGAACCTTATGGAGGCCACGAAGGACAAGGACATGATCACGTACAACATGGCCCTGACGATCCTCGAGCAGGAAGTCGAGCACGAGGAGGACCTTCAGAGCCTCAAGGAGGACCTGGAGCTGATGGTGGCCCGCGGCGCGAAGTGAAGTACTGAATCTCTGCGCAAGTGGTGCAAAGCGGTCATGCCGAAACAGCCCAGGTTCAGGCGTTTTCGATGAGGTCTGGCGTCGCATTCATTACGCAAGAAATGGTTATCACGGCACGATGAAACATCACGACCGCGCTTCCTGGACGACAGGCCGCCGGCCGGTCTCGCCCGCCGGTTCCTCCGATTTCGGCACATGATTCTCCAGCCAACGGGGGCCTCGGCTCCATAGTAGCGTTGGCGCTACAGTACGCCCGGCGCTACCGTGGGGCCGGCGCCCTCGCCGGCCTGACTTCCCGCGTCCTCTTGAGTTGGTTCCTCCCGGGCCGACGAGGGCGTCGGCGCTACAGTGGCGCCGGCAGCCCAGAGGCGGCGGCGGAGAGTTGCGGGACGTCGACCGGGAGTATAACTTGTGACCCCTTGCTGCTCGGCCCGCGTAGGGAAGCAAGCCGTCGGGTATGGCGCGCGGGTTCAGAGTACAGGGTTTTGGGGGTCTAGGGATTCGGGGTCTTGGGGAAGGGAAACCTCCCGCAGCGAGGTACCGGGAAGCGGAGTAAACGAGTGACGGAGTAACCCCCTTCCCAAGACTGACGGAATAACGGACCAACGGGATAACGACTGTTTCGCCTCACCGAGCAAGATCTGCCACCATGAAATCCGACCTCGACATCGCACAGGAAGCGCGGCTAAGACCCATTCGCGAAATCGCCGAGGGCATCGGCATCCTCCCCGAGGAGGTCGAGCTGTACGGCGAATACAAGGCCAAGATCCGGCTGGACGTCATCCGGCGGCTCGATGACGCCGCCGGCGGCCGGGCCCGGTTGGGCAAGTACGTCGTCGTCACCGGGATCACGCCGACACCGCTGGGTGAGGGCAAGACCGTGACGACCGTCGGCCTCGCCCAGGGCCTCGCGAAGCTAGGGCACAAGGCGGCCTGCTGCATCCGCCAGCCGTCGATGGGGCCGGTGTTCGGCATCAAGGGCGGGGCGGCCGGCGGCGGCTACTCGCAGATCATCCCGATGGAGGATTTCAACCTCCATCTCACCGGCGACGTCCACGCCGTCTCCAGCGCCCACGCCCTGCTCAGCGCGATGATCGACACGCTCCTGGTCAAGGGCAACCCCGGCAAGCTCGACCCGACGAAGGTGACGTGGCGACGGTGCGTCGACATGAACGACCTCGCGCTGCGGTCGATCGTGATCGGCCTGCGGGGCGACGGCGTGCCCCGGGAGTCGGGTTTTGACCTGACGGCGGCAAGCGAGGTCATGGCCGTACTGGCCCTGGCCAACTCGCTGGCGGACCTGCGGCGGCGACTGGGGCGGATCGTCATCGGCTACACGCACCGCGACCTGCCGGTCTTCGCCGAGGACATCCGCGCCGCCGGGGCAATGGCCGTGCTGCTGAAGGACGCGATCAAGCCGAACCTGCTCCAGACGCTTGAGCACGTTCCGGCGTTCGTGCATGCCGGCCCGTTCGCCAACATCGCCCCGGGCAACAGCTCGATCCTGGCCGACCAGATCGCTTTGCGCTGCTGCGACGTGGTGGTGACGGAGGCGGGATTCGGGGCCGACATGGGCTTCGAGAAGTTCTGCCACATCAAATGCCGCGCGTCGGGGCTCACGCCGGACGCCGCGGTCCTCGTGGCGACGGTCCGGGCGGTGAAGGCGCACAGCGGGCGCTACCGCGTCGTCGCCGGCCGGCCGATCGACCCGCGGCTCTTCGAGCCGAGCGTGGACGCGCTGCGGGCGGGGCTGCCGAACCTGCGAAAGCACCTCGAGAACATCGCGAAGTTCGGCCTGCCGTGCGTCGTGGCGGTCAACCGGTTCGCCACGGACTCGCAGGAGGAGGTCGACACGCTGCTGGCCGAGGCGCGGGCCGCCGGGGCCTTCGATGCCGTGCTGAGCGAGGTCCACGGCAAGGGCGGCGCCGGCGGCGAGGCCCTGGCCGACGCCGTCATGCGCGCGGCCGACAGCCCGCAACGGGCGTTTCGCTTCCTCTACGACCTTGACCGCCCCATCGCGGAGAAGATCGAGATCATCGCACGGGAGGTCTACGGCGCCGCAGGCGTCGAGTTTGACAAGCCCGCCCAGGCCGCCATCGAGAACTACACGCACCTCGGCTATGACAAGCTGCCGATCTGCATGGCCAAGACGCAATACTCGCTGTCGCACGACCCGTCGCTCCGCGGCCGGCCCGAGGGCTTCACGCTGCCGGTGCGCGATGTGCGGCTGTCCGGCGGCGCGGAGTTCCTCTACCCCCTGACCGGAACGATTCAGACGATGCCCGCGTTCGGACGCCACCCGGCGGCGATGGACATGGACATCGACGATCAGGGGAGAATCCGCGGAATGTTCTGATCGCCGGCGTCGAGGCGGCCCGCAAGCATCCCGCCGCCCCGGGCAACGATGATGGGGCAGTACTTCGCCCTCGACTCGGCAACAAGCCGCATTACGCCCTGCCCCTGCTTCATTTCGCGCGCCCGCCGGGGTATAATGCGCATACAAAGGAGCGGGGATACTCCAGGCACGCTGCGGAGTCATGGCAAGAGGAGCGGACATGTATCGCCATCAGATACCGGTCTGGGTCTGCTGCGTACTCGGCAGCCTGTCGGCCCCTGTCGTCGCGGCCAGCGCCGTCCAGGGCCGAATGACGTCGGACGGCATCACCGGGCGGCCGGAGATCGTCGGCGCCGGGTGGACGCACGAATTGATCTACGTCGGCGCCCTGCGGTGGGGATTCGGTGCCGGCTGCGAGACCTCGGGCGGCCCGCCCCCGGGCGGATACTCGATCTCCGGCCTCGCCGAACCGCCCGGATTCCCCGCCGGTACGTACGCGCTCTTCGCGTTGAGCTTCGACAAGGCGCCCGCGTTCAGTTACCGGACGGTGGACCTGCCCGGCGGTTCTCCGATCGTCACGGGCGTCGAGCTGCGAACGCCGGCGCACTACTCGGTGCGGTACAACAACGACTACGGCGAGTGGGGCAGCGCACCGTGGATCTGGGGCACGGATTTCTACCAGACCTTTGTGGCGACCAGCCCCTACGTCACCCGGATCGCGACGAAGCTCGCCGGCAAGGCCGGTGATCACGAGCCGATGACGCTGAACTTCGCCGTCTACAAGCCGAATGCCCACTCCCCGTCCGCGTGGCCGCAGATTTCGCCCACCCGCAGCGTGTGGATCTCGGGCAACACGGACCCGATCATCTGGATCTTTCACGCGGTGTTCCGCAGCAAGGAGGTGCCGCTGGTTCCCGGGCAGACCTATGCGGCCCGATTCTGGCGAGACCCGAGCTCGACGTCGCAGAGCTTCGCGATCGTGGCGCGGAGCGACCATCGAACCGGCTATCCCGACGGCCATCTCTACGCGGGCAACACCGCCTACACGAACCTCGACGCCTACGCCTACATCAGCGGCGGCGAGCCCGGCACCCTCGTCAATCACGCCCCGGTCGCCGATCTGTCGCTCGCGCAGCTCGCCGGGATGAGCACGCGATTCGGCCAGACCTTCATCGCCAGCGGCGACGGCCTTGCCGCCGTCGAGATCGTCTACGCCACCGGCGACGTCGACCCGCCGTCGCTGCCGATCACGTTCCAGGTGTACGAGTCCGTGGGCGGAGCGCCCATCGGCACGGCCAAGCGGTGTTACGGCATCCCCGGTTACTACCAGGCGCGGGCAGCGGCGTTCTGGTCGCGCGGCGACATCCCGCTTGTGCCCGGCACGAAGTACTACGTCGAGTGGACGGCACCCCCTCCCGGTGTGAACACGTGGCGCATGAACGAGAACCTCGCCGGCGAGAGCTACCTGGACCGGGTCTCACAGGCCCCTTGGGACTTGTTGATGGCCATCGCGGAGTACGCGCCGCCGTCGCCCACCATCGGAAGCGACCCCGCCGAGTTTGAACGAAGCGTGCAGGTCGGCACCAATCTGCCGCCGGATAGCTTCACCATCTCGAACGGCGGCGGCGGCACGCTCAACTATACGCTTGCCACGAATGCCGAATGGCTGTCCGTCGATCCGACATCCGGCACATCCGCCGACGGACCCGATACGGTCACGATCAATTACAACACCGCCTCGCTGGCCGTCGGGAGCTATACCGGCAAGGTCACGATCAACGCCCCGGGCGCCACAAACTCCCCCGCAACCGTGACGGTCTACTTGCAGGTCGAAGACGCCCCCCGGATCGTCTGCCCGGCCGCCCTCTCCGCGGCGGGCAAGGTCGGCGCCGACGCCCCGGCGACATCCTTCACGGTACAGAACTCGGGCTACGGGACGATGCATTACACGATCACGGCCGAGCCGGCGTGGCTCTCCACGGAGCCCGTGTCCGACGAGTGCGGCGACGAAGCCGACACCATTACCGTGAGCTTCCATACGGCATCGCTGCCGCCGGGCACCCACACGGCCGCCATCACCATCACCAGCCCCGAGGCGGCGAACAGCCCGCAGACCATCGCCGTCACGCTGACCCAGTACGCCGCGCCAGACTTCAACACCGACGGCGACGTCGATCTGGCGGACTTCAACCTGTTCCAGGTGTGTTTCAACGGGCCGAATGCGCCGTGGCCGCCAAGCTGCTCCGTGGACGCGGATTTCGATGGCGACCGGGACGTGGACCTGGCGGACTTCCTCACGTTCCAGGCGTGTTTTAACGGGCCGAACCGTCGGCCGGCCTGCCAGTGACCGGGCCGAGCGCGACCGGCCCAAGGCCGGCCCGGCCACATTGCGCGCCGGACTCGCCATCCGCGTCCGGGGAAAAAACTTCCCCCCGGCCAACTTAAACGCTACAATAACGGAAGATTCGCGAGTCGTCAGGAGAATGCCATGCCGACATTTCGTCGCCTTACGCTGGTACGGATGTCGGTCATCGCCACGGCGATGGCGGCAATCCTTCCGACCGCCCCGTACGCCCTCGCCCAATGCGCGATCTGGGCCCCGCTGACCAACATCAGCCGCGACGTCGGCCACTACGCCGTCGACGGCAACCTTGCCATCGACCCGGATGGCGCCGTACACCTCGTGTACCAAAGCTTCCTCGACTCCTACGGCGCCGCGTTCTACACGACCAATCGCGGCGGCACATGGTCGACACCGCTTGCGATCGGCTCGTTCGGCGGAAAGGGCTCTGCACCGAAGATCGTGGTGACGCCCGATAACATGCTCCACGCATTCTACGGAAAGGGCTCGCTCTTCTGGCGGACCAAGCCGCTCGTCGGCGGGGCGTGGTCGACGCCTGTACAGGTGGACGTCAATCCGGGCGGCGGCTCGTTCATCCAACAGGTGGCCGTCGATTCGTTTGGCGGCATCTACTTCATGTACGGCCACCTGTTCGACAGCGCCGCACCGGCCCGCAACGGCATCTACGGCCGGTACAAGCCGCTCGGCGGGGCGTGGGGCGCCACAGAGCTGATCTACGGCAACAGCGACGACGCCAACTGGCCGCGCGGCGACGACCTCGCGGCCCGCGGGACCACACTGTGGGTGTCGATCGGTGTCGACGGCCACGCCTACTACAAGAAAAAATCCTCGACGGGCGCGTGGCCCGCGGGAAAGGGCACGCGACTCGTCAGCGGAGCCGGCGGCCTGCGATTCGCCTTCAACCCCGTGGCAGACGAGGTTGTGGCGTTGTATGGGCAGGGCCTGCCATGCACCGACCCCTGCGAGGACGATCCCTGGTTCGAGATCTTCGCACGGTATTCATACGATGACGGGGCGACGTGGTCGCCGCCGGAGAACGTATCCGCGATGACCGAGGACATCGACCGTACGCCGTCGGCCGCCTACGACGCACTGGGCAACCTGCACGTCGTGTGGGAAGGCTTCTGCTGCGATCACAAGGTGCGCATGCGGTACCGCGGTCGCGTGCGGGGGATTTGGGATCCGGTGGTGACGCGCGTGACCGGCGATGTCGGCGGGCACATCCCCAACTCCATCGCGGCGTTCGGCACCTCGCTCTTTTTCACTTTCAGCGACAACGCGACCGGGATCGGGCTCTACGATGTGGTCTTCACGACGGCCAGCCCGTCACAGCCTCGCATCGAGGTGACTCCCGCGTCGCTGGCGCGGAGCATCGTCTTCGGAGAGGCCCCCGCCGACGACACGCTAAGCTTGCGCAACGCGTGCGTCGGCACACTGACGTACTCCGTGAGCGAAGATGGCGACTGGCTGGCCGTGGCGCCGGCGTCGGGGTCATGCGAGTCGGAGACCGACGCCATCACGGTCACCTACCCCGGTGCGGCGACGCTTCCGCCCGGCGAGTATTCGGCCACGATTACGGTTTCCGGCACGGCGCTCAACAGCCCGGTCCACTTACCCGTGTGGCTGGCGGTGCGAACGGTACCGTCGGACTTCGACGACGACCGCGACGTGGACCTCGCCGACTTCGCCCTGTTCCAGATGTGTTTCAACGGCCCGAATCAGCCGCCCGCGATGCCCGCCGCATGCGTCGGACCCGATCTCGACGCCGACGGGGACGTCGATCTGCTGGACTTCGCGGCATTTCAGACCCGTTTCAACGGGCCCAACCGCCTTCCGGCGTGCTCGCACGCGGGATGAGCGGACGACCGACCGCAGCACCGCACACGCGGGATGATGGGGTCTTTCGTAGTCTGATCGCCATACACCTACCCGGGAGACAATCAGAACACGTTATCACGACGGCAGGCGCGACCGGCGCTGACCTGACATCGGCAATCAGGACGGGCAATAGCGCCCGGCATGGCAGCGGCGATCCTTCGTGCCGCCTGCAAGCCGGGTAATGCCACTGCAGCGTTCTCATCCCTCCGGCATGGGGGGGCAGCAATCACGGACGTGGCTGGTCCGATATCCGTGGCGGCCCAGGCCGCGAGGCTCATCCGTGGGACGCAGCCGGCCCTCCCCCCTCCCGGATAGCAACGGCAGGAAAGCAAGGAAGCGGGGAAACCTCGGAATCCGCTTGGGCCCCGCCCCGTGCGTGGTATAATTCAGTGAGGGGTACGGACGCACATCTGTCCGCATGTTTTTTGGAGGACCGGGCCATGAAATCGCTATTGGCCGACCGCACGCCGCCGCTTCAGCGAATCGTTGAGCGCCAACTTCGCAATTGGGAGCTCGAGGGGCGCCATCCGTCACGAAGCCGCTCATGCGAGCGCCGCATCTGCCCGTTCGTCACACTGTCGCGTGAACTCGGCAGCGGCGGCGAGGAGGTGGCGGCCGCGCTGGGCACCCGTCTGGGCTGGAAGGTGTACGACCGCGAACTGTTGGAGCGGATGGCCGGCAACGAGGCCGGGCGTCGGAGTCTCTACTCCACGTGCGACGAGCGCGGACACACGTGGATCCACTCGTTCTCGGTCCTCTGGTCGCCGGAGACGGCATCGCCTCGCGACGATTACGTCCACGCGTTGTGCCGCACGATCTACGATATCATCGGCCAGGAGCCGGCAGTGTTCGTCGGCCGCGCAGCACACCTGATCCTGCCGCCCGACAAGGGCGTGCGGGTCCGAATCATCGCCCCGATCCGCGAGCGAATCGCCCGCATCGCCCGCGAACAGGGGATCAGCACCGCGGACGCGCGACGGGCCGTCATGCGGCAGGACGAGCAGTGGCGCCGCTTCCTGCGCGACCACTTCAACGCGGACGCGGATTCACTCGATCCCTACGACGTGATTCTCAACATGGCACGGATGACCGTGGCGAGGGCCTGCGACCTGATCGTGGCCGCGCTTCCGCAAACCGCGGCGACTTCCCACGCGTGACCGGCGAACGACCGCGCACCTATTTGCCGGCATAGTCGATCAGCCGCGCGATCTCGCGGCGCAGGTCCTTTCGCTCGACGATCCGATCGACGAACCCGTGCTCCAGCATGAACTCGGCGGTCTGGAACCCTTCCGGCAGCTCGGCCTTGATGGTGTTGGCGATGACGCGCGGACCGGCGAAGCCGATCATGGCGCCCGGCTCGGCAAGAATGACATCGCCCAGAGAGGCGAAACTCGCCGCCACGCCGGCGGTGGTCGGATCCGTTGCCACGACGATGTAGAGGCCGCCGGCCTCGTCGAGCCGGGCCAGCGCGGCGGACGTCTTGGCCATCTGCACGAGCGAAACCATGCCCTCCTGCATGCGGGCGCCGCCGGACGCCGTGACCAGGACCAGCGGCAGATTCTCGTCCGCCGCGCGCTCAATCGCGGCGGTAACCTTCTCGCCGACGACCGACCCCATCGAACCCATGATGAAGAACGGGTCCATCACACCGAGGATGACCCCGCGGCCGCGGATGAAACCCTTGCCGACGACGATCGCCTCGGTCTCGCCGGCGATTTCCTGAACGCTCCGCAGCCGGTCCTTGTACGGGACGCGATCCCGAAATCGCAGCGGATCCGTGGAGATCAGATCGGCCAGGAACTCCTCGAACGTCCCCGTGTCGCAAAGCTGCTCGATGCGCCGGCGAGCGTTGATCCGGTGGTGGAAGCCGCACTCCGGGCAGACGCCCAGGGCCTCATCGACATCCCGCTGATAGACGGTCTTGTTGCACTTGGGGCATTGGGTCCAGGCCCCCTGCGGCACCTCGACGCGCGGTGTCGGCCGCGGGGCCAGGGCCTCCGCAGATTCCTGAGTCGATGCGTCGTTTTTCTGAGGTACCGTCGGTGCGTCGTCCGCCATTCCGTTCGTCCTTCGGGCTCGGATCATTGACCCTTTTTACCGGCGAGCAGGTGGCGTGTCCAATGACCAGTGATGGCATATTACGACATAATAGGGAGGAATCTTGGCAAGGGGCGAAGCCGGCCCGACGGTTTATTCCTCCACAGGGCCCGCGTGTTCCTCAGCCAGCCGACGGAGCTCGTTCAGGGCTGCGACGGGATCCGGCCGGCCGAAGACCGAGGTGCCCGCCACCATCGTGTCGGCCCCGGCGGCGGCGGCGCGGCCGACCGTTTCGGGCCCGATGCCGCCGTCAATCTCAAGCCGCTGATCCGGGCGAAGCCGTTCGCGAATCGCCGTGACTTTCGGGAGGACGTCTTCGATGAACGACTGCCCGCCGAATCCCGGCCAGACGCTCATGACGAGGACCAGCTCAACATCGGGCAGCACATCAAATACGGCCTCGGCCGGTGTGGCGGGGTTGAGCACAATGCCGGCCTGGATGCCCAGCGAGTGGATATGGTCGGCGATCCTCCGCGGTTCCTGCGCGACCTCGATGTGAAATGACAGGAGATCGCTGCCGGCCCTGGCGAAGGACTCGGCGTACTTCATGGGGTCGGTGATCATCAGGTGCGTGTCAAAGTAGAGCCGCGTGTGTGCGCGAAGCTTTTCGATCACCGGGACGCCGAAGCTGATGTTCGGAACGAAGTGGCCGTCCATCACATCCAGGTGAAGCAGGTCGGCCCCGCCGGCCTCGACGCGGGCGACCTCATCGCGCAACCGCGCAAAGTCCGCCGCAAGCAGCGACGGGGCGATGCGGATGCCGGGGCTCGCAAGATGCCACGGAGATTTCGACGCGGAAATGCGAACCTCCCCGATCGAAAGTGGACGAGCGGAAAAAGAGAAGGCCGCAGGCGCCGCCCACCCGGCCTGCCTCAGGCTCTGCGCCATCTCGCTTTCTTCAATTCCAAACTCAGGCCTCGTCGAGCACGTCGACGGCCTTGAAGGGTTTGCCCTCCATGAACTCGAGGCTGGCGCCGCCGCCGGTGCTGACGTGACTGACCTTTTCACTGAGGCCGGCCTTCTCGATCGCCGCGGCGCTGTCGCCGCCGCCGATCACCGTCACCGCACCCCTGGCCGTCGCATCCACCAGGGCGTGAGCGATCGCATACGTGCCCTTGTCGAACGGCGGAACCTCGAAGACGCCCATCGGGCCGTTCCAGGCGACCGTCTTCGCGCCGGCGATGACCTGACGGTACGCCGCCACGGTCTTCGGCCCGATGTCCAGCCCCTGCAGCCCGTCCGGGATGTCGCCCTCGACGACCTGCGTGGCGACGCCCTCCTGAATCTCCGCCGCCGCCACGACGTCGACGGGAAGCCGCAGCTTCGCGCCGCCGAGGGCCATCAGGCGCTTGGCCTCATCCACCTTGTCCGGCTCGACCAGGCTCTTGCCGACCCTCTTTCCCTGGGCGAGCATGAACGTGTAATTCATCGCCCCGCCAATGAGCACGTGGTCGCACTTCTTGAGCAGGGCCTCGATGACGGCGATCTTGTCGGACACTTTCTTGCCGCCGAGGATCGCGACGAACGGCCGCTGCGGATTGTTGAGCGCATCGCCCAGGTATTGCAGCTCCTTCTGAACCAGGAAGCCGACGACCTTGGGCTTGGACCCCATCTGCTGCGGCACCGTCAGCATGCTCGCGTTGTCGCGGTGGCAGGTGCCGAAGGCGTCGTTGACGTAGATGTCGGCCAGGTCGGCGAGCTGCTTGGCAAAGGCCTTCTTCTTCTCGGCGAGGGCGGGGTCTTCCTTGGCCTTCTTGTCCTTGATCTGCTCCTCGGCGTAGAAGCGGACGTTCTCGA
>CAZTVU010000069.1:15784-20705 GCA_964617025.1 uncultured Planctomycetales bacterium | reverse complement strand
CGGCCGTGCGCGGCACGACGGCGAACTCGACGCTCGAAGCGGGCCTGATCGGCTGCGGCGGGCGCGGCACCTGGATCGTGGACCTCTTCCATAAGCACGGCAAGTACAAGTTCGTCGCCTGCGCCGACTACTACCCGGATCACGCCGACAAGTTCGGCGAGAAGCACGGCATCCCCGCGGCCAAGCGATTCACGACGCTGTCGGCCTACAAAAGGCTCTACGAGCAAAAGTTCGACGCCGTCGTCATCGAGACCCCGCCGTACTTCCACCCCGAGCAGGCGGCCGCCGCCGTCGAGGCGGGAAAGCACGTGTACGTCGCCAAGCCGATCGCCGTCGATGTTCCCGGGTGCCTGTCGATCGCTGCCTCCGGCCGCAAGGCCACCGAGAAGAAGCTCGTCTGTCTCGTCGACTTCCAGACGCGGGCGAGCGAGCACTATCGCGAGGCCGTCAAGCGGGTCCACCGCGGCGACATCGGCAAGCTGGTCACCGGATGGGCGAACTATCCGTGGGGCGTCGGGCACTTCGAGGGGCCCAAGACGCCCGAAGATCGCCTCCGCCGCTGGTACTGCATCAAGGAGCTGTCGGGCGACTTCATCGTCGAGCAGAACATTCACACGCTGGATGTCGCCACGTGGATCCTGAACGCCGATCCGATCCGTGCGATCGGAGGCGGCGGCAGCCGCGGCCTGCGGGCGTACGGCAACATCTGGGACTTCTTCAACTGCATCTTTTATTTCCCGAACAACTTCCTCCTCAGCTATACGGGCAATCAGTGCACGCCCGGCGCGCCCACGGAGATTCCTTGCCGGATCTACGGCTCCAAGGGCACCATCGACACCGACTACTACACGCACGTGCACATCGACGGCATGCCCGAGTGCCGCTATGAGGGCGGCAAGTGGAAGCACGGTGCCCTGTACGAAGAGGGCACCGTCGTGAACATCCGGGAGTTTCACGAGGCGGTGACGAAGGGCGACTGCTCCAACCCGACCGTCGCGCCGTCGGTTCGCAGCAACCTCACCTGCGTGCTCGGCCGCACGGCCGCGTACAAGGGCGGCGAGGTGACGTGGAAGGAGATGCTCGAGGCCGGCGAGAAGTACGAGCCGGACCTGACGGGCCTCAAGAGCTGACCGGTCGGACCGCCGGCAGCGCGCCAAGGCCGTTCATACGATGGAACCGGGATCCTCCAGCCTGCGGCGGGCCGTGGCGTTCCTGCTTCCCGTCGCGCAGCCGGTCGCCGCCCTGCCCGCCGGCCGGCGGGCACCCCATTGGCTGGTGCCCATCGGCGTGGTCATCGGCGTGTGCTACGCCGCGATCTTCGGGGGCGTCTGGGGGCTCTATGGGGAGTACTTCGGCCTCCGCCTGCTTCCGGCGGCCGTCCTCCTGGTCGCCGATGTCCTCTTCTTCGGCAACCGAATGATCCGCGGCGCGTGCGCGATTGCCGACGACATCGGCGGCGCCTCCGGCGAGGTGTCTCGCGGAGTGCGCCCCGCCGTGCTGCTCTTGGTCCTCTGGCTCCTGGTCAAGTTCGCCCTCCTGTTGGCCCTGCCCAAGGGACAATCGTGGACCCCCGGCGACTGGCGGCGGCATCTGATGTTCCTGTATCCGCAACCGGTGATGCGGCCGCTGATCGTCATGGCGATCTGGGGGCGGTGGTCCATCCTGCTGGCCCTGTCGCTCGGACGGCCGCGGCCGGGCGAACCGCCGGGGCTGGTGGCGATGATGACCACCGCGCGGCTGGGCGTCGTCCTGGGTTGGCTCATCCCGACGATCCTGTTCACGATCACTTACTGCGGCGGCACCCGGAACGCTGCCGCCGGAATGCTTGTTTCGGGGATCACGCTCGCGATTGCCTACGTTGCCGGCGTGTTGTGCAGTTGGCGCCAAGGCGGCCAGACGGTGGCCTCGGTCCACGCGGCAGGCGCGGTCGGCGAGATGGCTTTTCTGTTTGCCTACATACCCTTTGGCAGCCGTATCCTTGGCTGGTAGCGGATGTTGCGGCTGAAGACGGCCCCTTCGGACCCCGCAAAAGGGGTTCAGGCCGTCTCGTTGCGAGGCCGATAAAGCCTTTCGCCGCAACCTCTTCGAGGCGGCGAGCACCCCGGACCCGGAGGGTCCGGGCCGCACATGGTAGGAAGCCGAAACGTGCGTGTGCCAAACCGGCGATTGCGATGGTTGGCGGAAGCGGCGGCCCTGGCGGTCGCCGTTTGCCCACGCGTGGCGGCCTTCGGTCAGGACGCCGCGCCGACGGCGGTACAGGCCAAACGATTCTCCCTTCGCGTTCGGATGGCCGGCGACTCACCCGCGGCCGACGAGGTGGCGTTGTGGTACACCCGCGACCGGGGCGGCTCGTGGCATTGTGGCCCGAAGGCCGTCGCCGGGCAGGACGGCATCACCTTCGACGCCCCGGGCGAGGGGCTGTACGGTTTCTACATCGTGGCCAGGGGCGCGGGCGGGGCGTCGGCCCCGGAGCCCGGGCCGGGCACGGCACCGCACCGCTGGGTGTACGTTGATTACACCCCGCCGCTGGCGCAATGGAAGGGCGTCGAGCCGATTTCGGATGCGTCCGGCACAAGGCGTCTGGCGATGAGCTGGGCGGCGTACGACGCGAACTTCGATTCGCGCCCGATCGCCCTTGCGTACCAGCCGGCGGGGCGGTCGGAATGGATGACGATCGACAGCGCCCTGCCGAACACCGGGCGATTCGACTGGACGCCGCCGGCCGATCTGGTCGGTCGCGTCACGTTCAAACTGGTTGCGCGCGATTGCGGAGGGCATGTCGTTGAACGCCTGTTCGGTCCCATGCAGATCGAGGCCCACGGGCCCGTCGCCGTTGCCGACACGCAGCCTGCGGCGCGTCGGGCCGTCCTCGCCAGCCCGACGGCGAGCCGGCCGAGCGACCCCGTCATGACGGATCCGGCCCTGCGTGACCGGGCCCGCAGGCTGTACGACCAGGGGACGTGGCACCGCGAGCGGGGGCAATACGCCGAGGCACAGGAGCGTCTGCTCGAGGCGCTCGAGCTCGATCCCGGCCTGCTGCCTGCGCGGACCGATCTGGCGGGCGTGCTGTATTCGCGCGGGCGCTACGGCGAGGCGATCGCCGAGTATCTGAGGGTCATCCGGGACGATCCCGCGCGGGCAACCGCGCTGCGCGGCCTTGCGCTGGCGTACATGGCCCGGCGGGAGTATGCTTCGGCCCGCGAGACGCTGGAGCGATTGTTGCTTCGCGAGGAGAAGAACGCCGAGGCCTGGCTCGACCTGGGCGACGTCCTCTATCAGATGGGCGATCGCGGCGCGGCCCGGGCCCACTGGAGCAAGGCGGCGAGCGTGGATCCCGCCGCCGCGAGCGTCGTCCTCAAGGCCCGCAATCGCCTGTCGCTCTTTCCGCTGACGCCGCATCAGCCGTCCGCGCCGGAGGGAAACTAGGCGATGGCCGCCCGTGCCCAACCTGCTCGATCCGCGACGGCGCCTCTGTATGTCGTCTACGGGGACGAACCGTTTCTCCGGATGCAGCAACTGCGGCGCCTGGTCGATGAGCTCCTGAAACCCGAGGAGCGTGCGATGTGCCTCGCCGAGTACGACGGGCCGACGGCGGACCTTGCGACCGTGCTCGATGACGTACGGACCCTGCCGTTCCTGGGCCCGCGACGGGTCGTGATCGTGCGCGAGGCCGACCGGTTCGTCGGTGGCCGCAAGGGGCGCGGCGAGGGCGAATCCGACGGCGGCGGCCGCGAGCCGGCCGGGCGCGGCCGCGAGTTCCTCGAGCAGTACGTGTCAAGCCCCTGCCCGACCGGCGTGCTGATCCTCGAGTGCGCCTCCTTCCCGTCGAACCTGCGGCTGTACAAGCGCGTGGCGGAGCTGGGCGGTTGCCTGGCGTGCGACGCGCCGAAGCCCTGGACGCTGCCGCAGTGGCTGAGCCAGCGCTGCCAGAGCGAATACGGCAAGCGCCTCGACCCCGACGCCGCCAAATGCATCGTGGACCAGGTCGGCGACAGCCTCGGGATGCTCGACGGCGAGCTCGCGAAACTGTCCATCTATGTCGGCAGCCGACCGAACATCACGATCGACGACGTGGAGAAGCTCGTCGGTCACGATCGCGAGCACAAGGTCTTCGGGATCCTCGCGGCGATGGCCGACGGCGACCGGGCGACGGCGCTGCGGCTGTGGGAGGAGGTCTGGCAGAGCGACAAGTCCGCGGAGCACCGCGCCATCGGCGGGATCGCCTACGGCGTGCGCCAGCTCCTGGCCGCCCACCGCGAGGTGCAGGCCGGTGCGTCGCCGGCCGGGCTCGCGAGGCGATTCTACACCAACGAGCAGCGGCTGGCGGCCCAGTTGCGAGTCTTCACGCCGGATCGGCTTCGGCGGCAGCTCGCGCAGCTCGCCGAGGCGGACCTTGCGAGCAAGACCGGCGGCGGTTCCGTGCGGACGTCGATCGAGCGATTCATTCTCGAGCACACCGCGGCCCGGGCGGCACAGAGGCGTTAGGTCCGCGCGTCATCGGCGGTTGACCGGTGCGACACGAAGCAACGGAGTGCTTCACATGGCAACACAAAGAGTCCTGACGATTCGTCGGTGTGTGGTGTGGGGCCTGGCGGCAATCGCGGCGACGACGGCCGGGTGCCAATCGTGGCAGGTCGGCCCCATCTCACAGGCGCCCGACCTGCCAACGACCCGGCCGGCCGAGGCCGGTGTACAGGAGACACCACCGCCTGCCGCCACCCGGCCCAGCGCGACGGAGGAGACGGCGTCCTCGCCGCAGATCGCGGCGCTCCAACGAGACATCGAGGCGTTCGTGAACCGCTTCCCCGACAACGACCTCGCCCGCAAGATCCCGAACCCGGCGGAACCGGCCGCCGCAACCGTCCGAAGGAACGCAGCGCTGCATGGCCCGTCGGATGCGGCGAAGAGCGCGCTTGCCCCG
>CAZTVU010000069.1:0-15768 GCA_964617025.1 uncultured Planctomycetales bacterium | reverse complement strand
CGGTCCGCAACGCAAGCCCCGACAGCCCGGCCCGGGCCGATGGTCCGGCCGTGCGCGAGGTGGTGGCGATCGCGCCGCCGGCCAACGCCGCCGCCGAACACAGCCCGAAGCCGCCCTCGTCGCCACCGGTGGAGCCGTCCGGCGTCCGCGCGAATGCGCCGGCGTCGTTCGCCGGTGCCGCCCGCGCGGCAAGCCTGCCGAACCCGGCCGTCCCGCGAATCGAGGCCATCGAGATCGCACCCGTCTCGGCCCCCGCGCCCGCAGGCTCGGCCTCGGCCCGTGCGGAGCCGAACCGCCCCGTCAGCAACGCGGCCGGGTCCGCGGGCCGCACCATCGAGGGCGTGATGACTGAACTGACGCAGGCCGTCGCGGAGCGGCCGAACGACGTTGCCGCGCACTTCCGGCTGCGAATGCTCCAGCTTGCCGAGGGTCTGGACGAACGGGCGACCGCGCCGGTCGACGGGCTGGATCCCGACGCCGGCGGCCTCTTCGCGGACCTGATGCGCACGCTGGTGGCCGTCCGCGACGCCGTTCGCGACCCGCTCAACCGCAGCACCGCCGCCATCGATCAGACGCGCCAGCTCGGCCAGCGGCTTCGCCGGCAGGCGCCGGTGTCCGTCGAGAAGCTCGCGATCGTCTCGCGGGTCAACAGCTATGGCGACTACGAGGAACTCACTCCGGCCGACTTCGCGGCCGGACAGCCCGTGCGGGTGATCCTGTACGCGGAGGTCACGAACTTCCGCAGCGAGAAGGGCGAGGGCGATCTCTACCGCACGCTGCTCGGCGAGAAGGTGGAGGTCTTCGATGCCACGGGCCGCAGCGTGTACAAGCAGGCGCACGACCGGATCCCCGATATCTGCCGACGGGTGCGCACCGACTTCTTCCTGGCCCTCGAGCTGGCGCTGCCGGAGACGCTCGCGCCCGGAACCTACACGGTAAAGGCCACGATCGAGGACAAGCTCAGTGCGACGTTCGACCAGGCGCAGACCACGTTCCGGATCGTCGCGCCCGGCGACAAGCCGCAGACCGCCAGCGCGCGGCCGTAGCGTGCGATTCGGCACGATCGTCTTGCGCCGCTGCCACGCTTGTGCCCACCTGCGCCCGCTGTGCCCACCCGCCCGAAGCAACCGCCGTCCGTCGGCCCCTTTGGCCGGGGGGGCAATGCCACCGCTTTGGCTCGGACGGTCTTCCGCACGCCGGTGCGTCACAGCACGCCCCAGGAAAAGCGGCGGCCGGGCCGCCGCACTCCAAACTGCGCAGGCCTCGCCATACAAGACGTACGGGGCGACCGCCGTCCGAGTCGACGTTGGGGGCAGAGTCGTTCAGCGCAACCAGCGAGCAAGGGCACCGGCCTCCCCAACCACTCGCTCCGGCGGGGCGATGAAAGCTCCTCCGCCCCTCCGGGGCCGGCCCTTCCGTTTGGCCGGACCCCACGGGTTTCGCTTCGCTCCACCCGTGGCTACGGTCATTCGCCCCCTTTCGGCGCGAGCGTTCACGACTTCCGCCGTGGCCGCGTGGCTTGCTGAGGTCACTCCATCGAGGGTTCGCAAGAACGGCCGTGCACGCTGCGGCCGGTCGCGCTTGCATGCCGCCCGTGCGTCGGCGTACAACCACCGTATGTCCCCGCATCTCCATGACGATGTTCGGCCGCTGATCGACGCGGCCCTGTGCGGCCTGCGCGAGATACGCCGGACGATGACCGAGGCCGCCTCGTTTTCCGTGAAGGATGACGGCTCGCTTCTTTCGACCGCCGACCTCCGCTCCAATGAGGCCGTGCTGGCCTCGCTGGCCGACAGCCTGCCGGGCGTGCCCGTTCACTCGGAGGAGTCGCACTACGCCGGCTGGCTGACGGCCGGCTGCATCCTGGCGGTCGATCCCCTCGACGGCACGACCAACTATACGCGCGGCATCCCGCTGTTCTGCGTCTCGATCGGCCTGCTGGAGGACGGCGTGCCGCGGGCCGGCGCGATCGCCACGATCGGCGGCGACATCTACTACGCATGCCGGGGCCGGGGCAGCTACCACGCCGCCGACGAACACGACATCGGCGCGGCCCGTCGGCTGGCGTGCGCCCGCCGCCCGCTGGCCGAGGCGATCTTCAACATCTCGACCGACCAGAGCGACGCGGGCGGGCGCCGGACCTGGTGGCGGTGGCTTGATGCGCTGCGGCCGCCCACCTGCTTCCGGCTCCGTAACATCGAGACGGCGGCGATCGAGCTGTGCTGGCTCTCGATGGGCCGGATCGACGGTTACCTTCACCCGAAGGACAAGGTGTGGGACCTGGCCGCCGGGGCCCTGATCGCCCGGGAGGCCGGCGCGGTCGTGATGACCCCGCACCTTCGCGAGTGGACGGCGGCCGACCAGGGCGTCGTCGCCCTGTCGCCGTCGCTGGTCGAGCCGGTGTCGAAAATCCTCGCTGATCGGAGCGCATCGCCATGAGCGATGGGCCACTGGCGGCTGCCGCCGTACCGCGTCTCCTCGAGTTACGCTTGGCCAGCTCGATCAGACGACGATCACTCCTTTTCGGACCTGAGGTGAGGCAACATCGCCCAGCGGGCGCATTCTGCGACTTCAGCACTCGTGTTTGTAACGATCGTCTTTACATGACACTATGGCTTGATGTGCGTTGAAGACACGCCCTTTCGCGTGGCGACCGACCGGCAAATCCTGAGTTCCATGCCGGACAACGTTGAATTCCGGCGCGTGTCTGGGTTACCATAGTGGAGTCATTCCTCCCGACGCGGGTACGCCGGGAGGGGCGAGCATACGCGTAGTATCCCGCAGATTGTACCCGGGTTGTTCCCTACGCGGAGGCCACTGGACGGCCATAGTCAACGGGGTCGGGCCGACAGGGATGTCGTGCGTGGGGGTCCGGTGTTTCTTCCATGGACAGAGACAGTGAGGGTGTGATCGTCCGAGAGGCGACACACGCGGATGCGGCGATCATCGCGGGCTTCAACTGCGCCTTGGCAATGGAGTCCGAGGGGGTCGCCCTGGACATCGCGAAGGTCCGCCAGGGCATCGACAAGGCGCTGGACCAGTCGAGCCTTTGCCGCTACTTCGTCGCCGAAATCGACGGTGGGGTCGTTGGCCAGACGATGGTGACGTACGAGTGGAGCGACTGGCAGGCGGGCATCCTCTGGTGGATTCAGAGCGTATATGTCCACCCGGCGTACCGGGGGCGCGGCGTCTTCGCGGCGATCTATCGGCGGATCGCGGAAATGGCCCGGCGGCAGCGAGACAGCCGGGGCATCCGCCTGTACGTCCACGAGACGAACGTACGGGCCATGGCCGTGTATCGCCATCTGGGCATGGCGCCCACGGGCGATCTGGTATACGGGCAGGACTGGTCGGACGCCGAGAGCACCGGGACGGCCGCGCCGTGCATCGCGGCGGCCGCCGCCGTCCGGTGATTCGGCTCGCGATCACGTCGGCGACGTTCGTCGGCAGGCCAGGAGCGTCAGGTCGTCGGACTGCTCCGCGGCGCCGCGGAACCGTTCGAGTTCGCCCAACACCGTTGCGATGACGTCGCCGGCTGACGCCGGTGCGGCGAGCGTGGCCAGCAGGCGATCCTCGCCGAACGGCTCCCCGGCCGGGTCGAGCGCCTCGGTGACCCCGTCGGTGTACAGCAGGAGCGTGCCGGAATCCTGCGGGATTGACCATCGCGTATCGGCGTAGTCGGTTCGCTCCACGACGCCGAGCATCAAGCCTCCTTCGATTGGGATCGGCGCCGGGGCGCGCTCCGCGCTGAAGTGGATCGGCGGCGGATGGCCCGCCGAGGACACCAGGGCCTCGCCGGTGGCGGGGTCGACGACGGCCGCCAGCAGCGTCACGAACGACGCCCCGACCGCGTGCCGCACCAGCAGGTCATTGAGCGGCGCAAGCAGCCGGCTCGGCGTCGGGCACTGCTCGATCAAGGCGTGAACCGCCGCGTGGATGCTGCTGGCGAGCAGCGCCGCCCCGGCCCCCTTGCCGCAGACGTCGGCAATCAGGAGCCAGAGCCGCCCGTCGCGGGTGACGATGGCATCGCAATAGTCGCCGCCGACCTCGCGGCAACTTATGTGCCGACCGGAGACCTCCCAGCCTTCAACTGCGGGCCACTGCGACGGCATGATCGCCTGCTGCACCTCGCGGGCGCGGGCAAGCTCGGCCTCCATCCGCTGCTTGACGAGCTCGGCCGCGGCGAGGCGGGCGTTCTCAATTGCCGTCCCGGCCATTGCGCCGACGGCCGAGGCGAACTGAAGGTCCCGGTCGTCGTACGCGCGGCCGCAACGGCGGCTGTCGACGTAAATGAAGCCCGTCACATCCTGCTGCCGCATCAGCGGAACGCACAGCGCGGACCGAATGCCCCCGACGACAATGCTCTGGGCGATTCGCAGGTCCACGTCGGAGCTTGTGTCCGAGACGAGGATGGCGCGCCGAGCCTCGAGCGTCCGGCTGAGGACGGAACGGCTCAGTGTGATGCTGCCTGCCGCGAAGCCCGCGGGGCGGATGATCACCCGGTCGCGCTCCCGCTCGGGATCGCGCGTCAGGCCGAACACGACGACCTCGGCCTCGAGCTCGGCGATCAGGGCCGACGCCGCCACATCGACCAGGTCGCCTACGTCGCGCCGGTCCATCAGGCGCGTGCTGATCTCATAGAGCGCCGTCAGCCGGCGGGCGTCCATCGAGCTGACGACGCCCGGGGCCCGCTCGACGGTGGTTCCGGGTGCGGTGACGGCGTCCGTCAGGGTGAGGGCGGGGGTTGGGCTGCCGGGCACGCCGGCAGCGCTGTGACGATAGGTGAGGGCCAGCTCGCCCACGGTCAGGACATCGCCGTCGGCCAGCGGGTGGCGGGAGATGAAGCGCCCGTTGAGCAGAATGCCGTTCTTCGCCCCGAGGTCTTCGACCCACCAGCGGCCCTCCGGCTCGCGGACGAAGCGTCCGTGAATGCGCGAGACCCCCTTGGCGTCCAGCACGAGCATACAATCGCGCGAGCGGCCGAAGACCACGATGTCGCCGCTCAATCGGAAAACGCTCTGGCGGCCCGACGGATCGCGTACGTGCAACGAGGACATGATCGTTGAGATTACCGACTGCGAAGGGGCGGAACAAGGCGGAAAAGCGGCAAAGCGAGAAACCCGACGGTCCGATTGGCTCGCTACAGCGGGTGCGCGACCGGTTGCGGGTCGCGTTCAGGGCAGGATCACTTGCCAGGATGCCCCGAACGAGCCGTCCGCGGCCTGTTCGAGCGTGACGATGACGAGGGCCTCGCAGGGGAACTCCGCGCCCTGGAATATGCTCACGCCGTCAATCCGGGCGATCGGGTCGGCGGCCGTGGGGTCGTTCGCCGGGTAAAGGTAGATGCCCGGCTGGAGGGCCTTGGCGTCGAGATCGACGGTCATGTTGCTCATTTGGACCACTTCGACCACCCGTTGCGTACCGACATCCAGCGTTCGTGCACAGCGGAGCGTAATGGGCGCGCTGAAGGTGTTGCCCAAAAGCTCGGCCTGGACGGTCGTGGTCGGCAGCGAAGGCGAGAGGCTCTGGACGAACTGCCCCATCTCGCGGGCATTCTGCTGCGTGGGGTCAAAGGCGAAGGACCGGTCCTGCTGGTCATACAGCCCGTAGGTGAAGACGGCGCGGTAGGGCGTGCGGTTGTCAAACACGACCGTCAGGGCGCCGCGGATCAACTGGCCCGTCGCCGTCGAGAACCCCCCTCCGAGGCTGGCGGTGTTGTTGAGAAACGCTTCCGATGTGCAGGCCGACATCGAAACGCCGGCAAGCAGGGAAAGCCCGATCATCGAGATGCCCATCCGCCGCATGGATACCCACCTGTAGAGAGTCCGTGCCTGCGCAACATCCGGCCGATGACCCGAACGCCCCGCGGCATCGGGTCGCCGCACAATGATTCAGCACGACGGAAGTCGTGTCAAACCGGTCTCCATGCATCGACACGCCGCGCCCGCTAACTTGAGTTGGCGCCCGGCGTTGCTTCGGATATAGCTTCCGTCGGCGTCGGCATGCGGGCCGGAGGCCCCAATCTTGCGAGACGCGGTCCCTCGGGAGGCTGCTATGCGTACATGTCTTATCGTGATGGCGTTGGCAGGGTTGGCCGGCTGCGCGGCGACGGAAAAGCCCGCCCGCCCGTTCGCGAGTGCCACCATTGACATCGGCGTCGTCGTCAGCGATGTGGAGAAGGCGGCTGCCTTCTACAAGGACGCCCTGGGCTTTACCGAGGTGCCCGGATTCGATGTCCCCGCGTCCATGGGCAGGGACTCCGGCCTGACCGACGGCAAACCGTTCCACGTCCGCGTCATGAAACTGGCCGACACGCCCACGGCGACCTGCGTCAAGCTGATCCAGTTCGCCGGCGTGTCGCCCGCCCGGCAGGATACGCAGTACATCCACTCGACGCTCGGCCCTCGCTACCTGACGATCCACGTTACGGACACGAAGGCGGCCGTCGAGCGCGCCCGCCGACACGGCGCCACGGTCGTCGCCAGGGGCCCCGTTCCGCTGCCGGAGGGCTTCCCCAAGGGCGTGTATCTGACGGTCCTTCGCGACCCCGACGGCAACATGGTTGAGTTCGTCGGCCCCTGAGATGCCGCCCGGCCCGGCGGCGCCTTTCGGTGCGGGTCAGGCGCACGAGAACCGGTGGATCGTCGTGTGGCGATACACCTCACCCGGGCGGAGGATGACCGACGGGAACTCCGGGCGGTTGATCGAGTCGGGGTAGTGCTGCGTCTCGAGGCACAGGCCGTAGTGCCGCCGGTACGCCCCGCCGATCCCCACCACCGAGCCGTCGAGGAAGTTGCCGGTGTAGAACTGCACCCCCGGCTGCGTGGCGAACACCTCCATGACGCGGCCGCTGGTTTCCTCGTGTACGCGGGCGGCGAAGGCCGGCGAACCGTCGGCGTCGATGACGTAGTTGAGATCGTAGCCCCGGCCGACTTCCGCGATCCGCTCGCCGATGCGGCGCGGCGTCGTGAAGTCGTACGGCGTCCCGCGGACGTCGCGAATCTCGCCCGTGGGGATGAGCGTGTCGTCCACCGGCGTATATCGCGAGGCCGCCAGCGTCAACACATGGTCGAGGATATCGCCGTTGCCCGCTCCGCGAAGGTTGAAGTAGCTGTGGTTGGTCAGGTTGACGATCGTCGGCTTGTCGGTCGTTGCGGTGTAGTCGATGCGAAGCTCGTTGGCGGCGGTCAGCGTGTAAAGCACCTCGACGGACAGCGTGCCGGGGAAGCCGTCGGCCATGTCGGGGCAGACGTGGCGGAAGGCGACGGCCGGCTCGGCCCCCCCTCGCGGCTCGGCCCGCCAGACGACCTTGTCGTAGCCCCGGGTGCCGCTGTGGAGGTTGTGCGGGCCGTTGTTCCGTTCGAGCGTGTATTCGACGCCGTCCAGCCGGAAGCGGCCGTTGGCGATGCGGTTCGCGACGCGGCCGACCGTGCAGCCCAGGTGCGGCTCCTTGCCGAGGTACTGGGCGAGGTTGTCGAAGCCGAGTACGACGTCGGCCGTTCGGCCGTGCCGATCGGGGACGTGAAGCTCCGTGAGGCGGGCGCCGAAGGTCGTCACCCGGGCCGTCACACCGGCGGCGTTGCGGAGCGTAAAGAGGTCCACGGACGTTCCGTCCGCCGTCCGACCCCATGGGGTCTGTTCCAGGCTCATCCGCAGGCGTCCTCCATGAAGGCATAGCACAGGATATGGGTCATGACGAAGAAGGCATCCTCGAGCCGGCCCATGTGGCTGGAGGGGACGGTCAGCGGCAGCGTCACGATGTCCTTGAGGCGGCCGCCGCAGCCGGTGGTCAGGCCGATCGTCGTACAGCCGACGCCGTTGGCGAACTCAACCGCCCGCAGGACGTTGGGGCTGTTGCCGCTGCCGCTGATGGCGATCAGCACGTCGCCCTTCTGTGCCCAATTGCGGAGCTGTTCGACGAAGACGGACTCGTAGCTGACGTCGTTCGCGTAGGCGGTGAGGGTCGCGATGCTGTCCGCGAGGCTGATCATGCGGAACGGGCGCGTCTTCTTGCGGTACGAGGCGCCCTTGACGATGTCGACGACCATCTGCGAGGCGATCGAGGCGCTGCCGCCGTTGCCGCACGAGTAGATCGTCCGGCCGGCGTCGCGGGCCTCGCGAAGGCAGGCGATCGCCCGGTCCACCGCCGAGGCATCCAGTCCTTTCAGCACGCCGCCAAGCTCGTCGAGATACTGTCGTGAGAAGCCTTGCTCCGTCATGATCATGTGTTTCCTTGCTGTTTCTGCCACAGGGCCAGCCGATCGGGCAACTGGTCCCGTCGAGCGGTGCCCGTCGTTCCGAGTTGCTGCACGGTGATGGAGGCGACGAGGTTGCCCACAATCGCGGCCTCCGGCGGCGTCGCCCCCGCACAGAGGGCCAGCACGCACCCGGCCGATGCGCTGTCGCCCGCGCCGGTGGGGTCGATCTCGCCGTCGAGGCGCACGCCCGCCACCTCCGTCCACGGGTCGCTCACGAGCATGCCGCGGGCGCCCCGCGTGACGAAGACCGGAACGCCGTTCTGCTCGCGCAGCCGCGTCGCCGCCGCGAGGAGGTCCGCCATCGGCACCTCGTCGTCGGGAAGCCAGGTCGCCCAGCCCGACGCCTCGAACTGGTTCGGCTTGATGATGACGTTCCGGTATCGGCGGATCCGCCGACGGCTGTCGGCCCAGAACACCACCTTCGGAAAGCGCTTGGCGCGGTCGGCCAGCATCTCCCGCACGGCCGTCGTCACCACGCCGCACTCGTCCATTTCGATCTGGTCCATCACGACGAGGGCGTCGAGTTCGGGCAGCAGGGCGTCGATTGACGCCATGATCCGCTGCTCCAGCTCCGGCGGCGTGGGCGTGCGGTTCTTCGTGTCGAAGCGGGGGTGCTCGCCCGCCAGGCTGAGGTCCGTTATGTCGCGCGGCTTGAGATACTGCGGCGTGTGGCGGTCGGCCCCGACATGCAGATGGTTGTGCGTGCAGCCCAGGGCCGTCAAACCCTTTCGCAGGTCGTAGCCTTCGCCGTCGTCGCCCGTCAGGCCGATCGCGTGGAGCCGGCCCGCGCCGAGGGAGGCGAGATTGATCATCACGGTGCCGGCGGCGCCGGGGCTGGTGCGGACGTTGACCACCTGGTGGGCCGTCTTGCCGCTCTCGACGCTGACTTCGGCGATCCGCGGATCGACGTCGAGGTACTTGTCAAGGAAGAAGTCCCCCAGCACGGCGATCCGCTGCCGGGGGAAGCGGTCGATCAGCTCCGCGAGACGTTCCTGGCTCAGTTTTGCTGCATTCATCGCTCCGGCTTCCCGGGAAGAGACTGGGACAACGTCAGGAGGAAGTCCCGGTTGTCCGCCGACAGGTAGCGCATGATTCCGCCCATGCGGCTGAACGTCTTGTTGTAGCGGAGGTAGTAGGCGGGGTCGGACTCCGGCGGCTCGCCCTTTGACCAGTCCCAGCGGCTCCGGGCGAGGTCGACGACCAGGATGTAGTGGCCGTCGATGTGCCGCCCCTGCTGAATGGCGAGGTTCTGCGCCATCGACAGCGACTTCTCGAACACCATCGGGCTCATGACCGCCGAGCCGATCGAGATATACACGCCGCCCTCGATCCGGCTGACACTCTCGGCAAAGGTCAGGAAGTCGCGGATTGCGGCGCGGCCGAGGCACGCCCCGTGGTTCATCGGGTGCGTGTAGATGATGTCGTGGCCGATCATCGGGTGGCCGGTGAAGGGGACGCCGAGGCGAAACGCCTGGGCCTGGGCGCTGTATCGCTTGAACGGGTGCGGCACGGCCATCGGACCGGCCGGCAGCCCGAATCGCCGGACGATGCCGAGCAGGTCGGCCGCGGCCGCCGCCCGTTCCGGATCGCGACGGAGGCTGCCCGAGACGGCCGCCTCGAGATCGGCCTCCGACGGGATCGTCAGGCCCTCGTTGTGAATCAGGGCCCCGACCGACTCGCCGTATCCGCGGCCCTCGAACGCCCCGACGTTGAGCGCGAGGTTGATGTAGAATCCCGTCTCCTGCCAGTTGCCGAAGCGGCCCTCGCGAACCATCTTCGCGACGTCCTCGCAACTGCGACCCTGGAAGGCGAACTCCCAGTCATGAATGATGCCGGCCCCGTTGGTCGCCAGGTGCGTCACCCAGCCGTCCTCGATCAGACGGATGAACACCGGGGCCAGGCCGTTCTTGATCGCGTGGGCCCCGAACGTGACCATCACCGGTCGGTTGTGACGCCGGGCGGACCGGATGCGTTCCACCGCCTCCGCGATCGTGTCGCGGGCCTCCGGGGCCAGGGCGCCCGGCGTTCGGTCGTGCGGCACGTGGTCCGTCTCGATCTGCTTCTTGTTCTGCCGCGCCGAGAGCGGCTCCATCTTCACGCCGAAACGGTCCAGCCCGGGGTATGGCATCCGAGTAACCTCACGCGGCCTGCAACCGCGCCTGTGATCAATATTCGCCGTCGTTGCATAGCACTAACGACGGAAAAGCGAGAAAGCGAAGAACCGGAAAAGCGAAAAAGTACGCCCCGAGGGCCGTATCAGGAACACGCCTGTGGTGCGGTAGTCAGAGCCCTACATTGTCTTTCGCTTTTTCGTTTTCTCGTTTATCCGTTTTCCAGCGTTGGCGTATGAACGCTGGGGTATACCTCTACACGAAAGCGACACCCTCCCCCTCTCCCTTCACGGGAGAGGGACGGGGTGAGGGTGACCGCATTTCCGCTGGCGCTCGCGTCGCGGCGGTCCGTTGCCGCCGGATCGACCCTCCCCCAACCCCTCCCTGTCCCAGGGAGGGGGGTTACCCGCTCGCTTGCCCCCTCTCCCTTCACGGGAGAGGGACGGGGTGAGGGTGACCGCATTTCCGCCGGCGCTCGCGTCGCGGCGGTCCGTTGCCGCCGGATCGACCCTCCCCCAACCCCTCCCTGTCCCAGGGAGGGGAGTTCCGTCCGCCCCCGTTCCAGCGCCGGGGGCGCCTGGCGTCACCCGGGCGTCCCCGCGTCCCCCCACAGGTACGCCAGCAGGCGATCGCACTCGCGGAAGTCGGGGATCACCACATCCGCCCCCACGCCGATCAGCCGATCGCGCTTCCACGGGTCCGGCCTGCCGCTGCGGTTCGCCTCGTCGCTGGCGACGGCCACCGCCGTCCCGCCGACGGCCTTGATGTTCTGGATCTCCACGTAGCCGTCGCCGAAGCCCAGCAGCCGCTCGCCCGGGACGCGGTTGGTCTCGAGGATCCGCTCGATCACTTTTGCCTTCGAGAACGACTTGTAGTCGTCGATCGCCCCGTACACGTGCTCGCCGAAGTACGGATCGAGCCGCAGCAGCCGGACCTCCTCCTTTACGTAGTGTTCATCCGTCCCGCTGGCGAGGTACAAACGCAAGCCGCGGTCGCGAAGCCGCTCGAGCAGCTCGAACGCCCCCGGCACCATCATGTCCTCCGGCGGCGTCCGTCCCTCGGCGAGGGCCTCGCGGCGCGAGCGGATCCGGTCCATGAGGCGATCGTGATACATCCGCTTGTACTCCGCCGGCTCCAGCGGCGTGCCGCCGCGCCGGCGGACCTCTTCGGCAAGGCGGATCATCTGGTAGATCGTCTGCTTGCCGTTCAGCTCCATCACGAAGTCGTGGGCGAGCTTGTACAGGGCCTCGGGAGACTCGGGGGTGCCGGTGGCCCGGAGCACCTCGACCATCATCGGCACCATGACCTCGGGCCAGCCCTCACGAATGAGGCTGAGCGTTCCATCGAAGTCGAACAGCACGTGCTCGATCGGCTGCTCGCGCCGCACCTCGCGGACGATCTCGATGCACGTGCCGGTCAGAAACCGCGTGGGCCCCGCGGCGGGCACCACGCGCTGGTAGTCTTTTTCCACGTAGTCGACCATCGCAAGGAATGATACCGCGGCGCGCCACGCCTGTCATCCCGTTCGCCCGCCCGCGGGAAGGTGCCGCAAGACTTGTCAGGAATCGCGGGCTCACGCCTCGGGCTGCTTGCCGACGCCCCTTCGGCGTTTTCGGCCCGCCCCGGGCTCCGCGGCGACCGGTGCGAGGTCCGGCATGTCCTTGAGCTGCCGGATCCGGTCGCGGAGGGCCGCGGCGCGCTCGAAGTCGAGGGCCTCGGCCGCCTCGAGCATCTCCCGCTCCAGCATCGCCAGCAGCTCGGTCCGGTCGTACTCGTTCTCGCTGGCGCGGATCGCCTCGCGGGCGGTCTTGCGGGCGCTGATCTCCGCCTCGATGCCGACGCGGATCTCCTTGCGGATGGTTTCCGGCGTGATGCCGTGCTCCTCGTTGTAGGCGATCTGGATCGCACGGCGGCGGTTGGTCTCGTCGATCGCCCGTTGCATGCTGGGCGTCACCTTGTCGGCGTAGAGGATCACCTCCGCGTTGACGTTTCGTGCCGTGCGCCCGATCGTCTGGATGAGCGAGGTCTCGCTGCGGAGGAAGCCTTCCTTGTCGGCATCGAGGATCGCGACGAGCGAGACCTCGGGCAGATCCAGCCCCTCGCGGAGCAGGTTCACGCCGACCAGCGCGTCGAACTCGCCCTGCCGCAGGGCCTTGAGGATCTCGACGCGCTCCAGGGTGTCGATCTCGCTGTGCAGGTAGCGCCCGCGGAGGCCCTCCTGCTGGAGGTACTGCGACAGGTCCTCGGCGAGGCGCTTCGTCAGCGTCGTGACCAGCGCCCGCTCGCCCGCCGCCGCCCGTTCGGCGATCCGCTGGAGCAGGTCCGGCACCTGGCCGCGGGCCGGCCGCACCTCGATCCGCGGGTCCACCAGGCCCGTCGGCCGGATGATCTGCTCGACGACCTCGCCGCCGCAGGCCTTCAGCTCATACGGTCCGGGCGTCGCCGAGACGAAGAGCACCTGGTTCCACATCGCCTCGAACTCCTCGAAACGCATCGGCCGGTTGTCGAGGCACGAGGGCAGGCGGAACCCGTGCTCGACGAGCACCTCCTTGCGGCTGCGGTCGCCGGCGTACATCGCTCCGATCTGCGGAACCGTCACATGGGATTCGTCGATGACCAGCAGGAAGTCCTTCGGGAAGTAATCGACGAGTGTGTAGGGCTTGGCCCCCGGGGGCGTGCCGGCCAGGTGGCGGGAGTAGTTCTCGATGCCGCTGCAGTAGCCGACTTCGAGCAGCATTTCGATGTCGTACTTGGTCCGCGCGGCCAGGCGCTGGGCCTCGAGCAGCTTGCCGTGCCGGCGAAGCTCCATGAGCCGCTGCTCCAGTTCCTCGCGGATCGACGCGACGGCCCGCTGGATCCGGTCCTCGGGCATCACGTAGTGCACGGCGGGGTACAGGAAGATCTGCTCCTGCTGCCCGAGCGTCTCGCCGGACAGCGGGTGAATCATCTCGATGCGGTCGACCTCGTCGCCGAACAGCTCGATGCGGTAGGCGAACTCCTCGTAGGCCGGATGGATCTCGATCACGTCGCCGCGGACGCGGAACGTCCCCCGTTTGAAGGCGACGTCGTTGCGCTGGTACTGCAGGTCGACGAAGCGACGAAGGAGCGCGTCGCGCTCGACCTGCCCGCCGACGCGGATGTCGATGACGCTGGCCTTGTAGTCCTCGGGCGAGCCGAGGCCGAAGATGCACGACACGCTGGCGACGATGATGACGTCGCGGCGCGAGGCGAGCGAGCTGGTCGCGCTGAGCCGGAGGCGGTCGAGGTCGTCGTTCCGGGCGGCGTCCTTCTCGATGTAGATGTCCCGCGCGGGGATGTACGCCTCGGGCTGATAGTAGTCGTAGTAGCTGACGAAGTACTCGACGGCGTTCCGCGGGAACAGCTCGCGGAACTCCTCGTAGAGCTGGGCGGCGAGCGTCTTGTTGTGGGAGATGACCAGCGTCGGGCGGTTCAGATTGCGGATGACGTGGGCCATCGTGAACGTCTTGCCGCTGCCGGTGACGCCGAGCAGGCACTGCCGCCGGGCCCCCGCCGCGAAGGCGCGGGTGAGCTTCTCAATGGCCTGCGGCTGGTCGCCGCGGGGCTCAAACGGACTGACAAGCTCGAAGTCGGCCACGGGGCACCGTCCCTGCATCCCGGACAAGGCGGGAAAGCGAGAAGGCGGAAAACCAAAAAAGCGAGAAAGCCGCTCCCGGGGAGCTACGGGCGCGCTTCTCGCCTTGTTCCTCTCATGTTCTTTCGCTTTCCCGCGTTGCACACGGCAACGCGCGAATCTACTATAAGCGGCGGGCGGCCGGCGGGACAATGCGCCGGCGGGACCGTCTGTCGCGCGGCGCGACGGAAGCGCGGGTTCGGAGGCCGTCGAGGACGCCCGGAAAGGCATTCATCCGAGGGAGGGCCGTCGGTCGATAATAGCGGAATGGGGAAGCGCTTGGCGGCGGCGATCGCGTTCTTGTCAGGGAGGATGTCGTGAGCACAGCTTCTGTCGCGCGGGGGGCGTCGACCCGAGCGAAAAAAGGACCGGACGGTGCGCTGCGTCACCACCTGGAATGCAATCTTCGCGACCTGTGGGATGCGTGGACAACGCCGGTGTGGGTGGCCGATGCGCGGGGCGAGATCGTGTATGCGAACCGGACGGCCCGGTCCCGGCTTGACGGTCCGGGCCGAGAGCAGGCCGCCGTGCAGATTGCCCGGGCCATGCAGGCCCGATGCCCGGCGGTTACACCGGCGGACGAGGCAGGCGCGCCGGTCATCGACGTCTCACCCCTGATCAGCGGTCACGGGGAGCGGGTCGGCTGGCTGGCCGTCGCGGCGATCACCAGTCCGGATCCAGCCGCCGCTCCAGCTCGCGGTCGATGATGCCGGCCTTCTTCGCCGCGGTCTCTTGAAGCAGTTCCTTCTTGCGGGCCAGCTCGCGCTCCATCTGCGCGATCATCTGCTGGAGCTTCTTCTGTCGCACGTCGAACTGTCGGCTGATCAACTCTCGCAAATGCTTCTTCGCCTCCGCCAGGGCCGTCTCCTCGCGCAGTCGCCGGCACTTCGCGGCGGCCTCCCGGATGTCCATCTCGAGCTGATGTTCCTCGATGATCAGCTTGCCCAGCTCCGGGTTGTCTTCGACGAGGTCGATCAGCTCGGGCAGCCGCGGCAGCATGCGGTTGAGCTGCTGGTGAAACGCTCGCGGATCGCGATCCTGGAGCTGCGACAGCCGCAGATGCATCCGCGGGTAGTGCTCCTTCAGGAACTCCATCAGCCGTTCGATCCGCTCGGGACCGGGCCCGAACATCGGTCGGCCCATTCGCTCGTCGCCGAAACGTCCGCGCGGCCGGGGACCGGGGTCGTCCGGGTCGCCGGGCCGGCCGGCGTCGGGCTCCGGCATCGGCGGCTCGCTGATTTCGTCGGGGCCGGGCCCCTCGGGTCGCGGCCGCACCGATCTGCCCTCGCCGCGGTACGGTCGGCCCGGGCGGCGCGGTTCGGCCCTGCGCTCCGGGCCGCGATCCGCCGCCGGTCGGGTCGTCGGCGAGTCGGCCCCGCGATCCCGCCGTCCGTCCTGGGCGGACACGGCCGCGGCGATCGCCAGTGCAATGAGTCCCCCGAAGGTCGCTACCCACGTGCGCATGGTTGAGGCTCCCGACTACGATGTCCCCGCGGTGTCGTCCGGCTCGGCAAAGCTGGTCCACCCGGTCCTGCAGGGATTCCAGTTCGAGCTCCTGTGAACGGCGGACCGGCCGGCCGGCCAGCGAGTTGATCTCCTGCTCCAGCCAGGCCATATCGGCCTTCAGGGCCGCAACGGCACCGTCCTGCTCGACTTCCGTCCAGGCATCGACGAAGTTCTCGCCGACCGGCAGCGCGGTCGGTGCCGTGGCGGGCGCCCGGACCGAGAAGCGGCCGATGCCGATCGC
>CAZTVU010000068.1:3421-20740 GCA_964617025.1 uncultured Planctomycetales bacterium | reverse complement strand
CTGCCGCCAAGCCGCGGAAAGCTCCTCGCGCAGCCGCCCATCCAGCCCCGCGGCCGCCGTCCTGCCCCGCAGGACATCGTCCACGCTCATCCAGGGCGCGTGGCTTGTGCCGCCCGGAGGCGGCACGAGGAGGAGAATCCTGCGCAATGTCTGCTCATTGGCCAGGGCCATCGCGTTCTGCAGGAGATTCGCGTCGCGAGCGGTCCCGGCGCTGGACATGTCGCGCTCGAGTTCCTCGATCGCCTGCTGGACGGCAGGCGACGACAGCGACCGCAGCGTGAACCGGCGCGTGCGGCGGATCTGCTCGACGTCCGCCTCGGTCAGCTCGCGGCCGGCGGCGCGGATGAGGGCCTGGCGGACGCGGGCCTTCTTGACGTAGACGAGGTTCCGGCCGGCGTACGCGGAAGGATTCAACATGAGATCGAGGTACGTGTAGACGGGATCCTGCCCCTCGTACACGCTGTCGCCGGCGATCTGTTGAACGATCTCGCGGGCGAGCGTATCGAACGGCTTGAGACGGCCGTCGTTCTGCACGGCGGCGAGGCGGATCCGCGACAGGTCGAGGCTGCCTGCGAAGGCGGGCGATTCGGCTCGCACGGGGGCGGCGCCGACCGACATCGCCCCGAAGACCAACAGGAGCGGCAGGCACCTGATCGCGCCGGCCGCGCTGGAGACAGGCGGGCCGAGCGCCGAAACGCCCGAGGCCGCGGCGCGGGCGCGGCGCAGGAGCCAGGGCTTGACATAGAAGCTGTAGGCCATGCCGATGATGGAGAGCACGACGCCGGCGAGCATGGCCGCGATGCCCCGGCGATTGCCGACGCCGAGCACCGTCAAGGCCTCGCTGCGCGGATCCCACTGGGCCTGGTAGAACCAGAGCCCGCGGTATTCGGTCGGGTGATTTGAGCGGACCTCGCGGACCGGGGACCATCCGCCGTTCTCGTAAAACCTCACGAGGCTGATGAAGTCGCGCTCGCGTTGGCCGCCCGGAAGCGTCTCAAGCACGAATCGTTCGAGGGCGATGGCGGCGGGCAGGTAGCGTCGCTGCCGCGAGTACATCAGCTCGATCGAACGGCCGTTCGACAGCGTCATCGAACGCGGGGCATAGCTGCCGTACTGAAAGCGCTCCGGATAGGCGTAGCCCTCGTGGGGAAAGGGGTAGTCGTTGTACGGGAGCCAGACGCGCTGCCTCGCCGTGCCGTCATCCACCTCGACCGCGATCATCGACATCGTGGCACCAACGCTCTGCAGGGGCTGGCGCTGAGCCCTCGGGACGATCGCCGGCCGCGTGACCTGAACGGCGTGCGTGATGAGCGACTCGATCCGCAGCGGCAGACCGGGCTGGGTGGCGGGCGCGCTTCCGACGGGAACCGCATGGCGGACCTGCGAGCCGTCGACCGCGCTCGTGACGATGTCGCAGACGTCCTCCGCCGGCCCGGCGATGATGAGCATGCCGACCGGCGACGGGTCGAGAAACCGGATGCGCAAGTCCGGATCGACGAACGCCGGCAGCGGTCGATGGGCGTCGTCGAAGTCGCGGCTCTGGTCCTCGAAGCGGGCGAACACGAGTCGTTGGAAACGTTTGTCGCCTCGTTCAACATGAACGATCACGACGGTGTCGTTCCTGCCGCGCATCGTCTCGCTCATCAGGGGGAAGTTCGCCATGACGTCGGACGTGCCGACGGTCACCTTGTAGTCGGTGCCGGGCAGCGGCTGCGGCCCTCTGTCCAGGATGTCGCGCAGGGCGAGTTCGACGGGCGCCTCACGACCGGGCACGCGAAACTCCAGCCGCGGCCGGTGCGGCGCGGCAAGCTGCTCACGCTCCTGGACCGAGCTTGCCCAGCGAAAGTCGATCCGAAAGCGAACCTCGCTGAAATCGAGGTGGTTTCGCTGCGGGTCGAACGCGGCCAGATCGTAGAGCTGTCGGTCCTGTCCGTCGCTGAGCGAGAAGCGTATGACGGGATTGAGTCGGTCGCCGCCCGGGCCCCACCGCGATTCTTCCCGCGCGTACGGCAGGAAGCCGACAACGTGGGCCCGAATCCCCCCCGGCGCCGGGACTGCGGCACCGCCGACAGGCCTAGGAGCGGCCTCGATGCGTATCGGCCGAAGCGGAAGCGTTGCCCCGCCGCCCGGCAGCCAGACACCGTCGGTGCTGGAGAGGTGCTCGGCGTATCGAGGCAGCCCGGCGACCGGCATTTCGACCCACTCGCCCCGCGGGTTGTCGCGGGCATAGACGGCGGCCGTGTGGTCCAGATAGAAGGCATCCTGCGGCTCGTAATCGAAGTCGATGCGAAGCCCGTCGTCCATCAGGTTGCCGGCCGGCTGCGTGGCTGCGGCCCGCATGCCTCCGGCGGGAAAGTCCTGCGTCAGCATCGGATGGCCCACGAATGTCACTCGCGTGAAACGGCTTGGCTCGCCGGCGCCCAGGCGCTGGACGTCGAACCAGACCGCCATCGCCGTCTCCTCCCTGCCCGACTCGGTCGGTATGGGCGATCGCGGGACGATTCGCGAGACGGACACCCGATAACGAACGCCGCCCGCCCCCGCATCAGCGCTGCCCCCGGGGCGCACGACCAGCCGCTCCGGGGCGCTCATACCCGGCGCATGGATCAGGGCGGCACGCTGATAAATGACGGCATCGCCCTCAACCTTGCGTCCAAAGTAGATCAGGCAGCCCACCACCATCACGACGATGCCGGCGTGGACCGTCCACTCCCCAAGCCGAAGCCACGAAAACGGAATCCGGCGGACGGTCGCGACGATGATCGAAAGACAGAACAGCAGCACCAGGAAGACGAACGGCCACGTGCTGAACCATTCCATTTCGGTCATCTCGAAGCGAAGCGCCTCCCAGCCGAGCCAGTCGGCAAGGAGACCCTGTCGGACCGGCGGCAACGCCGAGCCCACGGAGCTGTAAAGAAAAATCAGCGCCAGCAGCGTCATTGCGAAGCCGGTGCTGCCCAGCAATCGCATGAGGGCCGCGTACGGACACCAGCCCCGGCGCCGGGTGACGGGGCACGAATCAGAAGCAGTCGGTCCTTGGGGCATAGAAACGCGCCAGGCTCCTGTGGAAAAGCAGGGGATTATATTCCACCGTCGTCCAGGTGCGAACGCCGACGATCCCGCAGACGTGACGCCGACATCGCGGATCAAGCAGTGCCCGAACCCCCCTGATAGGAGGCCCGGGCACCGTGGCAAACCAAGCGGCCCTTGGATTACGAGGGGCGGACAGCGGGTTTCATCACCTCTCCGGCCCTCGTTCGTTGGCCAATCAGGCGAGCTCCGACAGCGAATCCAGCGTCCCCCGACCGAACAGTTCGTCGAGGACCTCGGGGTGGTTGTAGCCGTATTCAAAGCCCTGAACAAAAGACTCGGCAAACGCCGAACAGCCCTCTGCCCCGGCGACGGCGAACAGGGTCGATCCAGTCAACAGCGTTCCGAATATGACTCTACGAATCCTTCCGCTCATGCGAAACATGGCCGTTCTCCAGTGATTTGCTATTTCTTTCCGCCCGCCCCATGCGGGCGATTTGTCACTCTGCCCGAGCATACGGTGTGCCAAATGGGTAAAATCGCTTTGAAACGGCCAAAACCGACCCACTATTGGACAAATGGGCACTATTGCCCGTTTTTGCCCAGGTAAACACGCGCAAATCCCCCGACCAAGAAGACAAGCCCGATCACGATGTTTGCCACCCGTGAGCATTTTGCGGTACAAATGGGCAGAAAGCCGAGGGCCGAGCTTGCGCGCGCCCTTGGCACCTATCCGAGGGACGTGCCATGCAAGTCCGAAAAGCGGTTATCACGGCGGCCGGGCGACCGGAGCGTTCGCACCGGGCGATCGGAGCGGTGTCCGGGGCCCTCCTCCCGTTCGTGGATCGCGACGGCCGGACCAAGCCCGTACTGCAAATCATCGCCGAGGAGGCAATCGACAGCGGAATCGAGCAGGTCTGCGTTGTCGCCGCCCCCGGAGACGACGCGACGATTCGACAAGCATTCCCCGCCGACCGCCCGGGTCCGTCCTCATCCCGCGCGGCGTGCGGCGGCGATCCCTCTGACGACGGGGCGGCAATCGGTCGGCGGCTTCACGTCGTCGTGCAGGAACAACCGGCGGGCTACGGCCACGCCGTCTGGTGCGCAAGGGAGTTTGTGGGCGCGGAGCCCTTCCTGCTGCTGGTCAGCGATCACCTCTACATCTCGAACGAGGAGCGGCGGTGCGCCCGGCAGGTGCTGGACCTTGCCTCTGCGCAGGACTGCGCTGTCGCGGCGGTGCAGGCGACGCGAGAGCATTTGATCCACCGCTACGGGACGATCGCCGGCAAACGGCTCGCCGGCCATCCCGGCGTCTTCCAGATCGAACAGATCCTGGAAAAGCCGACGCCCAGCGTGGCCGAGCAACGGCTCCAGGTGCCCGGCCTGCGCGTCGGTCACTACCTGTGCTTCTTCGGGATGCATGTGTTGACGCCCACGGTCTTTGAGATCCTCGATCGAGAGGTCCGCCGCGACCGCCCGGACGACGGCAGGATCGAGCTGACGCCGGCGTTGCAGGAGCTCGCGCGGTGTGAGCGATACCTGGCCGTGCAGGCGAACGGGCGGCGGTATGACATTGGCGCGAAGTACGGCCTGCTGGAGGCGCAATTCGCGTTTGCCATGGCGGGCGTGGACCGGGACGTGATGCTCGCCCGGGCAATGGAGCTCCTCCTGCAATTCGAGGTTGACCATGGGCCGCGTGCTCATCGAGACGATTACGAGTCCTGACCCGGCCGTCCGCAATCGCTCCCTGCGGGCCTTGCTGGAACCCCTGACGCCCGGTCAGATCCTCGATGAATGCCGGGCGCTGGAGGCCTATCGCCGCTCGTGTGACAACCTGTATGAACGCGTGCGCGCGTGCCTGTTCCTGTCGGCCGCGTACCGGTTTCATTTGCAGGATGCGGCCGGCATCCGCCCGACCGGAACCATCCCATACGAAGCCTACGCCGACGTGCTCGAACGGCGGTACGAGGAGGCGATCCTCCGACTGCTCGGCACGCTGGCCGGCGGCGGCCCGAACGGCATGCTGTTCAGCGCGCTGGCCGAGGCGTATCGCCACCTGGGCTTCCAGACGCTGGTCGACCAGGTCCGCCGGTCGGTCCGCAGCTCTCGCGGCAATCAGTGGATGTTTCGCGTGGGGCACCGCGCCGACCACCCCGTGCGGATCCGGCCGGAACTGCTTCGCCGCGATCACGGCGGCTGCCTGTACCCGATCCTCCGGGAGCAGACGCCCGTGCGGCTCGATCTCTCTCACAGCGGGTGGTCCGACATCTTCTTCCTGGGGATGGACTATCCCGAGGGCGCCCGTGTGATCAACATTTCGGTCGATCTGGGCGTCTATCGCCGCGATGCGTCGGTCCGGCCCCCGATCGAGACGTTCGTCCGCGTGATCGACGAGCCCGTGCTGCGGCTGACGAGCGTGGATCTCGAATCGACGCGCGACGTCGCCATGCTGGACGACCTGTTCAACTTCGGAGGCGACTATCTCGGTCTGCTCAAGGCGGGGGTCATCGCCTCGGGGCTGATCCCGCCGTCGTTCGAGGGCTCCGGGCAGGATCTGAGCGAGGTTCTCGCCCGCGTCGTCGGGCCGGGGCTGGGTCTCGAGGTCGTCACGCAGGTCAACGACATCCCGAAGGGCTCGCGGCTGGCGGTCTCGACGAACCTGCTCGCCTCGGAGATCGCGCTGCTGATGCGGGCCACCGGACAGACGGCGCGTCTCGAAGGGGCGCTGGACGACTCGGAGCGTCGGCTCGTCGCCTCGCGGGCGATCCTCGGCGAGTGGCTCGGCGGCTCAGGGGGCGGCTGGCAGGACTCCGGCGGCATCTGGCCGGGGATCAAGATCATCCACGGCGCGGTCGCGCGCGAGGGCGACCCCGAGTACGGCATCAGCCGCGGACGCCTGCTGCCCGAGCACGACCTGCTGGGGCCCGACCGCGTCAGCCCCAACACTCGGGAGGCCCTGGCCTCGACGATCGTTCTCGTGCACGGCGGCATGGCGCAGGACGTCGGGCCGATCCTCGAAATGGTCACGGAGAAGTACCTTCTCCGCGGAGAGGCCGAGTGGCAGGCGAGGCAGGAACTCGGCCGAATCTTCGACGAGCTTGTCGCGAACCTGCAGCGCGGCGACCTCCGCGGCGTGGCGGCGTGCACCACCCGTAACTGGGACGGACCGCTCAAGACCATCATCCCTCGGGTCACCAACCACTTCACGGAAACGGTCATTCGCCGTTCGCGAGAGGTCCTCGGCGAGCAGTTCTGGGGCTTCCTGATGCTCGGCGGGATGTCGGGCGGCGGGATGGCGCTCTTCGTCGACCCCCGGCGGCAGGCGTGGTTCCGCGACGCCGTCCTCGAGATCATGGGCGCCGCCAAGGACCGGCTCGACGACGCCCTGCCGTTCGTGATGGATCCGCTTGTATACGAGTTTCGCATCAACGACCGCGGCTCGGTTGCGCACGTTCTCGAGGGCGCGGCGGCTCGCATGCCAGCCCGGTACTATGCCGTGCAGATGCCGGCGCTCAGCCGGCTGCCGCGGGACCGGGTGCCTTTGCTCCGGCGGGCCGACCTGGACAACTTCGTCAACCGGACCACGGACCCCGCCGAACTGTTGCGGATGCTCCGGGTCATGGTGAATCACCTGTTCCCCGCGCCGGCGGGCGAAGCGGAGTCCCGCGCGGACGCCCAACGGGCGGAGGTTCGCCGGATTCAGACGGAAAACGGCTTCGACGCCATCGCCCACGAGCAGATTCGCGAAGACCTCAAGCGCGGTCGGATCGGCCTGGCCCGCAACCGCCTGGCGGCGGACACGGAGATCCGCGACGTGGAGCCGGGGGACGTCATCGACGCTCAGCCGGGCTGCCCCGCACAGGCCGTGCGGATCGGCGCCGAGGCGATCCGCCGCGGCGAGGTCGCGGTCGTCTCGCTGGCGGCGGGGGTCGGCTCGCGATGGACCCGGGGCGCGGGCGTGGTGAAAGCGGCCAATCCGTTCCTGATGATGGGCGGCGTGCATCGTTCGTTCATGGAGATCCACCTGGCCAAGAGCCGGCGGACCTCGCGACGCTTCGGCCGGGACGTGCCGCACGTGTTCACCACCAGCTTTCTCACGCACGGCCCGATCGCCAAACACCTGCGACTGAACGGCAACTACGGGTACACCGGACCCCTGCACCTCTCCCCGGGGCGGTCAATCGGGATGCGCCTCGTGCCGATGGTCCGCGACCTGCGATTCCTCTGGGAGGAACTCCCGCAGGAAACGCTGGACGAGAACAAGCAGAAACTCCGCGACGACATCCGCCAGGCGCTCATCGCGTGGGCAAAGGATCGCGGCGAGGCGAGCGATTACGCCGACAACGTGCCGCTGCAGTGCTTTCACCCGCCCGGGCACTGGTACGAGGTGCCGAACCTGCTTCGCAACGGCGTCCTGGCGCAGCTTCTCGCCGCGCGGCCGGGGCTGAGGCACCTGCTGGTCCACAACATTGACACCCTCGGGGCGGACGTCGATCCCGGCATCCTCGGCCTTCACATTCGGAGCGGGGCATGCCTCACGTTCGAGGTGATCCCGCGCCGCATCGACGATCGCGGCGGCGGGCTGGCCCGCGTGAACGGGCGTCTGCGGCTGCTGGAGGGCCTGGCCCAGCCGCGCGAATCCGACGAGTTCCGCCTGAGCTATTACAACTCGATGACGACTTGGGTGGACATCGACCGGCTCCTGGGCGTGTTCGGCCTGACGCGCGATCAACTCGCCGGGCCGGAGGAGCCTATCGCGGAAAGGATCCGGGCGGTCGCCGCGCGTCTGCCGACGTACGTTACGATCAAGGAGGTCAAGCGTCGGTGGGGCCACGGACAGGAAGACGTCTTTCCGGTGAGCCAGACCGAGAGGCTGTGGGGCGACATGACCTCGCTCTCGGATGTGAGCTGCGCGTATGTGGCCGTGCCCCGCCGACGCGGGCAGCAGCTTAAAGAAGTATCTCAGCTGGACGCATGGATGAACGACGGGTCCATGGATCATCTGAGGGAGCTCTGCGAGTTCGCCTGACCCGATTGAAGATCGTGCCGCCCGACGTCGACTGCAACTGCCCGGCACCGCCACGCAACCGCGCATGGAATTCAACCTATTTTCTTATAATGGGTTATGATCTGTCCTGCACAATCCGAACAGGCGGTTTCCCCCATAATGAGTCTTGAATTTTGACGTAAGATTTTTTGTAGCGGCGAGCACTTCGCCCTTGCAGAAGCGAGAGGAGCGTGATAACCTAGGGACGGGCGCAGTGAGGAGGAAAAGCCCACTTCGCCACATGGTAGTCTGTGAATTATGACGGGTCATAGGTCACGGGTGGGAAAGGCGTAACCGTTCAGGAGGAGGATCAGCGAATGTCGACGAAAACCGTAATTGCGTTGGCTCTGGCGGCGATGATGCCGGCGGCCGTGTTCGCGTCCGCGATACCGACAACGGCGGCGCTGGTCGTCGTCGATGCCGAGCGGAACGGCGAGACCGGCCAGTTCGCCGCGCTGTTCCCAGCGAACACGATCATCTCCGGCGCCTACAACTGGTCACTGGAACAGCCCGTCACGATCGCATCGACCTCGAGCGGGGCGGTGCTCGGCACGCTGGACACGCTGGACCTTGTTTTCAACGCGGACCCGGCGGTCGTGCTGAACTTCAGCGTTGTCGCGGGGCCGTTTGGAACAAATTTCACGATCACGTCGGCCATCATCCAATTCGCCCCGATCGCGAACCCGGACGCTTATGCGAGCGCCGCGATCACGGTCACCGACAACAACCTGAACGGCGCGACGCTGACGGGTCTGCTGGCCAACAGCAAGGCCTATCGGGCGTACTACAACAACCCGGCCGTCGACTGGGCGTACCTGGTGGGTCCGGTGGTCGCACCCGCGGGTGCGTCGGCCGTCGGCAGTGAGCGGCGCCCGGCCCTGCCGCAGATCTGGGAGACCATTCCGGCAACCGTGGACCAGATCGGATCGCAGTTCAGGTTCCATCTGACGGCGTTGGATTCGGCCAGCGGCACGAGCCGGTTCGAGGTCGTGCCGGAGCCGGTCAGCCTGAGCCTTCTCGCCCTGGGCGGGCTGGCGATGCTTCGCCGGAGGCCGTAAGGACGAACGGCTGCGAGCCGCGACACTCTGCTCCGGATGCATACTTTCACGGGCCGCGTCGACCGCGGCCCGTTTCCTATGCGCCTCAGGCGTCCGAGAATCGCACGACCACCCGCCCGGATCGCACGGTTATGACTCGGGGACGATGAACTGCTTCGGCACGGCGCGGACAATCTGGCCGTCCCGCCGCTCGAAATGGACCTCGATCTCGACTCGCTTGCCGCAGAGGTCGACGTCGCCCCACGCGCAGTGAAGCTGGTAGCCGTATCCCCCCACGTACGGTCGCTTGGTACGAAACGGCTTGGCCTGTTCGGGATCGTAGAGCCATTCGCGGACCAGACGGCGCTTCGAGTACTTGCCGTCTTCGCCGCGCTCGAGGACGTAGAGATAGACGTGAATGATGCCGTCGCCGAAGACGCCGCGTTCACCACCGTTCGGGGTGGGCGTAACGAGATACATCGCCGCGAGGACGAACCCGGCGGGTTTCGTGCTGCCCCCCACTCGCCCGAAAGGACTCTGGGTCCAGAACGTGCGAATCTTGACCACGTTGGGCTCGAGTCGTTCCGGATCGGCGGAATCGATACGATCGACGCCGCTGGTGTTCGGCTGCGGACCGCACCCGGACATCGTAGCCACGACGAGCCCCAGAACCGCAGCCGCAAGCCCCGTCCGAAAAACCGGCAGCTTTGTCGAAGACGTCTCCTTCCGGTGCATCAGCGCCCGCCCACCTGCTTCGTCACCACCGTAACGTCGTCGCTTCCCTCCCGAATCGCGTTGGTCTCGGGCCCGTACAGATCGAGCGGCGGGCCGTAGACCGGTCCCTTGATCTGGATTCCGTTGTCGCCCGTCGCCGGCCGCGTGGTCGGCGCGGAGAGGCCCGGCGGGACCAGGCCCTGCTCGGCGGGGTTCACCTGGAGCTTTTCCATGAGCGGACTGATGCGGACCCGTTCGAGCAGCCCGGACTGATCGCGCGCCTTGACGGAGATCTCGCGGGCCTCCTCGTCCGTGCGGATCACGCGGGGCGTCAGGACGATCAGCAGTTCGGTCTTTTCCTTCCGGCGGGTGGATGCCCGGAACAGGTTTCCCAGGATCGGCACGTCGCCGGCGATGGGAACCTTCGTCTCGCCGCCGATGTCGCTGCTCTTGATGAGGCCGCCGATGACGATCGTCTCCCCGTCGCGGACGGTGACGACCGTCTCCGCGGATCGCTCGAGGAACGTCGGCAGGTTGATCCCCGAGCCGACGGAGATGGACGAGGTCCCGATGTCCGAGATCGTGGGCTTGACGGTCATGTTGACGTAGCCGTCGGGGTTGATGTGGGGTTCGACGTCCAGCAGGATGCCGACCTTTTCGTAGGTCACCGAAGGGACCACGACGCCGCCGGTGGCGACCGTCACGTTCTGCACGACGGGCACGCGCGTGCCGACGGTGATGTTGGCCTTCTCGTTGTCGGCGACCATGATCGACGGCCGGCTGAGGACGTCGATGCGGCTCTCGCCCTGGAGGGCGTGGAAGAGGAAGTTGAAGTCCTCGCCGGTGATCGTGAACGAGAACCCGCTGCCGCTGCCGGCCGCGCCGACGTCCGTGCCGGTCACGATGTCGAAGCCCGTGCCCTGGACGGTGTTGTTCGCGCCGACCGTGGCGTTCTCCGTGAAGCGGAGGTCCTGGAGGGCGAACTCCATGCCGAGCTCGAGGTTGTCGCTGAGCGTGACCTCGGCCAGCAGCACCTGAATCATGACCTGGGGCGGCTGCTGGTCCAGCTTGCTGATCATCTCGACGATCTGCGACTCCATCCGCGGGTTGTAGCTGAGCAGCACGGTATTCGAGCTCTTGTCGGCCTGCACGGTCACCTGCCGCTCGAGCTTGCGGAGGATCGACTCCTCGGCGCCGCCGGTCGTCTCGACGGCCTGCTCCTCCGCCTTGAAGTAGGCCTCCATCGTCTGGGCCACCTCCTCGGCGACGCCGTTGCGGAGCTTGACGATCCGCTGCACGCGGTTCTGGATGTCGAGCGAGTCAAGCTGGCTGACCACGCGCTCCACGGTGTCGAGGTACTCCGCGCTGCCGGCGGCGATGACGGTGTTCGTCCGCTTGTCGACGCTGAAGGCCAGCTCCACCGCGCCGGTCGTCACGCCGCCGCCCTCGCCGAGGACGAGCTTCCGCTCCGTCTCTCCCTGGGCGCCGCCGCTCTTGGCCTTGTCGCCGACCTGGAAGAGCTCATCCAGCAGCTTCTTGGTCTCCTCGGCGTCGGCGTTGCGGAGGACGAACATGGCGATGGTCGCCGTGATCGGCGTGACCTCGTCCAGCATCTGGACCATCGTCTCGACCATGTCCGCGCTGTCGGCCGGGGCGAGGATCAACAGCGAGTTCGTCCGGGCGTCGGGCGTGACGGTAACGTCCTGGTGAACCAGTTTGCGGACGACCTCCTTCTGCGCGGCCGCGTCAAAGGCCTTGAAGCTGATGAGCGTGGAGCCCTGCTTCGCGCCCCCCTGCTGGCCGGCGGTGCCCTTGAAGAACTCCTCCAGGCGCTTGGCCAGCTCCTCGGCCTTCGCCTGCTTGAGGCGGATGACCCGCATGCCGTATTCGATGAGCGGCTGCGTCTGGTCGAGCTTCTCGGCGATGATCCGGATGTTGTTCATCATGTCCGGACCGGCGAAGACGATCAGCGAGTTCGTCCGGGGCTCGGGGCCGATGGAGTAGGCCGCGCCCTTCTGGGCCCCCCTCTGCTTGTCGAGCAGCTTGGTCAGCGTGTCCGCAAGGTCCTCCGCCTTCGCCTTCTGCAGGGGGATGATCTCCATCTGCTGCGAGAGCGTAGAGGGCCGGTCCAGCATCGACAGCACGCCGGTCAGGACGCTGTGGTCCTCGCGCGAGGCCGTCACGATGAGGCTGTTCGAGTCCTCGGCCGCCGCGACGTAGAACGGCGTGCGCGCCCCCTGCTGGCCGCCCTGGGGCTTGCGCTTCTCGAAGAGCTCGGTGAGCATCTCGGCGAGCTTCGACGCCGTCGCGTACTTGAGCTGGTAGACCTGCGCCTCGCCCGAGGGCGAGCCGGGCTCGCGGTCGATCTGCTCGATCAGCTCCTCCGTCCGCTTCATCCCGTAGCGCGAGCCGGTCACGATGACCACGTTGCTGCGGTCCTCCGGAATGAACGTCATGTTGAGCTGGTCCTGCTCGACCTGGGGCAGGGCCTTCTTGATGCCGTCGATGAGCTTCTCGAGCATGTCGGCGACCTTGACGGCGTCGGCGTGCCGGATCTTGAAGATTCGCGACTCGGGGGTGATGAAGGCGGGCGTCTCGCCGGTGTCGATCTGCTTGAGCAGCGTCTCGACGATGGCGTAGTTCTCCTGCGTGGCCGAGACGATGAGCGAGTTGCTTCGCGTGTCGGTGACGATGGTGACGCTCTTCTGGGCCTCCGGGATGCCCGCGCCGGTGCCGCCGGCGGTCCGCTTGATGCCCTTCTGGAAGAGCTCCTCGATGAGCTTGGCGGCGCGCGAGGCGTCGGCGTGCTGCAGCGGGAAAAGCTTGACCACGCCGCCGACATCCAGCGGGACGTCGAGCTGGGCCAGGAGCCGAACCATCTCGTCGTAGTTTTCGCGGCTGCACGCGATGAGCAGCGTGTTGGTCAGTTCGTCGGTCGCGATGGAGATCCGGTCGGACGGTTGCTCCTCCTGACCCTTGGCGAGGCGCTGCTGGGCACGGTCCTTGAAGAGCTTGTCGAGCTGCTGGGCAAGCCGGCTCGCGTCGTTGTGCTTGAGGACGTGGACGCGGATCTCGGCGGTCGGGGCCAGGGGCTGCTCCTCAAGCTGCTTGACGAGGGCCTCGATGGCGATGTAGTCCTCCTTGCTGGAGGCGATCACGAGGGCGTTGCTGCGGGTGTCGGTGACGATGACGGGCTTCTCGTCGACCTTTTCGCCGCTCTTGGCGGTGCGGACCTGGATCCGCCGGTCCCAGAGCTGCTCGATCTTCGGCCCGAGGTCGCTGGCCGTGAGGTTCCGGCACGTGAGGATGTGGATGTCGCCCAGGAAATTGGCCGGGGCGGTGTCCAGCTTCTTCACGATCTCCTGGATTTCCTTGAAGTTCTCCTCCTTGGCCGAGACGATGAGCGATTCGCTCCGCGGGTCGGCGACGATGAACACCCGCTCCATCTCGGTCGACTTCACGCCGCGGGCCTTCAGCGCGTCGGCGCGCTGCTGGCTGAGCTTCTCGACGATGTCGCGAATGCGGTCGGGGTCGGCGTGCTCGACGCGGAGGATGTGGACGGGAAACCGCGCCCCGATGCCCTCGACGTCCATCTCCTCGACGAGCTTCTGCGCCAACGCGAGCTGCTCCGCGCGCCCCGCGACGACGACCGTGTTCGTCCGCGGGTCGCTGGCGATGTTCACGTTGTAGGCCATGGCCGCGCCGGCCGGACCGGGCGGCACCCGCTTGACGTCCGTCTTGCCCGGCACCTCGGCAAGATCCTTGCCCTGCTTGAAGATCGTCTGCAGGACCTCGACCATGTTCTGCACGTCGGCGTTCTTCAGCGGGAAGATCCGGATGAGCATCTCATCCGACGTCGGGACCGAATCGAGCAGGGCGATGATCTCGGAGAGGGGCTGGATGTTCTTCTCGGTGCTGCCGACGACGACGGCGTTGATGCCCTTCTCGGCGATGATCTTGATGGGCTTCTCCAGGTCGAGGTCCGGCAGCTCGGCCATCTTGCCGTCGGGCCCCGCCTTGACGGTCAGCCGCAGCCGGCGGATCTGCTCCTTCACGGAGTCGCGCTGCTGGCTCTCGAGCGCGATCATGTCCTTCAGGCTCGCGGCGATCGTGTCGGCGCTGCCCTTGAGCAGCGGGAACACGGCCAGCTTGGCCACGCCGCCGAACTCGCTCCGCGGCTCCTGGTCGATGATCTCGATCAGCTTGCGGATCTGTTCGATGTCCTTCTGCGGGGCGACGATCAACAGCGTGTTCTGCCGCGTGTCCACCTGGACGTCGATCGGCGACGGGCCGCTGACGCCCTTCTGCTTCTGAAGCTTCTCGAGCGTCTGCCGGACGATCTCGGCGGCCTCGCTCGCCCGCATGTGCTTCAGCTCGATCGTCGTCCACTCCTTCGGGGCGAGCGACGGGGCGTTTTCAATGCCCTCGATCAGCTTGGCGATGCGGTCGATGTTCGCCTGCGTGCCGCCGACGATGATCGTGTTGCTGAGCTGGTCGGACAGGATCGAGATGCGATTCTCCTGCGTCTGGGGCTGGCCCTGCTGGAGCTCGCCCCAGAGACGCTGCAGCATCGGGGCGACGGCCTGCGCCTGGGCGTTGCGGAGCGGGAACAACTGGATGTCCTGCTGGGGGCCGGTCTGCTCCATCGCCTCGACCAGCGTCCGGATGAGCGACAGGTCCGACGCCGTGCCGGCCACGATCAGCTTGTCGCCGACGACCTCGATCCGGGCGGCGTCGCTGAGCTCGGTCGAACCGGTGTACTGCAACGGGACGCGCTCGCCGGCGGCCGGCTGCGTGACCGGAACGGCGGCCGGTCGGGTCGTCGGGGCGTCCGACGCCGGTCGGGTCGTGGAAAACTGGGCGAAGGCCCCGCCGGCCCCCGCCTGAAGCGATACGCACACTGTGATCAACCATCCGCGCATGGCCGACCTCCCCGCAACTGAGGGACGACACCACGCCGTAGTGTCGCCGCAAACACGCACTTTTTCCAGTCGCGTCAGCCGCGCCGGCTGTGGCGCTGCTGCTGCATCTGGTCAATGACCCGCTTCACATCCTCCGGCCGGACGTTCTTCAACGGGACGATCAGCACGCCCGTGCCGCCCGGCGGCTTCATCTTCTCCAGGTTGGCCACCAGCCTCTCGACCTCGGGGAAGAGGGCCGGTGATCCGGACACCATCAGGGTATTGGTCCGGGTGTCGGCGCCGACGGTGATGCCCATCGGCGTCAGACCCGGGTTCTCCCGCGCCCGCTGCTGCTGGCCGGCGTTGATCACCTTCTCGACCTGCGCCGCGAGGTCGAGGACGTTGATGCCCTCGGACACCGCGATCACCTTGACGCCGCTGAGCTCGCCCGTCTCGCGGTCCATGCGGTCGATCATGTCCCGGATCGACCGGAAGTCGGACGGCCGGGCGCGGACGACCAGCGAGTTGGACCGTTCGTCGGCGATGATGATCGGGATGGTCTCCGGCGACGTCTTGCCGCGCTTCTGCTGCCGAACGGCGTCGGTGAAGGCCTGCGTGAGCGTCCGCTGGAGTTGCGAGGCGTTGGCGACCTTGAGCGGGATGATCTGCGGCTCGTTGGCGCCCTCGACCTCCTGGTCGAGCTGCCTGATGATCCGCTCGACGTTGTCGGCCTGGTCCTTGCTGCCGCTGACGACGATGGCGTTGGTGGTCGTCGAGGCGGCGATGCGGACGTCGCCGGCGAGCTGGCCGCGCTGCGAGCCGGAGCCCGACTTGCGGAGGAACTCCTGGACGATCGTGAGGACCTCGTTGGCGTCGGTGTGATTCAGGGCGACGACGCGCATCTGCTCGACCTTGCTGAAGTCGGCCACGTCGAGCTGCTTGACGATCTCCTTGATCTCGGAGAACTGCGCGTCGTTGGCCTGGACGAGGATGCGGCTGGTGCCGGGCAGGTGCTGGACCTTCACGGCATACTCGCCCTGGCGCATCCGCTGGCCGCCGTACTGGAACATCTGCGTGAGCGAGTTGGCGACGTCGGCGGCCTCGGCGTTGCTCAGCTCGAGGATGCGAACGGGACGGCGATTCGGGCTTTCCTGGTCGAGCTCCCTGACGAGCTCCTCGACCTTCGCCATCCGCTCCTTCGAGGCCGCGACGATCAGCGCCCCGGTCGTATAGTCGTATGTGGCCGTGACGTTGTCGCGCGGGTTTCGCCGCCCCGTCGTGGTCTGAAAGGCCGTCTGAATGGCGGAGGCGAGCGAGCTGGGCTCGACGTACGTCAGCTTGAACGTCTTGAGCTGGCGCTCGACGTCCTCGCTCTTGGGCACATCCAGCGTCTTGATCAGTTCCTCGACGCCGGGAAACTCGACGTCCGTGCACGTGACGATCAGCGTGTTCGTGTTGGGCTCCGAGGTGACCGTCACGGGGCGTTCGCCCTGCTGGGTCGACCGGCGGCTCTGGTAGGCGGACGTGAGCGCGGCGGCGACGTCGTCCGCCTGGGCATGCTGCAGCTTGACGATGTGGCGGTCGTACTTGTTGCTCGACTCCTTGTCGAGCTCGGCGACGAGCTTCTCGATCAGCTCGAGGTTCTTCGGGCTGGCCGAGACGACGAGCGCGCTGGTGGTGTACTCGGGCTGCGCGGTGATCTGGTCGATCTCGGCTCGCGAGCTGGGCTTGCCGTAGGCCTGCGTCACGACGTTCGCCACGTAGGCCGGATTGGCATATCGAAGCGTGAACACCTTGACCTTGCGGACGCCCTCGGTCGGGGCCTCGGCGTCGAGCTTCTCGGCCAGCGCCCGCAGCCGATCGAGGCCCTCCTTGCGACCGCTGACGATCAGCGAGCTGGTGCTCTCGCTCGCCGTGATGCGGAGGTCGTAGAGAAGCGTCGGATCGTATCGCCCGGCGCCGGGCTTGCGGAAGAACTCGGTCAGCATCTGGCTGGCCTCGGTCGGGCTGAGGTGCCGCAGCCGCACGGTCTGCACCTCGCCGGCCGATCCGGGGACATCCAGCGTCGCGATCAGCTCGGCAACCTCCTTCTGGTCCGCCTCGGTGCAGGTCACGAGGATCTTGTTCGTCCCGCGGAGCTGCGCGATGGTGACCGGGTTGCTGATCTTCTGCTTCTTGGCGGCGTAGATCGCGGTCAGGGCCGCGTAGACGTCGTCCACGACGGCGTTCTTGATGTCAAACGGGTACGTCTTGCGGATGCCCGTGCCGGGGATGTCCACCGTCCGGATCAGTTCCTCGACCTTGGCGTGGTTCTCGGCGGTGGCCATCACCATCAGCGTGTTGGTCGCCGTGTCGCCGAACGCCTCGACCGCCTCCCGCGGGTTGCGGCCCTGCGCCCCGGTCGCCGTGAACGCCCGGTTGATCGTGTTGATCATCGAGCCGAGGTCCACGTATTGCAGGACATACGATTTCATCTGCCGCTCCCGCTCGACCAGGGGCTTGCGGTCCAGCTTGGCGATCAGCCCCTTGATCCCCTCCATCTCGCCCTTCGTGGCGCTGATCAGCAGCGAGTTCGTCGCGTCGACCGCCT
>CAZTVU010000068.1:0-3411 GCA_964617025.1 uncultured Planctomycetales bacterium | reverse complement strand
GCTGCCCCGTGCTCCGGATCCGCCGCCGGGTCTGGCTCAGGATGCTGTTGATCGCCGCCGCCACGTCCGACGCCCGCGCCTCCTTGATCGCGATCTCCTCGGTCACCGGCGTCAACGTCGACTCGGTGTCGATCTCCTTCACCAGGGCCGCGATCCGTTCGTGGTTCGCCTCGCTCGCCATGACCACCAGCGACCCCGTGGCCCCCTCCACGGACGCCGTGACCTTGTCGATCTCGGCCACCTGGCCGGGCTTCGTGAAGGCCCTTTCGATCGCCGCCGCCACGCCGTACGGGTCGGCGAACTGGAGTGCGATCACCCGCGGCAGCCGACCTGTCGGCTGCGTCGTGGTGGGCATCTGCGCCTCGATCATCGCCAGGATCTCCTCGACGTCCTTCACCTGCGCCTCACGGCCGGTGACGACGATCGAATTCGCGCTCTCGCTGACGGCCAGGCGCAGGTCGGCCATCAGCGTGGGGGAATAGCGGCCCGAGCTGCCCGGCTTGCGCAGGAACTCCGTCAGCAGCGTGTTCGCCTCCGTCGGCGAGATGCGCTTCAGCGGGATCACCTTGACGACGCTCGCCTTGACCGGCGCCACGTCGAGCGTCGCGATCAGCTCGGAGATCTCCTTCTGGTCGGCCTCGGTGCAGGTGACGAGGACCTTGTTCGTGCCCGCGAGCTGGGTGATCGTGACGGGACTGGCCACCTGCTGCCGCCGCGTCGCGAAGATGGCGGACAGCGCGCTGTACACGTCGTCCACGACGGCGTACTTGATCTCGAAGGGATAGGTCTTGCGGACGGCCGTGCTCCGCACGTCCACCGTCTTGATCAGCTCCTCGACCTTCTTGTGATTGTCCTCGGTGGCCATCACCATCAGCGTGTTCGTGCCGGGGTCGCCGAACGCGTCGACGGCGTCGCGGGGATTGCGCGGACCGGTCATGGTGAAGGCGCGATTGATCGTCGTGATCATCGAGCCGAGGTCGACGTAGGTCAGCACGTACGACTTCATCTTCCGCTCGACCTCGCTGACCGGCTTGACGTCGAACGCCTTGATCATCTCCTTGATCGAGTCCATCTGCGACTTGGGCGCGACGACGAGGACGGCGTTCTGGTTCTCGATCGTCTGGACGCTGGCCGGCAGGCGGCCGGTCACCCGGGACGGCCGCATCGTCGTCTGGAAGAAGCTCGTGAGCGCCGCCGTCACGTCGGCCGCCCGGGCCTCCTTGATGACGATCTGCTCGCTCACCGGCGTCTGGCCCGTCTCCTTGTCCATCTCGCGGATGATCGCCTCGGCGCGGGCGAGGTTCTCGGGGCTCGCCGTCACGACGACGGACTGCGTCGCCGACTCGGCGATCGCGGTCACCAGGTCGCGCTCGGCGATCTGACCGGGCTTGCGCAGGGCCGACTGAACCGCGGAGGCGGTCGTGCTCACGTCGGCGTACTGGATCGGGAAGACCCGCGTCTGGCGGATCTGCGACGTCGCCGTCTCCACGTCCAGCGTCTTGATGAGGTTCTGGATGTCCTCGAAGTTCTTCTTCGTGCAATAGAAGAAGAGCTGGTTCGTGTTCGTGTCGGAAGACAGGCCGAACGCAAGGTCCTGCGGCAGGATGTTCCGCTGCACGCCCGACGCGGTGAGCGCCGCCCGCCGCTGCGTGATGAAGCCGTTCACGGTCGTCATCACGTCGTCGACCTTGGCGTACTTCAGCGTGACGGCGTGCGTGGTGATCTCGCGCTCGGGCCCCGGCGCGACGGTCTCCAGCGGATTGATGACGTTTGCCTTGATCTGCTCGAGCTGCTGCACCGTGGCGTACACGAACACCGAGTTGGTCAGCGGCTCGGCGTACGCCTTCGGCGGCGGGACGGCCTTGCCGGGGATCTGCGCATAGAGGTTGTTGATCGTGCTCGCGACGGAGTTGGCGTCGGCCTTGGTCAGGTAAAAGTAGGACGTCGTCTGGGCGACGGGCTGCGAGGGGGGAACGTCGATCTGCTTGATCACCTGCTCGGCGAGCAGCAGCGTCGCGCTGCCGCCCATGACGAACAGCGTGTTCGTGCGCGGATCCGGGATCACGCTCAGGATGTCCAGTTTGATGTCGGGCTTGTTCGCAAGCTGCCGCCCGAGCTGCAGAGTCAGTTCCTTGAACTGCTCGGCGATCTCGACCGCGAAGGCGTTCTGAAGCTTGAAGCTCCGGAACTGCAGCTGGGTCTGCGTGTCGAGGACCTTCGCCGCCGCCTCGATCGTCTTGAAGACCTCCGCCGGCGCCGTGACGAACAGCGTGCCGCTGGTCGAATCCCCGACGATCTTCACCTGCGCGCGCCCCCGGCCGCCGCGCTGACCGAAGGCCGCCTCGAGCTTTTGCGCCACGACGGCGGCATCGCCCTGCTTCAGCATGATCTGGTGGGTCTCGCCCCGGTCCTTGGCCTTTTCGTCCAGTTCGAGCACCTGCTTGGCGATCTTCGCGCGCATCGTCTCGTCGGCCCAGACGAAGAGCGTGCTGGTCGAGGCGTCGGCGCTGATGCGGATCGGCTTGCCGACCTTGGTCCCGCCGGCGCCGGCCGTGCCGTAGGCGACCTGGAGGGCCTGTGCCACGCTCGCGACGTCGGCGTACTCCAGCGTGAACGTCTGCACGATCTGCCCTTCGATCTTCTGGTCGAGCTCCTTGATCACGGGCTCGATCTTCTCGAAGTCGGGCTTAAGCGCCCGGATGACGAGCTGGTTCGTCCGCACGTCCGCGGCGATCTGCACCGAGCCGATCCGCGACGGCGTGATGTCCCCGGCGCCGCCGCCGCGCCGCCCTCCCCCGCCGGCCGCGCTCCGCTCGAACAGCTTCTCCAGCTCCGGCAGAACGTCGCCGACGTCGGCATGTTCGAGCTTGAACGTGCGGATCATGAGCGGAACCTGCTGCTCCTCAAGCTTCGTGATGAGCTTCTCGATGAGCTTCATGCCCTCGTCCGGGGCGGAGACGATCACGCAGTTCGTCGTCGCGTCGCTGGTGATGGTGATCTGTTCGCTGGGGTTGATGGCCAGTTTGCCCTCGCCGATCCCCTCAAGCTCGAGGATCTGCTGCTGGAGCTGCTCGATCATCGCCGCCTGACTCTGCCAGGCGCCCGGGGCGCCGGGCATTCCGCCGGCCACGACGCGCGGCATCCGGCGCCGGCCGTCCTCCTCGATCTTCAGGATCGCCTTGAGGGCCTGCTCGACCTCGCCGGCGTTGAGGTTCTTGAGCTGGAAGATGCGGATGTCGATGCCGGGGTTGCCGCTGGGCCGGTCGATCTTGAGCAGCAGCTCCGAGATCTGGCGGAAGTCGTCGGGATGCGCCCGGATGACCAGCGTCCGCGTGCGGATGTCGGGGAAGACGCGAATGCGGTCGCCGTGCAGCAGCGGTCGCGGCCCGCCCCGGCCGGCGTCGCCGCCGC
>CAZTVU010000067.1:0-20756 GCA_964617025.1 uncultured Planctomycetales bacterium | reverse complement strand
CCTCGTACGTCGCCTGATCCGGCGCCTTCGTCACACTGCCCGCGCCGCTCGGCGACACCGCCGTCGCCACGGCATAGCGGGCCGGCGGCGCGGCCGCGAACACCGCGATCACCGCCTTGTTCGCATCCACGGTGACTGACAGCGGATTCGCCGTGCCGGCGGCGTCGCCCTCCCAGTGGTCAAACACGTATCCGGCGTTCGCCGTCGCCGTCAGCGACACCGACGCGCCCGCCTCGTACGTCGCCTGATCCGGCGCCTTCGTCACACTGCCCGCGCCGCTCGGCGAGACGCTCACCGCCAGTGTGAACTGCTGCGGCGTTATTGGGATGAACACGGCCGTAACCGTCTTGTCGCCGTCCAGCGTGACCTCGACCGGGTTGGCCATACCGGTCAGCCCGCCCTCCCAACGGTCAAATGCCCAGTCGTCGCCGGCCGTTGCCGTCAGCGTCACCTTCGTCCCCGCTGCGTATGTCGCGCGCTCGGGCTGCCGCGCCACCGCTCCCGCGCCCGCCGGCGAGACGTTGACCGTCAGCGTGTATCGCGGCGCCGTGGAGAGCGTCAGCGTCGACTCCCCGCCCGTAGCCGCGCCGTGCCCGTCGAATGACGCTCGCCCGCTGAAGGCCTTGCTCCCCGTCTCGCCTCCCGGCGGCGTCACGTCATACGCAATCGTTCGCGCCTGGTTATCGAAGAACGGCCCCCATTTGACCTTTCCCGTCGTCGCATCCCACACGCCGGAGTGGCTGATGCCGCTGACGACCCACCCTGCCGGCGGTGTCTCCTCCGCCGCCCACGCCAGTACGGCCGCGTCCGGCGTCACCGCCACGCTCACCCGTACCGGCTCTTCCGGGGTATATGCGGCCGGGTCGAACGTCCGAATCGCCGTCGAGGCGCCATGCGCCGCCGACAGTCCGACCATTGCCGCCGCTACGCCAAGGACCCACCCGCGTCGAGCGTTACTCCCAGGCCGAATCGCCGTCATGGCCGCCCTCCGACGAACCACGTCGCGCATCCCCGCCATGCCGTTATCGCGGTCGTCGCTGACATCACGGTCTCGCCCCGGGCACCCACCAGAGCGGCGGCGGTTCCGTCGCCGCATGGTGATACGCTTCGCCCGCCCGCCAGAGGTAAGCTGCGCGCGTCACATAGTCGATCGAGATCGACGCAGGCTCTGCCGTCCATCTCGCCCCCGACCGCCATGCGGCCGCATACGCCGTCACCTCGTCAATCGACAGGCTCCACGACCGGTCCGCGTCCGCCGGGAAGAGATACGTCGCCGGCTCGAACTCCACCGTGACCACCCGGTTCGCATTCATGGTTGCGGAGTTGGCGTTTGTCCGCAGCGCGTCGTTGTCCGTACCCGACCAGGCCTTGACCTCGTAGCCGGCATCGGGCACCGCGGTCACCGTCACCACCGTCCCCGACGCATACGTGCCGTCCGTTGGAGACACCGTCCCGCGGCCCCCGACGACGCGGGCCATAAACTGCCATTGCCCCGTCGGCAGTGCCTCGAACTCCACCGTCACCGCCTTGTTCGCCGTCATCGTCACCGCGTTCACGTGGGCCGTCGTTGCGTCGTTGTCCGTGCCGCTCCACGACTTCACCCGGTACCCGTTCTCCGGCGTCGCGACGAGCGAGACCACCGTGCCCGAGGCATACGTACCGCCGCCGGGCGTCACGGACCCGTGGCCCCCCGGCACCGTCACCGTCAACGTGTACTCCACCGGCGGCGGGATCGGCTCGAACGTCACCGTCACCGTCTTGTTGGCCGTCATCGTCACGGTATTCGAGTTCGCCGTCGTTGCGTCGTTGTCCGTGCCGCTCCACGACTTCACGCGGTGCCCCGCGTCAGGCGTTGCCGTCAGACTCACTACCTGGCCGCACGCGTACGGCCCCGCGGCCGGATCGGCCGTCACGGTTCCGCTTCCGTGCACCTGAATCGAGAGTCCGAATTGCGGCAGCGTCCCGCTGGTCACCGAAAAGGCCGCCTGCTTGAATCGCGTTTTGCCGCCGCCCGAGCCGCGCACCGCGAACGGGTACTCGCCCGGCGACAACGTCGGCCCCAGGCTGACCACCACCGCCGTCGTCCACCCGGACGGCCCCACCGACGACCGTTCGAAGCGGGCCCCCGCCCCGTTCGGCAGGCCGGCCGTCCCAAGCTGCACGAAGCCGTTGAAACCGCCCTCCGGAGACACCGTCACCTGGTACGTGATCTCTCCGCACAACGCCCCGACCTGCGACAATGGCGATACGCTCAGCGAGAAGTCCCCCGTCGACTCGCTCGTCCCCGGGGACTCAAGCCGGATGTTGTCGATGTAGACGTCCACGCCCGTCGGGGCGTCGCCCGTCCGAAACGCGATCGCGCTGACAGGCTCGCCGAAATCCGCCGGGTCCGCGTCGTCGATCACCAGCGTCCCGTTGAGGAACACGTCATATCGGTCCGCTGCCGCCGTCCCCCGAAGGTTGCCCTGCGTCGTATAGCTCGTGGCCGCGGCCCCGGCGTTCGCCACGATGTCGATCGTTACGCGCGTCCCCTGCGAATACATCGCCCCGGCGGGATCGACATCCGCGGAGCCGTTGCCCTTCTTTGCCACGACCCGGCCGCCCCCGACCTCCACCTCGACGAAGTGCACCTGCCCCCGGTCGCCGCCCAGCACGACCGTCAGCGCTCCGAAGCCTCCGTCCGCTTCGTGGATCTGAAACGACAGGTGGGCGACGTCCGGCGAACCGAGCCCCTCCCACTTCGCCAGCAGGTTGCCCGCCGAACTCGAGGGATCAACGATGTGAACGGCCTTGCCCGAACCGATCGGCGAGGCCGCGGCCTCCGCGACCGCGTTCACGCAGCCTCCGCCGCCCTGCGATGCCGCGCTCCATCCCCCCGGACCGACAAACGGAAACTTCCCGACCGGGTCTTCCTCGAACGTCTCCTCGAAAAGCGTAGCCCCGCTCGCCGCCGACGTGAACGTCATCACCGACACAACGGCCAGCCGACATGCCAGTTGACGCCGCTCCAGCGGCCGGGCATTGAACAAGCGCGCAGCCTCCATGCCATGCGGGGGACTGTCCCCATGTCTCTATCGGAAGACCGAAAAGAACCCCTTGAAGCCGCCGCCCGAAATGAAGGGCGATGGGGGCCAGGGTTTGGGGTTTAGGGTTTGGGGTCTGGGGTTTTTGGGTTTGGGTCTAGGGGCTCGTATTTTGGGTCTTTTGTGTCGGAAACCGCCCTCCGGTGAGCGTAACCCAACCGCCCCCGGCTGGAATGTCCACCCAACGGGCAAAGCTCAACCTCTTCAGGCTGGAATGACCTCCAGCTGGCGCTCACCCAGCCGCCCCCGGCTGGAGGGACAAGCTGTCACGACGCCCCAAGAACAGCGGAGCCCAAGGAGTGTGCCAGCAACCCCGAAACCCTAAACCCCAAACCCCCCGTTTGACTTCCCTGAATGTTTGGTGTATGTTAGGTATAGCCCCTGGGGGAACCGAAGGGGTCAGCGCCACGGAAACAAAGAGGTAACCATGGATTCGGAAAGATCTTACAATCTCCGGACCAATGATTCCGTGCGCCAAATGACTCCAACAGAGCCCCGAGCGCAAGCTCGGGGTTGTTCAGCATCTGACATCCAAGCGCAAGCCCGGGCCGTCTCCAACCCCCAACCCCCAAACCCTAAACCCCAAACCCCAGATCCTAACCCCCAAACCCTGAACCCCATCGACCTCGCCACCCTGAAGGCCCTCCTCCGCAACGTCCAGGGCGGATACCGCGGCCAGCGCCGCGCCCGCGCCATTCCGTCCGGGCTGGCCGCTTTGGACGCCGCCTTGCCCGGCGGCGGCCTTACCCTGGGCACCATGACCGAGATCCTCTACGACGGCGACGGTACCGGGGCGACGTCGCTGGCCATATGTTTCGCCCGGCAGGCCGCCGGAGACCGAGGCCATGTGATCCTGATTGACCCCCCAGGGGCGGATGGCCACCTCTACCCGCCCGCGTTGGTGCAAGCGGGCCTCCGACTCGATCGCACGGTCATCGTCCGTCCGGCCTCGCTGCGAGACGCGGCCTGGGCGTGCGACCAGTCGCTTCGCTGCGGCGGCGTCGCTGCGGTGATCCTCCACCAGAACGCCCGTAAACCCTTCGATGCGCGGACCTCTCGCCGTTTCCAGTTGGCCGCCGAACAAGGCGGAAGCCTCGGCCTCATCCTCCACAAGGCGCTTCAGCGTGCAGGCCCAACATTTGCGGCTGTCCGACTGCGCATAGAAACAACCGACCCGCCACGGCGGATCCACGTGTTGAAAACAAGGGAAGGGATCCCCCTCCAACCCACCATCATCAGGTGGCCTTATGAAGCGGATAATGTGTCTCTACATACAGCCGCGGATGCAGCCAGAGCCGCCACCGCCTGAACCCCCGGGTCACGATCATCCGGCTTGCGGCAAGCCAATCGCAGGCGAGCCACCCCAAACCCTAAACCCTAAACCCTATACCCCGAACGAGACGCCCGGCACGCTTCCGGTGCCAAACGAACCCCCCAGTCCTCGGTTTGCGCCGAAGGCTTCGTACCCCCAACTCGCTACGCCAAACCCGCCACCCGCCGCTCCAAACGCTTTTCCCTTCGTCGCTTCGTCGCTTCGTCGCTCCGTCGCTTCCTCGAAAATCGCCACGGCCAAACGAACCCAGATTCAAGCTGACGAACATCGAAAGCCCGCGATCCCATTGCCTTTGGACCGCCTCGCCGTCTGGGCCAACTGCCTCTCACCCATTGTTCAACCCACGCCGCCCGATTCCCTTCTGCTTGATGTCACCGGCTGCGAGCGCCTGTTTCGCGGCGAGTCGAACCTGCTCCGCCTCGCCGTCGAGGGGATCCAGGCCCAGGGGTTCGCCGTCCGAGCGGCCATCGCCGACACGGTCGGTGCCGCGTGGGCCATCGCCCACGGCTGCGAATGCTCCACGATCGTACCCCCGGGCCGGACCTCAGGCGCCCTCGCGTCCCTGTCGCCGTGGACCCTCCGGCTCTCGGAGCGAGAGGTATTCATCCTCACCGCCGTCGGCGTCCGAAAGATCGAGGCCATGATGCAGATCCCGCGCGCCTCGATCGCCTCCCGCCTCGGCGACGGCGTCCTCCATCGCCTTGACCAGGCCCTCGGCCACGCCCCGGAGCTCATCGACGCCTATCGGCCCCCGGCCGAGCCCGTCAGCCGCATACGATTTGCCGGCGCCACCGACCGAATCGAGGTGATCCACGAGGCGATCGACCGCCTGCTGGCACTCTTCTGCGATCAACTGTGCCGGCGGGCGATCGGCGTGCGCCAACTGCTCTGCACGCTCTATCATGAGGATGCCGGCCCGACGACCCTCGAAATCACCCTTTCGCAGCCCACCCGGTCGGTGAGGCACCTGCGGTCGCTCCTCGTCGCGAGGCTCGAGGCCGCCCCGCTCACCGCCCCCGTCTTCGCCGCCATGCTCTGGACCCGTGCTGCGGAGACGCTGGGCGACCGGCAGGGCCATCTCTTCGACCCGGCCGACGGACAGGCCGACGGCGACCCGGACGAGGATCTCGCCCACCTGCTGGATCGACTCTCGAACCGCCTCGGGTTCGATGCGGTCGTCCGCCCCCGACTCGTCGCAGATCATCAACCGGAGTGCGCCTGTCGCTTCCAGCCGGTAATCGCTGATCGTTCATCCGCGCCTGAGGCGTCCCCGCCCGCCGCAACCGACCGTCCCCTGCGCCTGCTGGCCCGCCCGATCGAGGTCCCCGCCATGGCGATTGTCCCCGACGGCCCGCCCACGTGGTTCCGTTGGGCCGGCCGCGAGCACGTGATCGCAAAGGCCGTTGGCCCAGAGCGGATCGAGACCGGCTGGTGGCGAGGCGGCGACATCCAGCGCGACTACTTCGCCGTCACCACAAACACCCAGCGCCGCTTCTGGCTCTTCCGCGATCGCAAGGAAGGAAAATGGTTCCTCCAAGGCGCCTTTGAATGAAGAAACGAAACAACGGACGAACGGAATAACGGATTTCCCGAATAACCGACCAACCGAGCAACCGAGTAATCGTACGACCATGCCCTACGCCGAACTGCACTGCAAGACCAACTTCTCGTTCCTCCGGGGCGCCTCGCACCCGGACGAGCTCTGCGCTCGCGCGGCGGCGCTGGGGTATTCCGCCCTGGCGATCACGGATTGCAACACGCTCGCCGGCGTCGTCCGCATGCACGTCGCCGCAAAGGAGCACGGGATCCGTCCGCTTGTCGGTGCGGAGATCACGCCCGAAGACGCCCCGCCCATCCTCCTCTTCCCGACCGACCGCGCCGCTTACGGCCGCCTCTGCCGTCTGATCACAAACGGCCGCCTCCGAATGCCCAAGGGCGGATGCCGCATCGCCTTCGCCGACATCGAGGAACACGCCGACGGCCTCATCGGAATCATGATTCCCCAGGAAAACAGAACTGCCATCGCAAGCGAGGACTCCCCGCACCGCACCGAGCCGCGCTGTGGAGCGATCGAAAACCGCGACTCGATCGCAAGCGGGAATCTCGCGCACCCCTCAAGCCCCCAAGCCCCGAAGGGGCGACAGAACCGCCCGCCCGCCGGCCCGCGCCCGCAGCGGCCGACGTGCGATCACGACGCCCTGATGCGCTACCGCGCCGTCTTCGGCGACCGCCTCTACCTCGCCGCGGAGTTTCACCGCGACGGCCGTCACGAGGCCCGACGGGACCGCCTGCTCGATCTCTCGCGCCGGTGTCGCGTCCCGCTCGTGGCCGCCGGCGACGTGCATTACCACACCCCGGATCGCCGGCCGCTCCAGGATGTCCTCACCTGCATCCGCGAACACTGCACGCTGCCGACGGCCGGCGGCCGACTGATGGCCAATGCGGAGCGGCACCTCCGCCCGATCGAGGAGATCGAGCGCCTCTACGCCGGCCTCCCCGGCGCCGTCGACCGCACCGGCGAGGTCGCCGAACGCTGCCGCTTTTCGCTCGATGAGCTCCACTACGAATACCCCGAGGAGCTCTGTCCGCCCGGCCGCACGCCGATCGAGTTCCTCCGCGAGCTCACGGAGTCCGGCGCCCGGTCGCGGTTCGGCGACCGGCCGCCCGCACGCACGAGACGCCTCCTCGACCACGAGCTGGCGCTGATTCAGGAACTCCGCTACGAGTCGTACTTCCTGACGGTCTGGGACCTCGTGCGGTTCGCCCGGTCGCGGGGCATTCTCTGCCAGGGCCGCGGCTCGGCCGCGAACTCCGCCGTCTGCTACTGCCTCGGCATCACCGCCGTCGACCCCGACCGCCACGACCTGCTCTTCGAGCGGTTCGTCAGTCGCGAGCGGAACGAGCCGCCCGACATCGACGTGGATTTCGAGCACGAACGGCGGGAGGAGGTCTTTCAGTACATCTACCGCAAGTACGGCCGCGAACGCGCCGGCATCACCGCCGAGGTGATCACCTACCGGCCGCGATCCGCCGTCCGCGACGTGGGCAAGGCGCTCGGCCTCTCCCTCGAGTGCGTCGACGCCCTGGCCGGCAAACTGGAGTGGTGGGACAGGCCCGTGCTGCCGCCCGAGCGCCTGCGCGAGGCGGGGCTCGACCCCGCCCATCACACGGTACGCTGCCTCAACGCGCTGGTGCGGCAGATCCTCGGATTCCCCCGGCACCTCTCCCAGCACGTGGGCGGATTCGTCATCACCCGCGGCCCCCTCTGCGAAATGGTCCCCCTCGAAAACGCCGCCATGCCCGACCGCACCTTCATCGAATGGGACAAGAACGACATCGACGAACTCGGCATCCTCAAGGTGGACTGCCTCGCGCTCGGCATGCTGACGTGCCTGAACAAGTGCTTTGCGCTGATCAATGCGAGCGACGGAGCGACGAAGCGACGAAGCGACGGAGGGAAGGAGGAGAAAAGCGACGGAGCAATGGAGCCGGGTGTCCCACCGCTTCAGCGGTGGGGGCGTGAATGGCAGACGAAGCAGCGGGGCGACGAAGACGAGAGCGAGGCAACAGGAGATGGAGCAGGGGGGATGGAGCGGATACCATGTGCTTCCACATGCGGTCGTGCCCCTGCGGCGACGCAGGGCAGTGGAGAACAAGATGGGGATGGTCCGGACGTTTCGCGACCTGATCGCCTGGCAGCGGGCAATGGAGCTGGCGAAGGAGGTGTACCGCGTCACGGCTCGCTTTCCGGAGACGGAGCGATTCGGGCTCGTCATGCAACTGCGCCGGGCGGCAGTGTCCATCCCGTCGAACATCGCGGAAGGTCACGCCCGGCAGTCGCGGGTGGACTATCTCCGCTTCCTGCGGACGGCACGGGGCTCGTTGGCCGAGATCCAGACGCAACTGATCCTGTCGACGGAACTCGGCCTCCTTCGGGAGGCATCGCCGATCACGAGCCTGACGGAGGAAACGGACCGGATTCTGCAAGCCCTCATCCGCAGCCTGGAAGAGAAGCAGCAATCGGAAAAGACCCAGCCCAAGCCCGCAACGCCCCCGGAAGCCCCCTAGCAGGCGCATCGCCTCCGCGCAACTCCCCTTCGTCGCCCCGTGGCATCATCGCTCCGTCGCTCTCCCCCAACCCCCCTTCGTCGCTTCGTCGCTCCATCGCTTCGTCGCCTCCTCCGAATTCCCCTCCGTCTCTCTCCCTCGATTCCATCCCCCCCGAAGACCCCGCCGTCTACGACATGCTGTGCCGCGCCGACTCCGTCGGCGTCTTCCAGGTCGAGAGCCGCGCCCAGATGAGCATGCTCCCGCGCCTCCGGCCGCGCAACTTCTACGACCTTGTGATCGAGGTCGCCATCGTCCGCCCCGGGCCGATTCAGGGCGGCATGGTCCACCCCTACCTCCGCCGGCGAAACGGCGAGGAGCCCATCACCTATCCCAGCCCGGCCCTCCAGGAGGTCCTCCACAAGACGCTCGGCGTGCCCCTCTTCCAGGAGCAGGCCATGCGCCTGGCGATGGTGGCCGCCGGCTTCTCGCCCGGCGAGGCCGACCAGCTCCGCCGCGCCATGGGCGCGTGGCGGCGGCCGGGCGTGATCGAGCAGTTCCGCGAACGAATGCTCCGCGGCATGATGGCCAACGGCCTCTCGCGCCAATACGCCGAGCAGACCTTCGAGCAGATCGCCGGCTTCGGCGAGTACGGCTTTCCCGAGAGTCATGCCGCCTCCTTCGCCCTGCTCGTCTACGCCTCGGCATGGCTCAAGCGCTATTATCCCGCGGCCTACGCCGCGGCCCTCATCAACAGCCAGCCGATGGGCTTCTACGCCCCCGCACAGATCATCCGCGACGCCCGGCAGCACGGCGTCGAGGTCCGGCCGATCGACGTCAACCACAGCGACTACGACTGTACGCTGGAACCGCCCGCCCCGGGCCCTGAGGCGCGGGCCGGCGCCCGGCCCGCCATTCGACTCGGCATGCGGCTGGTCAAGGGCATTTCGCACGAGGCCGTGCGGGGCATCGAGACCGCCCGGCGCGACGGCCCCTTCCGAAGCGTCGCGGACCTGGCCCGCCGGTCGGGCGCCGCCCGCGCGACCCTCGCCCGCCTCGCCTCCGCCGATGCATTCCGCTCCATGGGCCTCGATCGCCGGCAGGCCCTCTGGGACGTCCTGGCCATCCGCGACGAACTGCCGCTCCTGGCCGACCTCGTCCCCGATGAGGCGCCGGCCCCGCTTCCGAGGATGACGCTGCGGGATGAGGTCCTCTCCGACTATGACGGCACCGGCCTTTCGCTGAAGGCCCACCCGATCGCGCTCGTCCGTGCGGAGCTGAATCGCCTGGACGTGACGACCGCCGCCCGCGTGAAACGCTCCCGGCAGGGCGAGCCTGTCCGCGTCGCCGGTCTCGTGCTCGTGAGGCAGCGCCCCGGTACCGCCAAGGGCATCATCTTCGTCACGCTGGAGGATGAGACCGACGTCACGAACCTGGTGATCCGTCCCGCCGTATACGAGCGGTTTCGACGGGCCGCCGAGGGCTTTGCCTGGATCGCCGAGGGCCGCGTCGAACGCGCCGGCGACGTCGTCCATGTGCAGACCGCGCGGATCACGGACCTCAGCGACGCCCTCGACCGCCTCCGCGTCCTGTCGAGGGATTTCCATTGACTTGCGGCCCGGTCGCGTATCCGTATGCTCACCGGCGGCGCGACTTCCCATTCCGCCGGCGCTGCGGGCCATGGCCCTGTGTGCCGTGCCGATCGGATTGGGATCTCCTTGTGGCTCGCACGGAGACACACGCATGAAGCTCACCGTCATCGGCTCCGGATACGTGGGCCTCGTCACCGGCGCCTGCCTGGCCGATACGGGCAACGAGGTCGTCGGCCTTGACATCGATGCGGAGAAGGTCCAGCGCCTCTCGGCCGGCCAGTGCCCGATCTTCGAGCCCGGCCTCGAGGAGCTCATCGTCCGCAACACCCGCGCCGGCCGCCTGCGATTCACCACCGACGCCGCCGTTGCGATTCGCCACGCCCCCGTGCTCTTCCTGGCCATCGGCACCCCGCCCCTGCCCGACGGCCGGCCCGACCTCTCCCACCTCGAGCGCGCCGCCGCCACCATCGCCGAGCTGGCCGACGGCCCCAAGATCGTCGTCATCAAGAGCACCGTTCCCGTCGGCACCGGCGCGCGGATCGAGGCCCTTATCGCCTCGCGTTGCCCGCATCGCGTCCGTCTGGTCAGCAACCCCGAGTTCCTCAAGGAGGGAACGGCCGTCGACGACTTCCAGCGCCCCGACCGCGTCGTCATCGGCGCCGAAGACTCCGAGGCCGCCGAGGTCATCCGCGAGCTCCACCTGCCCTTCGTCCGCAACCAGGCCCCCATCATCGTTTGCCGCCGCGCCGCCAGCGAGCTCATCAAGTACGCCGCCAACGCGGCGCTGGCCATGCGCATCAGCTTCATCAATGCCATCGCCAATCTCTGCGACAAGCTGGACATCGACGTGAACGACGTCCGCGCCGGCCTCACCACCGACGTCCGCATCGGCCGGCGGTTTCTGTATCCCGGCCCGGGCTACGGCGGGAGCTGCTTCCCCAAGGACGTCCAGGCGCTCGCCCACACCTTCCGCGAGGCCGGCCTCGACGCCTCGCTGTTCGAGGCCGTCCACGCCGTCAACGTCCGCCAGCAGCGCCTGCTCTACGACAAGATCGTCGCGCGTTTCGGCGCGCCGCCGACGGGAAAGCGTATCGCCGTCTGGGGCGTCGCCTTCAAGCCGCAGACCGACGACATCCGCGAGGCCCCCGCCCTCACGCTCATCGATCTGCTGCTCGACGCCGGCGCCGAGGTCCACGCGCACGACCCCGCCGCCCTCGACAACCTCCGCGCCCGCTACGGCCCGCGCGTGCACTATCACGCCGACCCCTATGCCGCGCTCGACGGCGCCGACGCCCTCGTCGTCGTCACCGAGTGGAACGAGTTCCGGAACCCCGACTTCCCGCTGATGCGGTCCCGGCTCGGCCGGCCGCTGATCTTCGACGGGCGCAACGTCTATGCGTCCGAAACCATGCGGCGGCACGGCTTCGAATGCCACTACATCGGCCGCCCGACCGTCCGAATCCCGAGCTGACACCCGCAGACAGGAGCGCCCCATGCCCGCCGCCCCGATCGACGTTAACGCCCTCAAACGGCTCTTCACCGAGGTCTTCGAGTTCGCCCAGCGTCAGGTCCGCCGCCTGACGGCGAACCATCCCGACTACTTTCCCATGTACACCGCCGGCGGCCGCTGGAAGCACGGCGGCGAGGCGTGGACCAACTGGTGCGAGGGCTTTCTCCCCGGCATGATGTGGATCTTTCACGAGCGGACCGCCGATCCCGACTGGCGCCGCCTCGCCGAGCACTACAGCCGCCTCATCGAGCCCCGCAAGGACGACCGCGACGTCCACGACCTCGGCTTCCTCTTCTACCACGGCACCTATCGCCGGTGGTACGACGCCACCGTCCGCGGCGGGAAACCCGACGCCTCGCTCCGCGACGTCGTCGTCCACGCCGGCCGCACGCTCGCGATGCGATTTCAGCCCCGGGGCGGTTACCTCCGCTCGTTCGTCGCCCCCGAGTCATGCTTCATCGACATCATGATGAACGTTCCCGTCATCTGGTACGCGGGCTTCACGGCGGACGACCCGTCGCTCCTGGACATCGCCCGCCGCCACTGCGAGACCACGCGACGCTACCTCGTTCGCGGCGACGGCTCCACGGCCCACGAGGGCATCTTCGACACCGCCACCGGCGAATTCCTTCGCCAGACGACGCACCAGGGCTACCGGGGCGACTCCTGCTGGTCGCGCGGGCTGGCCTGGGCCATCTACGGCTTCGCCACGTGCGCCCGGCTCACCGGCGAGATGCTCTGGGCCGACACGTCGCTGCGCTGCGCCGCCTATCTCGGTCTCCAGCTTGTCGGCAACCTCGTGCCGCCGTGGGACTTCGACGCCCCGCCCGACCAGCGCCGCCAGGCCGACACCTCCGCGGGCGCCATCGCCGCCGCCGGCCTCTTCGAGCTTGCCGATGCGATCGAGGCCAACAGCGGAGGCCACGCCGCCAGCGCCGCCGGCCTGCGCACCTTCGGCATGCTCATGCTGGCCGCCCTCTGCAACGAGGCCTGGCTCGGCATCGGCGATGCCGACTGGGAGGGCATCCTCAAGCACGGCGTCTACCACATGCACAAGAAGCTCGGCGTCGACGAGTCCGTCATGTGGGGCGAGTTCTTCTTCTGCGATGCGCTTCAGCGCGCCCTCGTCGCCCTCGACGCCGGCTTCGTGCCCGGCTTCGGCGCGCCACCGTCCGCGCCGGCGTGATCGCCCGCGCCCGGCCGCGTGCCGTTCATTGTGCGAGGCCGGATTCGCCGATAGAATCGGGCGCAGATGAGCCTCATCGAAGAGTTCCGTCTGGATCGGACCCGGTTCTCCGTCGGGCGACCGGATGAGCCCGGCGACGAGAAGGCGTTCTGGCTCAGCAAGACGCCCGCGGAGCGCCTGCTCGCCCTGGAGTACATGCGCCAGGTTGCCTATGGCTACGATCCCGCTACCACCCGACTTCAGAGAGTTCTTGAGGTTGCTGAACGCCCGGGAGGGTTGAGTACCTCGTCGTCGGCGGATACGCGGTCGCTTTTCACGGATTCCCGCGGCCGACCGGCCACCTGAACGTCTGGATCTCGACCCGCCCCGACAACATCGACAAGGTCCTGGAGGTCATTCGGGCGTTCGGGTTCGCCGGGCACGACGTCGGGCCGGAGCTGTTCGCGAAGCCGGGGCAGGTCATACGAGTGGGCGTTCCGCCGGTCCGAATCGAGCTGCAGACCGGCATCTCGGGCGTTGCATTCGAGGAATGCTACGCGCACCGCATCGTCGGCGAACTCGATTCCATCCCCATGAGCCTGATCAATCTCGAACATCTCAAGCGCAACAAGCGGGCGGCCGGACGCCATAAGGACCTCAACGACCTCGAAAACCTGCCGTGACGGCCGGCCTGTGCACGCTCGTTATGCCTTCTGCGAGGCCGCCAGCGCCTGGTCGATGTCCGCCAAAATGTCCGCGATATCCTCGATGCCGACCGAGAGCCGGACGTACTCGGGCACGACGCCCGTCCTCGACTGCTCCTCGGCCGTCAGTTGCGAGTGCGTCGTGCTGGCCGGGTGGATGCAGAGCGTCTTCGCGTCGCCGATGTTTGCCAGGTGCGACAACAACTTGACCGAGTTGATGAACTTCTTGCCCGCCTCCATCCCGCCGCGGATGCCGAACCCCACGATCGCGCCGCAGCCCCGCGGCAGGTACTTCTTGGCGTTGGCGTGGAACGGGTGGTCGGGAAGCCCCGGATAGTTCACCCACTGCACCGCCTTGTGGCCCCGCAGGTGCTCGGCGACCTTCAGGGCATTCTCGCAATGTCGCGGCATCCGGACGTGCAGCGTCTCGAGCCCCATCACGAACAGGAACGCCGCGAACGGGCTCATGCAGCTCCCCATATCCCGCAGGAAGTGGGTGCGGCACTTGATGATGTACGCGATGTTGCCGATCGGCTTGAGGGCGTCCGCGAAGACCACGCCGTGGTAGGACGGATCGGGCTCGCAGAACTCCGGCCACTTTTTCCGGTCGGCCGTCCAGTCGAACCGGCCTGAATCCACGATGCACCCGCCGATGTGCAACCCGTGCCCGCCGATGAACTTGGTGCAACTGTAGATGTTGATGTCGATTCCGTGTTCGAACGGTCGGAGCAGGTAGGGCGTCATCACGGTGTTGTCGCAGAGAACCGGCAGCCCGCAGGAATGGGCGACGCGGGCCACCTCCGCGAAGTCTGGCACGTCGTTCTTGGGGTTGCCCAGCGACTCCAGGTACACGCAGCGGGTGTCCTTGTCGACCAACTTGCGGATGTCGTCCGGTCTGGCCGGGTCGAAAAACTTCACCTCGATGCCCAGCTTGGGAAACGTCTGCGTGAAGAGCGTCCACGTGCCGCCGTACAGGCTCGTCGCCGAGATGAAGTTCTGACCGGCCCGGCAGATGTTGAAAATGGCGATGTAGATGGCCGACTGGCCGCTGGAAACCGCCAGCGCCCCGACGCCGCCGTCCAGCGCCGCCATCCTCTTCTCGAATACGTCGTTCGTCGGGTTCATCAGCCGGCTGTAGATGTTGCCGAACTCTTTGAGAGCAAAGAGGTTGGCCGCGTGTTCGGTGTCGCGGAAAACGTAGCTGCTCGTCAGGTAGACCGGCACGGCTCGCGCGGTGGTGGTGGGGTCCGGCTCTTGGCCGGCGTGAAGACAGCGCGTGCCGATGCCGAACTCGGGCGATTGCGTCATGCGTGGTTCTCCATAAACGTCGTCGTGAAGCCCGCCGATGCGGACCTTGATTGAACGAAATCCAGAAGAGTTTAGGCGGGCGTTGGTCGGTTTCAAGGTTTGTACGGCTGTGGGGCACATGAGCGGGCGGCGTACTGCGGTTCAGGGCGTCGGTATTCGAGGCGAGGCGGGCCCCGAGCTGTTAATAGTTGATTAGAGTGTGCATTGCCCCGCGCAAGGCACGGTGGGTCTGTATAAACCCACCAACTTAGCCCTATTTATCACAATGCCTTATGAAACGGCGTCCGAATGTCAGATACGGCAAGCAGGCGGTTGGGAGAATAGGGATTTTTCGCAGGAGGGTCTTGACACCGGCGGCCCCCTGTGATATACGAGAAGGTGTACAACGGTCCGGCGAAACGCTCTTCCAAATGATGCCGGACCGGGTGGCTGGAAAGAAGCAAGTTTTGTTCTGGGCCGATGAGAGAGAGCCTCATCGGCTTTTTTGTCATCTGGAGGTGTCGCAGCCGGTCGCAAAAAAATCAGGCCCAATACTCCCCGCTATACGCCTTGGCGTATCCTTCGCGAACCGTTGTCCGCAGGAGTCGGAAAAGCGTGGATGGGAAAAGCAGGTAGGGAAAAGCGAAGGTTGGGAAAAGCTAGGGAAGCGGACGGTTTTCGGGGTATGCCGAAAGAGGCGAAGAGCCTCGATCCCTGAAGCTAGGGTAGGTCTCAGGAGCGGAAAAGCGCGGGGAAGAGTGCTGCCGGCTCAACCGGTCATCCGGTTGGTCCGGCAGTTTTTTTGTGCGTTCGATCCGTGTCGCCTCATTTCGGCGCGTCGGGCGGCGGGAGTGCGACCACGTGTTCCGAGATGTTTCGGATCGGCACCTCGCTCGTTCCCCGTTCGGCGGACCAGCCGTCCCGGTGAAGCAGGATACGACGCGGCGGGTTTCGACGGGGCGGTTCGACGCGAAGCCGGGCGGCCGTCCGCCCGGCGTCTATGCGAAGCTCGAGCGATATCGGCCCGAACTCCGTCATGACATCGCGTAGGCGAAGCGTCGCATGGGGCCGGAGCCACTCCGCCGGCAGGGCCTCGAACACATGAAGGTCCTCTCCCCGCTCCAGGATCAGCAGGTGTCGCACCAGGCGGATGAACTCGGCACTGGCCCAGTTGTGGGGCATGTCGCCGCAGATCTGATCGCCCTTGCCGATGGGCATCTGCTCCTCGCGCCAGGCCAGCAGCGGCGAGGCGTGGTTGGCGAAGGCGTAGAGCGTCTCGGCGGACTTGCGGCCGTCGCCCAGCCACAGCCACGCGTGTGCGTAGAACGAGCCGAAGTAATTCCAGATCCCGTCCGAGAGCCAGCCCGTCCCGAACACGAGACCCTCCTGCTCGACGCGCCTGAGCATATCCATGTTGCCGCGGACGAGCGGGTCGTGCGTCTCGAAGAGCCGGCCGGGAAAGACCGCATGCAAAAAGGCCCACTGGGCCTTCTGCGGGGCGCTGTTCTGGTCATCGCGCATGCGGATCGGCAGGTAGCGCGTGCCGGCGCTGTCGGTTCGCATATCCCGCGCGGCCGCGCGACGAAAGACGGCCAGGAAGTCTTCATATTCGCGCTGCCACTCGTCGGCCTGAGCGGCCTTGTCGAGCCACCGGGCCGCATCCACCGCCGCCCGCAGCCCGACCATTGTCCAGTAGACATTGGTGTACTCCGGATACGTCCCGCCGAGCCCGCCGTCGCTCATGCCCGCCGGGATCAGGCCGGCGTTCGGCGCCCTGGGGTCGGCGGATGCCGCCTTTCGCATCGCGCGGATGTACGCGAAGCCGCGCTCGACCTGCGGCCAGACCTCCGCGAGCCATTGCCGATCGTTCGTCAGGCGGGCGTGCCGGGCCACCGCCCACAGGGCGATGCCGGTCTCCTTCCAGTGACCGTCCATGATCATGATCGCGCCGTCGTCCCGCTGGAAGCCGAGCAGATAGTGGATGCCTCGGCGCGCCTCATCCGTCCGGCCGAGGAACGCGACGGCCTCGAGGAGGAACGAGCCGTCCACCACCCACAGGCCGCGGTAGCACGTCGGGCCGACCTGAAAGGCAGGCAGGCCCCTCTTGATCTCGCGGGCCTGATAGATGTTGCGGATGGACGCATCGAGGAGCGCCTGCACGCCCGCGTCGGGCACTTCCATGCGGCCGTAAGGCAGGTTGAGCGCCTGCCAGTAGGCCGCCGCCTGCTTGCGCAGGGCCTCGGCCTCGGCCGTGCTTGCGGGGAATCGCTGCCGATCCTTGCCGCGAACGACGCCGACGGCGAAGGCCTGCCGCCCGCCGGGCGGCAGCGTCATCGGGGCGAGCTGCGCGGTCATGCGGCCCGCGCCCGGTTCCCACAGGCTGATGCCGTGCGTGCAGTAGAGCGCGGTCGCGCTCCCGATCGACGCGCAGCCCTCGACGCGATCCTCGGTGATCTCCCACTCGCTCTCCATCGTGACCACCGGCTGGAGGGTCGTCTCGGTCGCGCCGGTGTTGTGAAGGCGGACCAGAACGAGATCCCGCCGCGGCGCGCCGGGCAGCACGATTGCCGCCCCGCAATCGGCATAGAGGACCGGCGGCCGTGCCGTCCGGCCGAGCCGAAGCAGGTCGAGCGGCAGCGCCTCGGCCCCGGCAAAGACCCACAGCACGTTCAGGATCGTGTTGCGGTCGAGTGACCCCGGCGCGGCCGCGACGGCGAGGTCGATCCACCCGTCGGCGTTCTCATCGCTTGCGTCCAGCGCGAACAAGGCGGGGATGTTCTGCCCCGCTTCGGCAATCATGTCGACGGTCCGGCGCGATTTGCCCTCGATCTGCAGATCGAGGATGCGCTGACCGGCCTGCGAGTGATGGCCCTCGCACAAGCCGAAGGCCACCGTGTATTGCATGCCCTTCTCCGCCGCGAATCGGTAGCGGACCGGCTGATCCCAGCCGACGGCGATGTTGCGAAAGGCCGGGTCGCACGCCGATCGCGGCGAGGCCCAGCCGAGGAGGGTGGTCGTGGCGCCGATGCGTTCAAGCGTCGGCGGTCCGTTCGGAGACGCCGCATCGGCCCCGGGCGTCACGACGGCGAACGCTTCTTCCACGATCTCGACGGGGCCGCTTCGCCGGATCGTGCGGACGATCGGAATCCGCGGCGAGACGAGCTCCTGGCGCACCCACTCTGTTCGGCTGCCGACGCCGCACGTGATCCTGGTCTTGAAGCCGGCGTACCGGCCCGGGAAGTCATAAAGCAATGCGCCGTCCTTCCCGACGAGCGTCTTCTGCCAGTCGTCCGGCAGACAGATGGCCGTCTGCCACCACGGCGGCGCGAAGCGGAAGTCAACGGTAAGTGCATCATTCGCCCCGCCGGCGCGGCCGGCGGGCCACGCGAAGACGAGGGCGATCAGACTCGCCCGCGCAGTCTGGAACGCAGGTACGGTTCTGTGCATGGGGCCCTCCCGGAGGGAGCGGTTTCGGTCTTCCCGGCGTCACCGACCGGTCGACGGCGGTTGAAATCGCATTATACGGCGTCGGGCGCCTAGGATAAGCTCCGGGCGTGTGCCGTGCCCGCAGCGCCGCCGTCGTACGGCTCCCGCAGAGCGAGGCAGGAGTGAAACTCCCGTGCCCGAGCGGCTGTCAAGTGAACGGGAGGCGATGAATGAGCGCGAACGACAACCGCACAATGACCGATGCGGCATCGGCCCGCAAGGCGAAGCGGCCGCTCTGGCAACGGATCGCGATTCACCTGGCGGTCGACGGCGTCCTGTTCTTCGTCGCGTGGTGTGCGGTGATGTACGTCTACCAGGATCGGTTGCTGTTTCCCGCGGACCTCGCCGGCGAACCCGCGCGGCGGCCGCCGCCGTCGGCCGAGGTTCTGCATCTCGACATCGGCGACGGACGCACGGTTGAGGCGTGGTTCTTCCCGGCGCCCGGCGCCGGCCCGGACAGCCCCGCCCCGGCGGTCATCTACTTCCACGGCAACGCGGAGCTCATTGACAGCCAGGCGGATGTGGCCCGCGACTACCAGCGCCTCGGGTTCTCCGTCCTCCTGCCGGAGTATCGCGGCTATGGACGTTCGACCGGCACGCCGTCGCAGGAGGTGATCCGCGCGGACATGATCCGGTGGTACGACCGGCTGGCCGGCCGCGCGGACGTCGACCGGCGGCGGATCGTCTTCCACGGGCGGTCGCTGGGCGGGGCGGTGGCCGCCGATCTGGCCGCGGCGCGCACGCCCGCGGGCCTGATCCTCGAATCAACGTTCTTCAGCGTGGTGTCGATGGCCCGACGGTACGGCGTGCCCGGGTCGCTGGCAAAGAACCCTTTTCGCACGGACCGGGTGGTCCGCGACTTCGATGGCCCGCTGCTGATCTTTCATGGAACCCGGGACAGCATCATTCCCGTGTCGCACGGCCGCAGGCTTCGCGACCTCAATCCGCGAGCCCGCTACGTCGAGTACGACTGCGACCATAACGACTTCCCGGGCCCCGGCAACTGGGAGGCATACCAGGGCGAGATCCGCCGCTTCCTGTCGACCGGGCAAATCGTCGCCGTTACGGCAACGGCTCCAACCGGACGTCCACGTGGACCCCGATGACGTGGCAGACGTCGGCGGTCACGACAATGTCTTCGATCGTCTTGCTGACGTACCCGTCGGCGACGGTTGTGAGTGTGTACGTCCCCGCGCGCTCGCCGGCGCCGACGTAGCCGCCGGAGGGAAACGGCTGCATCGTTTCCGTGTAGGCGCCGTCCGTCAGAGTCAGCACGGCCCCGGAGATCGTCCGGCCCGTCCGGGCGTCGGTGACGGTCGCCGAGACGCCGTAGGCGTACAGCTCCGTGCACACCGTTCCCGAATCCGGCCGCGGGCAACTCGGGAAGCCCATGCCCGCAATCGCCATGAGAGCGAGACCGGTCCGCATGGTGAACCTCCAACCGCGCGGGATTCAGGCCGCGCCGTTGCTATTTTCTACGACACGCCAAGTGTCCGACGTGCGCGCAAAGAGACAGCGAGCGGACTGCCTTTGGCGCAGACCACTCGCGTTCTTGCCTCTTTGCTCCTGCGACTTTCCCCGATTGCCGCCGCCCCGCTCCCTGTTTCGCCTCAAATCCCCCGATTGTCGATTCCCGGCATCCACGCCGGCTTCCCACGTACCAAAACCATCCCGCGAAATCTGTGATGGATTGGGGCCGGACAGGCCCGTGATTCATTCGATTGTGCGCCTCCTTGCGTTCGCAGCGTCGGCGATGAATGCGCCGGGAAAACCGGATCGCCTTGGTTTCTCTTATCCAGCCTTGACGTTTGGCCCGATGGGCCGTCTGCGATCGCCCGATCCTAGGCGCGTTTTTCCCACCGGCAAGTCCTGGTGGCGGGCAAACTGGAGAACCGGGCGGGCCGCGGACCCAGGGCGTGCGTCAGTACACGCATTCCCGGGCCGCCTCGGCGTAGCATCGCAGGTTGTCCGGCGGCGTGTCAAAGAAGTGATCGGACGCGGAGAGGATGTAGCCGCCGTCGCGGCCGAAGCCCTCGAAGAGGCGGCGGACCTCCGCCCGAATCTGCTCGCGGGTGCCGGACGTGAGGATGTTGAACTGGTCCATGCCGCCGATCATCGAGACGCGACCCGCGAAGGCCTCGCGGACGCGGGCCGGCTCGGTGATGTTGCCGCCGACGCCGGGCGGGGCCAGCGTCTCCGAGGCGTCGGTGCCGTTTTCCACGATCAGGTCGAGGATGTTCATCATGCCGCCGCACGTGTGGTAGGTGACGCGGTGGCCGGCGTCGTGCAGGGCGTCGTGCATCCGCCGGTCGTAGGGCAGGCAGAACTGCCGGTGGATCTCCGGCGAGATCAGCGTGTCGCTGCCCGCGCCGCCGCCGGTCTCGATCAGGTCGAACTTCGCTCCGCGCAGCGATTCGTCGATGAAGCGCAGCTTGCGGTCGAGCAGTGCCCGCAGCAGGCGATGGACCCAGTCGGGGTTGTCCACGGTCTCGAGGATGAGCTGCTGCGCATCCATCAGGCAGCAGGCGTGCTGCCAGCAGCCGGCCTGG
>CAZTVU010000066.1:9814-20810 GCA_964617025.1 uncultured Planctomycetales bacterium | reverse complement strand
CGACCCGCTGAGGCTGTGATCGGTGTTGGGCACGTAACGCAGGTGCTTCGTGCCCGGCAAATCGTCGAAGTAGAACTGCGACGAATCCGGCAGAAAGAATTGATCTCCGGTGGCGTTGAGGACGTACTTCGGCATGGTGTAGCGGGCCCGATAGGTGTACGGGTCCTCGATCTCCATCAGCGCCGCCATCTGCGGCGTGCCGAACCAACCCATGATGTCCATGTCCACATAGTCCTGAACCGCCGGCGCCCAGAAGCCGTACGCGGCGAAGTGGTGATGCATCGAGACCTCGACGTTGACGACATCGATGACGATCGGCGCGATCGCGACGACACGCGGATCGACGGCGGCGGTGGTCCACGTGGTCCAGCCGCGCTTGGAGCCCCCGGCCACCATGAAGTGAGTGATGGCCAACCCCCCGCCGGTGGGACTCGCGCAGAACGCCTGCACCGTGTCCATCGCGCGGACGGCCGCCTTGGTCATGGGCAGCCGGGCGGGCCACCGGTCGTCGCCGGTGCGGAGGAACTTGTCCCACGTATAGGCGATCAGCGCATCTTCGTATCGGCCGCCCGTGACGTAGCGGGGATCGGCCTCGTCGGCGAACCGCAACGGCTGGTTCGGCACCATGCGCAGGTCCGCGACCACCGTGTTCGTCGCCAGGGCCAGGCTCGCGAGCATCGAGTCGGCGGAGGTCGGGGCCGATTCGCCGTTGCTGCCGCCGTTGATCCACAGCATTGCCGTCGAGCGTGTGGCTGCGGTGGGCCGGATGACGGTCAGCCAGTGCTGCCACCGGGTGCGGTCGACCTCGCCGGGGCTTCGCCACGTCTGCGACGTCATGTCGATCACGTACGCCCTGTATCCGATGCCGTTGATCGTGCGGACCAGGCCCCAGCGATAGCTGGGATCCGGCGCGGCCACGTAATCGTCGAGCGCGGTCGCGGCGGCCCGCGCAGCCCCGTAGAGCCCGACGCCGGCCATGACAAAGACGAACACGATGCTCGTGTGGATTCCGCGCGGCTTCATCACTCCTCCTCTGATCGCGTCGCGCCACCGGGTATGAAAACGGCAGGCCCGGCGCTGATTGCAGCGACCGCAACCCTGGCCCGGGAATGAAAACACATGACCGGTCCTTTCCCGCCACGGAAGATGCAGAGGGACACGCCCCAGTTCTCACAATAGCGGGTGCGCAAATGCGCTTCAAGAACGGACCGGAGTACCGATCGCGTTATCGACCCCGGCGAGCAGACCGATCTATTCGGCCGGCGCGAGCGAGCGGACGAGCCACGGCCGCTGCTGGACCAACCGGAGGTCTCCAACGAGCCTTACGCCGATCCGAAGCACGGCCTGTGGAAAGGCACAGCCTCCGGGGGACCGCCGGTCGTTATGGGCACGCGCGACCCGACAAGGCACCCCGGACCCGCGCCTGCCACGACCGGGTGAACCCCTTCCCCCCCGGCGCGCCCGCTCTGAAAGCGATCCACGACCGGGCGAAATCAAAACCCGACGAGTCGTACATCAAGTCGCGCACGGGAACGACCGAATAAATCGCTGTCGGAAGGAGTGACCAGGGGCTGGAGCCCGGCACGTGGTCGAGACCGTTACGCATGTCGAGCTCATTTGCGAGGGCAGGCCGCCAATCGGTGCCGTCTGTCCGATGCTCTGCCAGATGGGGGCGAAGGTCGAGCACTTCGACGAGCAGCTCCATCTGGCCAGCCAGGTCCAACGGGACCTGCTCCCCAACCCGATGCCGCTGTCGACCACCGCACGGTTTCACGCGCTCTACCTGCCGGCGGACCACGTCAGCGGCGACATCTACGACGTCGTCCGGCTGGATGAATCGCACCTGGCGATCTCCCTCGCGGACGCGACGGGGCACGGCATGCCCGCCGCCCTGCTGACCGTGCTCATCAAGCGCCTCTTTCGCGGAAAGACCATCGAGAACGGATCTTATCGCATCCTCGAGCCGGACGAGGTGCTGGCGGGCATGAACCGCGAGCTCCTTGACATGAAACTCTCGCAGAGCCAGTTTGTCACCGGTTCGCACGCGATCTACGACGAGCAACGCCGCCTCCTGCGTTGGGCGCGGGGGGGGCTGCCCCATCCGGTGCTGGTGCCCCGGGACGGCCCGCCGGTCCTCGTGCGCAGCACCGGCGTGCTGCTGGGGGCCGTTGAGAACCCCATCTTCGACGTCGTCGAGCGGACACTGCGTCCGGGCGATCTGATGTACTTCTATACGGACGGCCTCGATGCCCTGCTTTGTCGGAAGCCGGCCGGCGACAACGCCGACGATCTCTCCGCCACGTCGTGGTTTCGCACGCTGGGCGGGCGGCGCCCGGCCGACGTGCTCGAGGAGATCGCCGCCGTCGAACAAGACACCCCCTCCGAAGACTGGCCGCGCGATGACATCAGTGTCGTCTGCCTGGAATGCAGCGACTGACACGCCTGTCCCGAATCCAGCCCGGCGCGCCTCGGTCCGCCCGGCATCCTCAGTAGTTTCAGCCCGGCGATTTGCCTGAACCGTGAATCGAATCGTATGGTCCAGCAGCGGCCCCCGTGACCGATTCGTCGCGACCGGCGGGAGGGTTCGTCACAACGGAAACGCGCGAAAAAAGAGGAGAGGACCTATACACGTGAACGTGCCACCTATCGGACGTATCCTTCAGGAAATGGGGATTCTTTCCGAAGAAGACGTCGAGGAGATCCTGGACCATCAGGCCCGCACCGGCCAACGATTCGGACTGATCGCCATGCGATGGGGCCTGGCATCTCCGGAGCAGGTCTGGGAGGCATGGGCGCGGCAACTCTCGCTCGAGGTCCGAGAAGCCGACCTCGACGAGCTCGGTACGGACTCGGTTGCGCTGGCGCGTGTATCCCCCGAACTGGTGATCCGATATCGGGTCTGGCCGCTTCGCTTGTGGGGCGACCACCTGGTGATCGCGACCGCGCCCGACTGCGCACCGCAGGTGGTCGACGAGTTGGCCTCCCGGCTGAAGCTGAAGGTGCACCGCTGCATCGTACCCGCGGCCCAGATCGAGGAGTTCATCCGACACCTCGAGTTCCTGGAGCGCGGCGCATCGAGGGAAGCGGTCCTGGCGTGAGCGGAATTCACCGTGTGCCAGCGGCGAGCGATTCCTCGATCGCGCGTATGACCTGACGAATCTCGAACGGCTTGCGAAGGACGGCGGCACAGCCTTGCTGCCGCAGCGCCTCGGCCTCGCCCTCGCTGACCGACGCGCTCATCGCGACCAGACGGATTCCCTCGAACTCCGGGTTGGCCGCGATCAGGCGCGCCACCGCCCGCGTGTCCACATCCGGCAGCGACACATCCAGCAGGATCACATGCGGGCGAAAGCCCTCCAGTGCCATGCCGGCCTCAAAGGCCGTTTCCGCCGTGCGAACCTCGTACAGCCCTTCTCTGCCAAGCTCGCGGCTCAGGAGCTCAACGACGTCCTTTTCGACATCCAGGATCAGGATCCGGGTCTGCCCCGACTCGATGCCGTTGAGCGGCATCCCATGCGCCTTCATGAAACGTATGAGCGATTGCAGGGGGATGCGGCGGTCCTTGCTGCCGGGGATGCGGTATCCGCGCAACTGGCCGCTGTCAAACCACTTGGAGACCGTCCGCGGCGCGACATTGCAGATGCGTGCCACCTGCCCCGTTGTAAGCACATCTTTGCGAGTCGGCACGTTCATGCTGCCCATTCTGATCGTAGCGCCCGGAGTCGCCATTGCCGATCCCAGTATCGGCTGATTTGGGGGGCATCTTCGGCAAGATCGACAAAGTCGGCAGAAGGGGTACAGACGTCAGCACAGCCGCGGGTCCCTGCGGTTCCTCCCCCCAGCCGTCGCTTCGCCCCGAGCCCGGCAGGCAGGGGCCTGTTTGGCATGCGGCGACCCACCCGGCCCCCTCCGTTCACGAGACACCGGTAGCGTCCAAAGGGCCTCAAGGCCTGGCGGATCGCTCATGCGCTCAGCGCATCCCCCGTGTCAGGTCGCCTCGCTGGTTTCGGCCGACGTACGACTGCCCGTCGGGGGCGATGAAGCACGTGTCGACCCACGCCCCGCCAGGGGCGTTATCCATCGGCCAGCGCAACCGAAGGAGCTTGCCATCCAGCGACCACGTGGCGCCCATCACGGCGGCGTTCATGCGGCCGCCGGGGTGCAGCTCGATGTACTCCTCGGCCCCGAAATTGACCGAGTGACGCCACGCCCCGAGCAGATCGTCCGGCCGCAGCGCGGGCCGCGTCGTCGCCGGCGCCGTCAGCGGCTCACCCGCGACCGGCCAGCCGTCGGCCGACCAGAGCAACGGGCGGACCTGAAGCGTTGGGGCGCCCTGTAGGCGGGCGTCGTACACGTGGTGGACGATCCAGTCGCCGGCCTTCTCCAGCAAAATGCCGTTGTGCCCCGGGCCGCGCCATGGACCGTAACCGGCGAGAACCAGCGTCGCGTGGCCCTCGAGCATGGGCCGGCCGTTGTAGTCCGTATACGGTCCGGTGATTCGCTGCGACCGGCCGACCAAGATCTTGTAGTTGCTGGCAACGCCCCGGCAGCACTGGTCGAACGAGACGAACAGGTAGTAGTAGCCGTCCTTGCGGACCAGGAACGGCGCCTCGATGGCCGTGTTGCCCGGGCGGGCGGCGAGGGCGTGGATGCGGCCGTCGCGTTTAGACGGCTTGCCGGTGGCAGCGTCGAGACGCATCAGTTTGATCCCCGTCCAGAACGAGCCCCAGACAAGCCACGGATCGCCCCGCTCATCGCGGGCGAGGTTCGCGTCGATCGCGTTGTAGTCAACCTTGTCCGGAAACGACTCGATGACCTTGCCGTGATCGACCCAGCGGTAGTCGGGCGAGGCGGGGTCGAGCGTGCGATTCGTCGCCACGCCGATGCAGGACCGCTGGCTGCCCATCGTCGACACGGCGTAATAGAGATGGAACCGCCCGTTGTAGAACGAGATGTCCGGGGCCCAGACGTCGCGTGCCGCCGGGATCTCGGCCTTGGCCCACGCGGGCACGTCCTCGTCGAAGACGCAGCCGATCCGCTCCCACGCGAAGAGATCCCTCGACCGGCGCACAGGGACGCCCCGCCCGCTGCAGAACAGGTAGTAGGTATCCCGCTCACGGATGACGACGGGGTCGTGGACATCGCGCGTTGCGTCGTCCTCCGCAAGCACCGCCGCAACCGCACTCAACGACGCAGAGACAACAATCGCCGCCAACCATCTCGATGGCTTCACGCGGGCATGCCGCGGGACTGCCGCCGGGGTTCTGTGCGGTCCACAGAGGTTCTCTTGCCGTCGCTGCCCCATGATGTCATGCTCCGCCGCCCCGATTCCGGGCGACACGCCGGCCGCCCAAACGCCGAGACGAACCACACCGCCGAGTCGGTGCGGATGATAGCGTCGATGCGGATCGGCGGGAAGGTACCGCCTTACTCATTCTGACCGATTCCACGCGACCGGCAGCTTCTCCAAGCGACGCAGTACGGGACGCTCATGACTGACCTTGATCACATCGTTGACTGCCCCGCGCCAGACCGTGCGGTGCAAGTCTTCCTTCATCAGCATTTCCATAGACCAGCGACGCAAGTAATCCGCGACCGCCCCCCTGGCCGGTCGCGACAGATCATCCGTCACCAAGACGATCCACTGCCGCCCGCCCCGCCGACGCGAGAACACCACTTTGACCTCGCCCAACTTCTTGAGATGGCCGATCCGCTCGGCCACCCGGTAGGATCGCTTGCCCCTCAACCCCGGGATGGTCATCCAACGACCCGAGCGCCGCAGGACGTTCGGCCCATAGCGACTCAGCCGATGCGATTGGCCGCCCCCCTGAAACCGACGGTTCGACTTGCCCACGCCGATGTAGTGCCCCCCGCGGGCCCGAACCGCCTGCACCACCGTCGGACAGAGGCAACAGGCATCGAACAACACGGTGACGCCCGCCCCGTTCGGCAGATTGGCGTGACGGATCAGGCCGGCGGCCCGTTCTGTCAATTTGACGAACGGGACTCGAAGGCCCGCGGCGTGTTCCTTCTTGGCGTACAGGCAACTGGCCCGCGGAATCGTCACGCCGCGATAATCCAGGCAGGCCTTCAGGATCGTATGGCCCGTCCCGCACGTGCCGGCGGCATGACGATAGAGCTTGCCGACGGCGTTATCGTCTTGGCTTGCTTGAGCGCCCGGGTGTCGTCGAGGATGAAGTAGATCGGCTCGCCCTTGCGGCGAAGCCGTTTGAGGGTGTCTAGGGCGATCTCGCGGAGGACCCAGGATTCGTCCCAGTCGCTTCGCCAGAGGGACTCGCCGTCGTGGGTCCGGTGGGTGTGCAGGTGAAGGAGGGCGTTCAGGCGTTCGATGGTCTGTTCGGTGGCCATGGCATTGGCCACGACCAAACCGTAGAAACGTGGCTACGCCCGCCTGCCCAAATGGCGCTAGTACGATTGGGAACGCCGCGGAATACGGTGGCGATGCGGCCGATAGTAATCCTGCGGTGGTTCTCCCGGGCGTTGTTATCCACAACGTCTACCGGCAGAGAGCACCGCAGCTTATTTGCGCCAAGCCCTATCCGGTACAGAATCGGTCGGTTTGAGAAACAAGTTCCGCACGAATGCGGCAACCCTGCGCCGAGGGTATCCAGAAGACCGGAAAGGGCAAGGGGTCAGCCCAAAACAGGGATATTGACATCCAGTTTTAGGAGATGTAACGTAGAGAATAGGCTGGAACATCAGGGGTGTCTCTTGGAACCGAGTGGTGGATGGGCATCCCGGGGCGTAGGGAGGCCCGACGGCTGGCGTCCACGTGCCGGTCGTCACCCGTTGGTCAGGGGTGATGGTCAAGGGTGCCTGCAGCGGGCTCCTGGACGTTGACGCGCACGTCAAACCGGCCCTTGATGATGGGCTCGGGCAAGCAGCAGCGAGGCAACGACATTGAGGTCGTCGCGGCAGCCAACGGTCCAAGGTGAACCGGCCCATGCGGGATTACTGACGCGGACCGACCATGGCCCGGCAACACTTTCTGCGCCCGAAACACGGACCGCGAGCGGAGCGGAAGGCCACCGGCAAGCCAACTGTCGCAAGGCTGTTGGAGTTGCTCGGGAAACAAGTTGTGGACCGGTTTGCGCGTGTGGGCGGGACGCACGTACAGGCTCTGGCTCTGGCCGTTTCCGAGCCCAACGAGGAGGATCCGGCCCCGAACCCATCCCATCCTGCGTGCGTGGAGTTCGCCGCAAGCGACTACTGCCGCGAATCGTGGCAACTGCATCTTGCCAAGCTCGCGCGGCGGCCGGAAACACACTCGGGTATTTGTCAGCACGAACGAATCTGCGCGATCGTCCCGGTGGTATGTGAGGACCGTTGCTTGGCGGTCGTGAAGCTAGCCGGGCCCACGTCGCTGGACAAGACGGAGTTCACGCGCCTTGTCGAACTGCTTGAGTTGCTGGTCAATGACTTTACGACGGCACACGCTGACTTCCTCCGCCGAGTGCCTGGCGGTGTTACCGCCGAACATGCATTCTCGCCTGCGTGTCGGCCGGCCGGGAATCCAGATCTCCGTCCCCCGCCAGCGCACCCACAGGTCGCCCGCGCGATCGATTACATCACCACGCATCTGTCCGATCCCCGCCTGACCGTGGCCCGAGTGGCCTCGGTGCTGGGGCTGTATCCAACCTACCTCAGCGAAATCTTCGTCCAGCACGTAGGACAGCGCATGAGTCGTTTCATCGCCGCCCGGCGGGTCGAGCAGGCCAAGAGGCTGCTGGTTACCACCGACTGGCAGATAAAACGAATCGCCCTCGAAACCGGCCATGCCAATCCCAACTGGTTCTGCCATGTCTTTGCCGCTCAAGTGGGCATTACACCCGGTGAGTATCGACGGTTAGTAAGGGGGCAAAGCCCGCAGTACCCGGTCATTAGGCGCTGACCGCCGAGAAACGGCCCGGACTCTACCAGCGCAGCATAACTCGGATTCGGTAAGTCGTGCTCGGATCGGCGCGACTGCGCGTGGACCGTCGGTTGTGATCCAGTCTACTATCGTTCGTACGCGTGTGCTCGGGGGATTTCCGTAATTGCCGCGCGAATATGGATTCGCGCCGGGATCCCAGTCCCTTAACCCGGGACTTCCAGTGGATCGCACGCATGTTTTTGCAGCAGCGTGCATGTCGCGTGACAGCAGAAGGTTACGATCGCAATCAGGTAGTGTTCTTGATTTCGGCGGAAGGCCGCTCCGGGGTGATCAACCAGCAGACCCTGCCCGGTCCGGCCAGCACGCGGGACCACAGGTCAGCATCCACTAGGCCGATGCGGTGCCGATACCGGAACCGACGACCTTGGCCCTGCTGGTTCCGGGCGGGCTGGTGTGGCACAAGAGGAACGGACAAAGTTAATGGGCGGTAAGTGTCATGGATGCGAAAGGAGGAGAAAAAGTGAGAAAAGCACTGGCTTGTTTATTGGTTGTGGCTCTCGTGGCTCGGGTGACGTCGGCGCAAACGTGGCATGAGTACAACGACGGCGGCGGCGAGGCGGGAGGGCTGATCGCAACCGCCCAGTGGACCGTGGGCGGCAGCCCACTGACCACGATCCTCGGCGGCGACCCGGGTCAGGACGCCGATCTGTTCGCGATCTACATCCCCAACCCGGCGTTGTTCTCGGCCATGTTGACGGCGACCTGGTTCCAGCCAGCTCTGGCTGTGCGCGCCGAACGGCAACGGCCTAGCCTACACTGTCGGAGCGCCCAGGCCGACGTTGACCGGGCAGTTCGTGCCCGGCCCCGGCATGTACTTCATGGGCGAGTCCCGCGACCCCTACATCGCCGAGGGCCTCGGGGGGCCATCTGGAATACTTCAGGCCCCTTCAGCGTCGAGCGAGCGCCCGACGGTCCGGGGGCGCCGGGTCCGCTGGTCGGCTGGTCCGGCCACACGACTTTCCCGTTCGAGCAGTACACCATCAGCTTTCAGGGGGCCGAGTACGCCCCCGCACCGGCAAGCCTGGTGCTGCTGAGCCTTGGGGCGGCCGTGCTGCTCCGGCGACGAGGCGATGGCGATGCACGCTGAACACGCATAATCTGAATGAGAGGAGATTGACGTGTGCGAACGGTTTACCACGCGGTGTGGGATAGCTTTATGCTCGCTGGGCATCACGGCCGTCGGCCTCTTGACCGGTTGCCCGCCCGGAGTGCCGCCGCCCCCTGACCCGGAGCCCAACCCATCGGCTCGGGCTCGGGTGGCCACGTTCAACACGCGGTGCATTGTCCCAGAGATGGACGACATCAACGTTCTGACGCACGTCATCAACGCACTGGAGAAGGGCATCGTGCTCTGCGACGGAACGCTGGCGGAAATCGCGGGCGATGTGCTCAGCCTCGGCGGACTGACGGATACGCGCGGCGAGAGTCGGGACCGCACCCGCGAAAGGGCAAAGGCGATAGCCGGCCTGATCAAGCAGCAACAGGACCATTTCGACATCGTCGCCCTCAACGAGGTCTTCCTGGAGGATGCCCGCGAGATCTTCGTGGACGAGCTGAAACCCATCTTCCCGCACTTTGCGGACAAGTTGGAGGGTGGCACCATCTGCACGGAGGATTCCGGGCTGATGCTGTTCAGCCGTTGGCCGTTTCTGGAGCTTGGAAAGACGGCGGGCGGCTCCCCCTATTTCGCCGGCTGGACGGAGTTCAACGACTGTCGATGCGAGGACTGCCTCGCGGAAAAGGGTGCGGGCTATGTGCGCGTGCAGAATCCAAGCACGGGCGACGTCTACCACATCGTGTTCACGCATATGCAGGCCGACCCCGAGTTCTGTCCGCTGGATGATATTGCGGCCGCACCGCCGGCGTCCCCTTCCACCGTGCGAAACTCTCAGCTCGGCCAGATCCGTAACCTGATCGAATCGTGGATCGGGACGATCGCCACGGATTGGCCCGCCCAGACCCACGTCGTTGTTATGGGCGATCTCAATGTGGTTGGGACACAGGAGAAGGCGGCGGCGGCGGCCAAGCTGGAAATGCCGGACAACAGCGAATGGCATGAAAAGTTCGACCCCGCGCAGTCCCCCGGCTACTTCGCTGGCAACCTGTTCAACCCGGGCGCCGACCGTCCGCTCTACGATGCCTGGGCACAAACGACGTCGCCATGGGATCCGGGCATCACGAGCGGCAGCCGAAAACGCCTCGACTACATCCTCCTGAACTGCGTGCCCCAGGGACAGATCGTGCTCGGGAGCACCGTCGCGACTGTGCGGCCTCTCGTTCCCCACCACATGACGCTTTTGCCCTTCAACGACGAAAGCGATCACTACGGAGTCCATGCGGTCTTGAACCGCTGGCAGCCGTACTGCATGCCGGTCGAGGCCCGCGCGCCGCAGGCCGGGTACACAGCCCCCGACGGCAGTTGGAGCGGGGGCCCGAACGAGATCACGCTCGGACCGTGGCCCAACAACCAGTTCTACGATATGGAGATCATCGTTCCAGGCGGACACCAGTGGTTCCGGTTCGACCAGCCGGGGACGTACTCGTTCTCGCTGGCCAACCTCCCCAACCTGAGCGAGCAGAATGAATCCTGCGACTTCGAGTTGCGCGTCTACGCGGCCACGGACCTGACCCACGACATCTGGAACTACTACGGCGAGGAGACGGACATCACGGAGTACTTCCCGCCGCCCGGCGCGATTCTTGATCTGCCGCCCGTGACGCTCATCGCCAAGAAGTTCCTGATTCCCGAGGCGCCGTTCTACGTGCGGATTTCGCCGAAGGATCCGGCCGGCATGGGCAAGTACCGGCTGTACGCGCACCGTCACGAGGGCCGGACCAAGAAGGACGCTGTCCTGCTGCCGGCGTGCTGCACGCAGGAATACTTTCACGGGACCGCGCTGCTAAACGCCGAGGACATGCCGTGGTTCCAAGTGAACCTGGAGCGCCCGGACAACCCCGCCGCGCATCAGAACCTGCGCTTCGTCGTGATGTGGCAGCCGGCGGGCCTAGCCGGGACGTGGAAGCTGCGGCTTCAGGACGAAA
>CAZTVU010000066.1:0-9804 GCA_964617025.1 uncultured Planctomycetales bacterium | reverse complement strand
GACGCGGTGCTCGCGGAGAGCACCGAGACCAAGATGAGTTCGCCGGCCGTTAACGACAACGATCCGGCGTACGGCGAGGCGACATCGTGGCACTACGTCGAGGTGGGCCACAACCTTCTGGAGGAGTTCAGCGCGGCCGCGAACCCGCGGTTCTACCTGCGCGTGGCGAGGCCAGGGATGGTGATCAGCAGCACGTTCACGACGCCGTACGACCGGTACCGGATGCGGTGGGAAACGAACCTGACCATCCTGCACGGCAAGGTCTGGGCCGGCACGCACGCGCTGCGGTTGAAATGCAACGACGAAACCTGCGTTGATGACCTCGATTCCGACGAAGCGGGCATGCAGATCTGGGCGGACGGCATGCTTCTGTACGATTGGACGCACAACGACATCGGCGGGAACGCGACGGACATGGACAGCGGCGACGATGTGTCATTGGAGAAGTTCGTCCGTCCCGATAAGAGCCTCGTCCGCTATGTCGGTAGTTGCGAGTTCCGCATCCTCGAGTACGACAACGGCGGCCCCGACTACGGCAGCAAGAAGACGCTCGCCCCGCTGGAGCCGAGAAAGAACAAGGCGTGGAAGGGATCCTGGGGAGGGTTGAGCGTGCCGTGCAGCGGCGCCGGCAGCAACGGCTCATATGAGTTCACCTACAACCGCAGCCGCAGCATGCAGTATCCGCCGTGCGATTGACTCGGAGGATATTCGCCGGAAGCGAGATCGAGCAATTCCCGCAAGGTATCTCCGACCGACGTCTTGACAAAACCGCTCCATCGGGCACCGTCGATGGACAGTCTCCTGTGTGTCCGAGAACGCCGGGCGGGCGCCCGAACCCGTTTCCGGCTCTCGGATCGCCCGTGTAACACTCCCGTTCCGCTGGATATGATGCATCAGGCAGATCGGTCAGTCGGGCCGTATCTGTTTCGCGGTCTCTGCGGTCAGTCGGCGGGAAGCTGAGGGCCGCCGCCCGCGGCGTGCACAGAAGGTTCGACAGGAATGCCAGGGTATCCTGTTTCCACTGCACGCACGTACCGAACAAGGTGCTGAGGACTCCCTGGGCGTGCGCACCGGCCCGGGTCCGGTTCCCACCGAAGACCTTTCGATTGACCACCGCCGGGCGGATCGCCTGCTCCGTCAAACAGTTCGTCCCCTCGATGTCCGGTTGACGGGGAAACGTCAGGAGCTCGTCCCAACGCCGGCCCAGGTGCGTCTGAAACCACCGAACAGTCGGCACGCGGGGGATCTCCGGCTGGAACCGCCGGTGCGCCTGCTCTTGGTGCACCTCGCCTCCGCCGTCGGGGCGCTTCCGGGGCAGCGGCATGTCAATCACCGCATCGGGCTTCCGCTCGGGCAGAGGCCGATGGGCCTTCCGGCCGTACGCGTCACAGCTCTTGCGGCCGGGCTTCCTGGGCTTCTCCTTGGCGACCCCTTTGAGAACGGCGCCACCTGCCGCTTCCCGGCCCCGGGGGCGCCTTCTCGAAGAGCCGCTCCAACTGGGCCACGCGGGCCTCCAGCCGGGCAATTGTGGCGGCCTGTTGACTCCCGACCGCCTCCGGTTTGGCAACCCACGGCGACAGGAATTCGATCGGCTGCGCCACGCCGCCCAGACAAGCGATTTCCCCGAAGCGATGCTTGCCGGAACGGCGCAAAGGGCGGTAAAATCTGTTCCGCCAGGCGTCCCGCAACGGTCATCCGGATCGCATGCCGACGCCGGACAAATACCGGTCACCTGCCGACGTTGCGTGCCACGTCGGGCGACGTTCAGGACCGCTGCCGGCGAAGGCGCGACGATCTGATGGCCGCATCGTCACGTTGCCGACGCATCGTGGCATCGGCATCCTGCCGATGTTCCGTGGCGCGTACCCGGGAAGGCGTGACAATTCGGCAGGCCTCCAAATGCGTAAACGGCAAGAGGGCGGACATGACCCGAATCCTCGCCACCAGACTGGTCGCTGCGTTGGCTGTTACGGCAACCGGCGCCGCGACAGGCCAGACGACCCGTCCGGCGTCACCGTTTCGCCTGCTGTTCTGGCAGGCCGGCGACATCCGCGACGGACGCAACGTGCGTTTCGCCGCCCATTCGTTCACGCAAGCGGACCGAACCGTCCTGCTGCCCGCCGATCCGCAACGCCCCGCCCTGTGGTATATGCCGAGCGATGTCGTGCGGGTCGGCGACGAAATCCGCGTGTACTATCAGTGCGTGGACAAGACGTTTCCCCTGGCGGCCGACCAGCGTACGTTCTGCGTGGGCGTCCTTCAGGACGGCCGACTCGTGTTGCCAAAGGTAAACCCGGAGGAGCCGGCCGGCACGGCATCGTCCAATGTCGTGTTGCGGCGGTCGCCGTATCCGCCAACTTGGGGCGGTTTCAACGTATTCCAGATGGTCCATGACCCCGGAAATGGATTTCGCCTGCTGTATTGGGACCAGCCCTCGGAAGGCAACGCCGGCGCGCTTCTGGCCACATCACCCGACGGGCTGCGCTGGCGGAAGGATGAGACGCGGGCGGTCTTCACCGAGACAAACGACGCATTCACGCTGACACGCAATCCCCACGGGAAGGGGTTTCTGCTCTATCAGACCGTGCTGGAAGATTGGCCGGATAAACCGTTTGTCGACAACCTGCCGGGCAAGCGGCGAGTCATCTCGATCCGGGAGAGCGACGATCTGCGCACGTGGACGAAGCCGCAAGTCATCCTGCGACCCGACGCCCAGGACGCTCCTGAAACCGAGTTCTATCTCATGAAGGTTTTCTCGTACGCGGATCGGCTGGTCGGGCTGCTCATGGTGTACTACGGCGACCCGACGCGGCCGAACCAGCACAGCTCCCTCCTGCGGAACGAGTTGGTCTTCAGCAACGACGGCCGGCGATGGGACCGGCCCTACCGATACTCCGATATCGGCGTGTGGACGTACGCCGATCCGCTCGAGCACATGGGGCGGCTATGCATCGTGGCGCACCACGAACACAGCCTGAGCCTGTTTCACACACGTCCGGACGGCCTGGCCTCCTGCGGCAGCGAGCAGGAAGGGTCGTTCTGGACTCGCTCGTTCACGATGCCGAATACGCCGCTGGTACTCAACGCCGACTGCCGCGGGGGTCTTGTGGCCGTGGCCGTGTTGGATGCGAAAGGCGCTGTCATTACGGGGTACGAGGACGCTGCCTGCACTCTTGAGAACGCAAGCGAGCCCGGTCTGCCGCTTGCTTGGCACCGCAACTCAACGGCTCAACTCGCCGGAAGAACGGTCCATCTGCGATTCCGGCTCCGACATGCCGACGTCTTCTCGGTCCGCGAGGCGTCCGCTACGACAAGGAGTGCAACATGCAAATAGCGTTGATCGTGGTTCATGGTATTCCTTTGCGGGGCGGGCCCCGCGACGGAGACCATCACGCGGGCCGAGATGATCGACGCGGCCTTGGCGTCCATTCGCTTCCTGGTGCCATGCGGTGAGCAGCCGCCCGAGGCGGAGCGGGCGTCGGTCGTCATGATGCTCTCGGAATATGCGAGGTCCGTCGAGTCCCTGCCGGCAGAGGTCCGGGGCTTGCCGCCCGGCTCCAAGGCCTCGTTCCTGTACGACACGCTGTCGCTCACAAGCACCGATCCCGAGTACTGCAAGGCCCGGATGCGCTTTCATCTCATGGCAATCGTCGCGCAGGCGCACTGCGCGCGCTACATACGGCTGCTTTCCGACCCTGAGGAACGCGTCTTTCTCGAGCGCGTCGACGATGTATTGCGCGCAGTCGCAAACAGCCTGGAGAGCCGTTGGGGAACTTTTCTGAGCCGCAGCGATATAGAGGCGCAAGCGGCCCGCGTCCGAGATGACATCGTCTCCAAGATGCGCAGCCCCGTTCTCGTATGCTTCAAGCACATTCCGACGCCGAACGAGGTCGCGAGCATCGTGGAGGACTTTGACCGGCGGCTGCCAGGAGCGATGGAGTCGGCACACATCAGGGCCAGACACCTTTCGGCCCGCGAATCCCCTGACTACGAGGAACGGTATCGCTACCTCCGTGAGAGTCTGTTGCACGAAACCTTTCAACACGCCGTCCGGGGCCTTGCCCGCGTTGCCAGCCTGACGGACGCGGAGATCGCGCCTTTGCGCGGTGACCGGGTGTATCCCGATTACGTGGATGTAGCACGGCGGGCGGCAAGCCTGCAGGAACGGGAACTTCAGAAGGCCGAACCCCGACGGACCTTGGATAAGAACCGAAAGACGGCGCAGAGCGAGGAGCAACCGCCGGATCTGGAATCGCTGCGCCAAGACATCCATGACCCACTGACGCTTCCCGAACGACGCGCCGACTTCCGCATCGAACTGCCCCGGTCCGCCAGCCGACCGACGACGCAACCGACAGCAACGCGTGGGGCCGATTTCGGGGCAAGGGCGCGCTGACGGCGTCGCGTCCTCCGCGACCCGCATGGTGCCCATTTCCGCCGGGGCCTGCGCGTCCATGGCGATCCACTCAGCAAGCACTCAGGAGCCGAAGACGCGAGCCATGGCGAACCACACGGCGACAGCGAGGAAACACATCGTCGTACGGGCGGCCGGTGACGCGGCCGGATGCCCGAGGCGCATCGGCCTCCTCCGAGCCACGCGACCGCGGTGTCCGCAGGCGATAGGGGCATCCTCTCGCCGCGGGAGGGGTTGCCCACGACCGGGAGAGCGCCTGTGTTATAATGCCGTGCCCGGTCCGGCGGCCGCGTGATTGTGGGAGCAGGGTGGTTGCATGGGATGTCGCGTTCGGGCGACGGTGTCTCTGCTCGTCGCATGCCTCAACATCGTGCGCGCAGGTGGCGCGTCGGCGCAGCCCGCCGAGACGCGCGTCAGCCGCACGGCGGACCTCGAGGTACTGCAGAGCGCGTTTGCCGATCTGGCCGACCGGTTGCGTCCAAGCGTCGTCGCGATCCAAGCCGAACGGCCTGTGCCGATCTCGCCCGCCCGCCAAGGCCCCCGCAGAGGCAACGCCGCCCGCCTGCTGCCCGCTGCCGGCAGCGGCGTCGTCATCCGCGAGGACGGCATGATCCTGACGAACGATCACGTCGTCCGGGGCGCGGAGCGGATCACCGTCGTGCTCCATGACGGCTCGTCCCACGAGGTCACGGACGTTCGCTCGGACCCGCGAAGCGATCTCGCGATCGTTCAGATTGAGGCCGACGGCCTGCAGCCCGCCAGGCTGGGCGACCTCTCCGAGGTCCGGCAGGGCCACTGGGCGTTCACCTTGGGAAACCCGTTCGGCCTGGCCGCCGACGGCGGCGTGGTGATGTCGCACGGGATCGTCAGCGCGATCGGGCGAAAGCTTCAGCTCGACCCCGGTGACGCCCGCTACTACGGCAACCTGATCCAGACATCTGCCGCCGTCAACCCCGGCAACAGCGGCGGACCGCTCGTGAACATCGATGGCGAGGTCATCGGCATCACGACGGCCATCTCGACGCGGACGGGAGCGAACGAGGGCGTGGGGTTTGCCATACCCATGGAGGCCCGAACGAAGGGCATCATCAACAAACTCCTTCGCGGTGAGCCGGTTGAGTACGGCTACCTCGGCGTGATAACGGCCACGCCGCCGCAGGCGACGCTTCGCACTCTCACCGGGGCACCCGCCCGCGGGGCCACGATCGAGCGGGTTGAACCCAACACCCCGGCTCAAAGGGTCGGCCTGTCCTCCGGCGACCTGATCTGCGAATTTGACGGCGTTGTCGTCGAGGACGCCGACCACCTCGCCCGTCTTGTCGGTTCGGCACCGATCGACCGGCCCCTGCCGATGTGCATTCGCCGGCAGGGGCAGCAGATGCGAATCCAGGTGGTCCTGTGCGGCCGCACGATGAGTGATCGCATCCGCCCGACGAAGCTGACTTGGCGGGGAATGACTCTCAGCGAGGCCAACCCCGGCGTCCGTGACCGGCTCGGCCTGCCGCGCGACGCCGTCGGAATCTTCGTCATCGAGGTGGAACCTCGCTCAGCAGGCGAACGAGCGGGTGTCAAGCCAGGATACAGGATAAACTCTATCGGCAATAGTACCGTGCAAACGCTGGAGCAGGCAAGGGAACTTCTGACGTCCTCTACACGGTCTGTTTCGTTAACCCTCGGCGACGGGCAAAAGGTTGAGGTCGGTCCGGAATAGATACCTGTGACGGCGAGATCAGGCTGGCCATCGGACCAAGTACCGATAACCACCGTGTGACGGCTTGCCGTCATCGAGCTGGCGGCGATGGCGACCCGCCGTGCGGGCTTGACACCGTAACGAATGTTCCCAGAATGTTCGCGCGCCAAGGCGAACGGAGGGCTCGGATGGCGGGGATTGTGCGCGACGCGCGACCGCCCGGAGGGTTTTTGGGCAATATGAACGCAAGCGAACGGGCAACTCGGCGATGGCCGCCGGCGCGTCGGCACTTGGCTGCGATGCTTGTTTGCATCCCGGCGGCGGCCGAAGCAGCCCCGAACGGCTTGAACGAACCCATTGCCGTGTCGTTTCGCGGCGTGGCCTGGAGGGATGCGCTTGCCGAAATCAGCGATCGCTTGGGCGTAGTCTGTGTCCTGGACGCGGACATGCCGGCGGAGGCCCTGGACCGGCCTCTGCGTCTGGTTGCCGAACATCTGGACGGCGAGCAGGTCCTCCGATGGCTTGCGAGGCTTGGCGGGGTTGGCGTCATCGTGGTCGACGGTCGCTACCTCTTCGGTCAACCCGACGGCTGGCCGACGGCGTGGCAGACGCGGTGGTATCGCTCGTACGCACCACCGGAGGACGGGCCGCGGGTCGGAGACGGTCGGACGGCGGACATCGCGTGGGTCGACCAGACGCCGGCGGCGGCCTTCGCCGAGATTCGGCGTCATTACGAGGTGGACGTCATCGTGGACCCCGCGATTCTGGCTCGCCAGGACCTGCTGAAGATCACGCGGGAGGCGGCGCGCCTGTCCGATTTGCTCGACGAGATCGCGGCGAGATGGGAAGCCGCCTGGGCCTTCGTAGACGGGGCCGTGGCGATCGGTTCGCCCGCATGGGTGCGCCCGCCTCGGGCCATGCCTCCGGGACGGGCCCGGCACGACGACCGGTCGGCGAGCGGCCGCCGCATTCCTGCGAACGCAAACCCGGCCGTGTGGGAAGCCTGGACTTGGGTGGACGTGAAAGAAAAATCATGGAAAAAGGCCCTTTGGCCGATGATGCAGGGCGTGGGCGAGGCCGCCGTCTGGCAGGCTGACGACGACTCCCGGCTGGGTCGGGCCGAGTGGGCCGTGGAGGCGGAAGGACGCGTGGGCGAGCTGCTGGAAGGGCTGGCACTGCTCGACTACCTGCGATGGCAGCCGCTTCGGGAAGCGTCGGGGGCCGATCTCAGGATTCGATTGCGGTGATGGGTGTACCCGCGTGGTCAATTTCACGAGGGCATGCCCGGGCGGGCGGTTTGACCCGAGCCCTTGCCGGGCTAGACTTCTGCGGCAGCCGCCGATCGAATGAACCGAGGTGACCGCGGTCATGGTCAGTTGCCGGCACGCCGCACGGCGGAGGGCGCCGGGGCCGCAGCAAGTGGAGGATGGGCCGATGATTTCTATTGAGAAGACTCGTGAGGACGGAATGGACCTTGCCAGAGCGTGGGATGAGATCGTTCCGATGCCGATCCCGTCGGACCCGACGGAGCTGGAGCAACTGCTGAATTGCCTGTCCGGCGGAGACATGCCCGCGCACATGCCCGACGTTCTCGAGGAGGAGCATGTCGTCCTCGGAGCCCGCCGGCGCCGCGACGAGGAAGACGAAGAAGACTTCGACGAGGACGAGGGCGAGGACGAGGACGAGGGCGAAGAAGAGGAGGCCGAGGAGGAAGACGATCTCGGAGACCTCGACGAAGAGTTGGAGGACGAGGAGGAAGAGGAAGAGGACGAAGAAGACTTCGACGAGGACTTCGAGGACGAGGAGGAGTTCGACGAGGAGGACGAGGAAGAGGAGGAGGACGAAGAAGACGACGACCTGTTTATGGACGACGAAGAAGAGGACGACGACGAAGAGTTCGATGAGGACGACGAATCGTGAGCGATGAACGGACGGAGCCGTGCGCGACCGCCGGTGCCTCCGACAGCCCTGAATACACCGGGCCGGAGCGACGAGCCGCGACAACCGACGCTTCGGGCGACCGCCGCCGTGGCGGACCCGACCGTCGCAGCGGCCTCGACCGACGGCGCGGTCCGGGTCGGCGGCGATCGGACATTCGCCGCGCAGCCGAGGAAGGCGAGCTGACCGGCGAACTGTACGACTTCGTCATGGCCATCGATGAGTACAAGCGGGTCAATAACAAGCCCTTCCCGAGCTGGAGCGAGGTGTTTGAGGTGATCCGCTTCCTCGGGTATCGTAAGGTAGCGCCTCGGGGTGAGCACATTGACCGCCCCGCGCCCGACCCCGAGCAGGCCGGTTCCGGCGAAGACCGGGTTTCGCAGGGCACTTGACGAGGGCGGTTCGCGCCGGCCCGCAGGAGCGGCCGCCGCGACGGAAGCCATGGATTCGACGGCCAACGTCATCGTGGTATTGCAGTTGCTGGTGAACCTGGGACCGCCGGCGCTTTACTTCATCGTCCTCGGCCTGGTCAACAGCCAGCGGCATCCCCGCCTCCTGTCCTCGAGGGCCGATTTCATCACGTTGACCGTCGTGTTTCTGCCCGTACTCTTGTGGCCGGTTCCGTTTCTGGTTTCGCACGGATTGTGGTGGCTGTTGGGTCTGGGCATTTTCACCGTGGCCGCCGCGTTCTGGTCGCTGCTGCCGGCGCCGACGGCCGGCTGGGTGATCTATCACACGAGCGAGTCCGAAGTCCGCGTGATGCTTCGCCAGGCCGTACGACGTTTGTGCTGGAACAGCCGCTGGGGCGACGAACAGGTCGATTTGCCCGACGCCCGCCTTCGGTTGCGCTGGAGCGTATTCCCTTGGTTTGGCAGCGTGTCGATCCATATCGACGCCGACCCGGGCGGGCCCGCGCCGGGTGCGATCGAGGCGCTCCGCAGCCAGATCGAGCGGCAATTGCAGCGCCGATCCCTGCTGCCATCCGCCGTGGGCACCTGCCTCGTCGTTGTCGGAATCGCCCTCTGGACCATCCCGCTATGGATGGCGTTCCGCCACATGGACGCGATCGTGGACCTCGTCCAGCACTTCCTCTTCGCCTGATCGCCCCGGCCTCCGCCTCGACACCCGTCGCCAGACGAGCAGGATCGCCGCCGCAGCCATCCCGGCGCCGACGACATCGGAAACCCAGTCGCCCCATTGGGCCGAACGGCCGACCAGCGGCTGCGTCGCTTCATCCGCAATGCCGTACAGCGCCAGCAACGCCCACGCCAGGCCGGCCGAGCGCGCCGGCGCCGCCCCCGGCCGCGACAGCAGCCACAGCAGCCAGCAGGCCGCCATCACCGCATATCCCGCCGCATGCGCCAACCAATCGTACTCAGCGACGTCAAGACCGACATCCTCGGGTTTCGGCAGGTGCGTCGCCACCGCCCAAAGACATGTCAGCACCGCCGCCGGCACGATCATCCAACGGCAGAAGCCAGGAACCGGACGACTCAACCCGTTGGCCCTCACGCACTCTGCGGCACGGCTTCAGGCGGTGGCACTGGCATCGGTTCGATCCGATCCGACGATGGGGATTCGCTGGGCACGGCCGGCGGCGTCTTGCGACGGCGCGCGGATGCCAAAGCACCGGCGGTGACCCTGGCAGCGGCCGTCGAGATGGCCGACTCGATACGCTCAGCCTGCCGGGCGTCCGACGCCGCCGGCGACGCGGGCGAAGAAGTCGCAACCTCGCCGGACGATTTGGCGATCCCCGCTTCCC
>CAZTVU010000065.1:17647-21450 GCA_964617025.1 uncultured Planctomycetales bacterium | reverse complement strand
CCTCGGACCCCGACGGCGACCCCGTCACCTATTCGCTCGCCACCGCGCCCGCCGGGATGACGATCAATGCCGCGTCCGGCCTGGTCCAGTGGACGCCGGAACCCTCGCAGCTGGGCAGCCACATCGTGACCGTCCTCGCGAGCGATACCCTGGGCGGCTCATCGTCGCAGTCGTTTACGCTGACCGTCTCGCAATTCGGCGACAATAACGCCCCGCGGATCATCTCGGCGCCCACGCTTACCGCTCAGGTCGGCAATGCGTACGGCTACCGCGTCCAGGCGGTGGACGACGACGGCGATCTCTTGAGCTACACCCTGGCTGTCATGCCCCAGAACATGGCCATCGACGGGGGCACGGGCGTGATCTCGTGGACGCCCGACGTGAGCCAGCTCGGTACGCACGCCGTGGAGGTCCGCGCCTCCGACGCCCGCGGGGCCTACGCCACACAGACCTTCGAGGTCACGGTGTCCACCGATGGAAAGAACCGCGCCCCGCTGATCACCTCCGGCCCGGTGACCCATGCGCTCGTCGGCACGGCCTATGCCTACGACGTCGAGGCCAACGACCCGGACGGCGACGCGGTCACCTACGCCCTGTCGGCCGGGCCGGCCGGGATGACGATCGACAGCTCGTCCGGCGTCATCGCGTGGACCCCGAGCGAAGCGGACATCGGCCCGCACGTGGTCGTCGTCCGCGCCACCGACCCGCAGAATGCCTGGGCCGTCCAGACGTTCACGGTGACCGCCCGGAAGAACACGCCGCCCAGGATCACGTCAAGCCCCGTGACGAAGGCGATCGCGACGCTGCCGTACGTGTACGATGTCAAGGCCACGGATCCCGACGAGTTCCAGTTGCTGTACGCGCTGGGGGAGGCCCCGTCCGGCATGGGGATCGACCCGCAGACCGGCCGCATCACCTGGACGCCGACGGCGGACCAGGTCGGCGACCACACCGTTCGCGTCGTGGTCCGCGACAGCCAGGCGGCCGAGGACGGCCAGGCGTACGCCGTCACCGTCTTCGCTGCGGCCGACGCCGACGTCTTCCCGCCCGAGGTGACCCTCACCGCAACGCCGCGGGTGGTGAACCCGGGCGAACCGGTGGCCATTACGGTCCGGGCGACCGACGATTTTGCCGTAGCCTCGGTCGTGCTGACGGTCAACGATGCAGCGGTGGCGCTGGATGCCTCCGGCAAGGCGGTGTACACGCCGGCCGTCACGGGGACGTACGTCGCCCGGGCGGTCGCGACGGATCTCGTGGGCCACACGGGCAAGGCGAGCACGGACTTCTATGCCCGTACGCCCGGCGACACCACGCCGCCCGCCGTGGCGATCACCGCACCGGCGGAGGACAGCGAGATCAGGGCCCCAACCGACATCGTCGGCACCGCGCGCGACGACAATCTCTACAAGTACACGCTGGCCTACCGGCCGGTCGGCGAAGGCGAGTTCACCGACTTCGCAACGGGCTACCGGTCGGTCGTCAACGACGTGCTGGGCAAACTCGACCCGACGAAGCTGCTCAACGGCACCTACGAGGTCCGCCTGAGAGCCGAGGACACGAACGGCAATGTGGACGAGGTGGTCGTGACGTACGGGATCGCCGGCAACATGAAGGTGGGGAACTTCAGCATCGCGATCACCGATCTGGAGGTGCCGGTCTCAGGGATCCCGATCACGGTCACGCGCCGGTACGACTCTCGCGACAAGACGAAGGGCGACTTCGGCTATGGCTGGAGCCTCGACATGGCCAGCCTGAAGATTCAGGAGAATGCCCTGATCGGGTCGCACTGGGAAGAAATCGTCATCCCGGGGTTTATCCCGCAATATGTCCTTCGGCCGCTGAAGCCGCGCACCGCATCGGTCACGCTGCCGGACGGGCGCGTCGAGAAGTTCCAGGCGAAGGCCGTTCCGTCACAGCAGAGGCTCTACCCGATCGAGTTTGTTGACCGCATTGAGTTCGAGGCGCAGTACCCGAGCCAATCGAAGCTCGTTCCGTTCGGAGGCTCGGCCGACTACTACAACGGCGGCTTTCCGGGCGTCGGTGACATCGTGTCCCTCGGGGACGAAGGCACCCTGGTCGACCCCTACGACCCGACGGGCTATCGGCTGGAAACGGCCGACGGTCGCGAGATGATCTTCGCCGGCGCCGATGGAAGCCGCGTCGCGAAGTTGCGAAGCCTGAAGGATGCCAACGGCAACGCCCTGCAGTTCAATAACGACGGCATCGTGCACTCCGCGGGCCGAAGCGTTCAATTCGAGCGCGACGCCGAGGGCCGGATCATCGCCGTGATCGACCCCAACGGCGATCGCATCCTGTTCGCGTACGACGAGCGCGGAGACCTGGTCCGCAGCACAGACCGGGCAGGTCGCGTCACGACGTATCGCTACAACGCCGCGCATGATCTCATCGAGATGGTCCAGCCGCCGGGCGCCGGCGGCGTCGTCCGAAACCTCTACGACGAGAACGGCCGCCTCGTCGCCACCATCGACGGCGAAGGTCATCGCGTGGAGTTTGACCACGACATCGACGCCCGCCGGGAGGTCATACGCGACCGCCTGGGCAACCCGACGGTGTACGAGTACGACGCAAGCGGCAACGTCATCGCGAAGACCGACGCGCTGGGCGGCCGCACGACCTACACCTATGACGACCGCGGAAACGAGCTGACCGTGACGGACCCGACCGGCCGCACGATGACCCGAACGTACGACGCCTTCGACAACGTGCTCCGGGAGACCGACTACGAGGGGAACACCACGGTCAACACGTACGACGGCCGCGGGCGCCTCCTGACGACCACAGACCCGGAGGGCCGAGTGACCACCTACGAGTACGACTCGTTCGGGAACACGATCAGGGCCACCGATCCCGAAGGCGGCGTGCGGCGTACGACATACAACAAGTCCGGGAGCCCGACGTCCTCGATCGATCCGCTGGGCAACGTCACGCTCTACACCTTCGATTCCTCGGGGCGACTGACGTCCGAGACCGACCCGCTCGGCAATGTGCGCACCTACACCAATGACGCAAACGGCCGGCGGCTCACGGACAGCCGCACGCGCACGCTGGCCGACGGGACGAAGCAGGTGATGACCACGCGGTTCGAATACACGGACAGCACCCTCCCGACGGTGGAGGTCGACCCGCTCGGAAACCGCCAGACCGTCACCGTCACGCCGGCCGCGAAGCCGGATACGGTCACCGACAAGGCCGGGCACATCCTGCGCCACGAGTACGACGGCCGGCGGAACCTGATCCGCCGGACCTTCTCCGACGGATCGGTGGAGGAGTTCACCTACGACGCCGAGAATCACAAGATCAGCGAGAGCGACCGCGACGGCAACGTCACCCGCTACGAGTACGATGCGCTCGGGCGTCTCGTGAAGACCCTCCACGCCGACGGCACGTCGACGAGCACGACCTACGACGGCGCCGGTCGCGTGCTGACGAAGACGGACGAGCGGGGCAACGTCACCCGCTACAGCTACGCGCCGAACCAGCAGACGGTCACCGACGCGCTCGGCAACGTCACCGTGCACACGTTCGACAGTCGGCGCCGGCGCGTGCGGACGCTCGACGCGAAGGGCCGCGCCACGACCTATGCCTACGACAGCGCCGGAAACCTGACCCGCACGACGTACCCGGACGGCACGACGACAACCGCGACCTATGACTTCGCGGGCCGGAAGCTGTCCGAGACCGACCAGGCCGGCCGGACCACCGCGTTTGCCTACGACGCCCTGGGCAGGCTCGTCACGGTCACGGACGCCCTCGGCGGTGTCACGACATACGCGTACGACGAG
>CAZTVU010000065.1:13726-17637 GCA_964617025.1 uncultured Planctomycetales bacterium | reverse complement strand
AACCTCGCAGACCGACGCCGAGGGTCGAATCACGCGAATGGAGTACGACGCCCTCGGGCGGATGACCCGGCGGGTCGCGCCGAACGGCCTCGTGGAGACATTTGCCTACGACGTGCTCGGAAACATGACCGCGCACACCGACTTCAACGGAAAGACGACGACGTTCGAGTACGATGGAAACCAGCAGGTGACTCGCAAGAACCTGCCGGACGGCACCGCCGTCGCATACCGCTACACCGCCGCCGGCAGACGAATCGAGGCGGGCGGCGACTCGTTTGCCTACGACTCCCGCGGGCGCCTGGTCACGGAAACGAAGTCCGACGGCGAGGTCATCCGCTACACGTACGACGCGGCCGGCAACCGCACGTCGGTCACTACCTCGGCCGGCACGACGACCTACACGTACGACGCCCTGAACCGGCTGGCCAGCGTCACCGACGCCGACGGCGGTGTGACCACGTACGCTTACGACGAGGTCGGCAACCGCGCCTCGGTGACGCACCCCAACAACACACAGACCCGCTACCGCTATGACGCGCTCAACCGGCTCACGAAGGTCGAAACGGTCAACCTCGCCAGCGCCCAGGTCATCGCCTCGTACGAGTACACGCTCGACCCGGCAGGCCATCGGACGCGCGTCGTCGAGCACGGCGGCCGAACCGTCGACTACGAGTATGATGCACTCTATCGGCTGACGCAGGAGCGGATCGCCGACGCAGGCGGCATCACGACGCTTCGGTATACGTACGACGCCGTCGGGAATCGCCGGACGATGACGGTCAACTCGCCGTCGCGGCAGATCGAGGTCGTCTATACCTGCGACGCCAACGATCGGCTCATCCGCCAGGACGAAACGGTGACGACGGCGGCCGCGGACGCGGACGACGGCACACGCTATGCCGCGGGGGCCCGGCCGTCTCGTGCGGGCTTCCACGGCTTGCTGGCCGTCGGCGCGCTGACCGTCGGCGCGCTGCTGACGCCCTTCGGCCTGATCCTGCCGTCAGGTCAAGGCATCGGCCGCCGCTCGCGGCGCCGCCGCTTCTTCACGAGGACCGTCGCCCTGCTCCTGGTCCCATCGATGGTCATCTCGCCCGAGAACGTCCACGCGATGCATGTCGGCGGCTACCTGTTCGTCTTCGCGGCGCCGACCGCCGTCGCCGCGGGCACGACCACGAGCACGCTGACGTACACGTACGACAACAACGGCAACATGACCGGTCGTACCGACGGGACGAAGAGCGACACCTACAGCTACGACGCCGAGAACCGGCTGATCTCTTCCACCATCGAGATCGGTCCCAGCCCCGGGCCGGTCAGCTACACGTACGACGCCGACGGCATCCGGACCGGCAAGACGGCCGCCGGCGTCACGACGCAGTACGTGACCGACAAGAGCGGACCGCTGGCCGAGGTCGTCATCGAACGCTCGAACGGAACGACCGTCACGTACACGTACGGCGGCGACCGGATCAGCATGAAGCGGCCCGCGTCGGGCACGAGCTACTACCTGTACGACGGCCGGATGTCCGTTCGACAGTTGGCGAACGCCACGGGCGCCGTCACCGACACCTATGTGTATGATGCCTTTGGCACGCTCCTGGCATCAACCGGTACGACGGTCAACGCCTATCGCTACACGGGACAGCAGTACGACCCGAACGTCGGCTTCTACTATCTGCGGGCACGCTACTACGCCGAAGCAATCGGGCGATTCATCTCGCAGGACCCGGCGACCGGCAGCATCTTCGACCCGCCGTCGCTCCACCGGTATCTCTATGCCCACGCCGACCCGGTGAACAACTTCGACCCGACCGGGGCCTTCACAATCGGAATCGTTGGAATCGCCATCAGCATCGGGATCGTCGGCGCGCTGATCTCCGCGGCGTGGTGGAAGCCGACCGACAGCCTGCTTGCCAACCTTGCCATCGGGTTCGCGATCGGGTTCCTGAGCACGCTGGCCGTGGCCTATGCATTCGGTCTCGCGGGAACCACGATCACGATCGGCGGCTCCACCACCACGGGAACCGTCGCGGGACTGAGTACGGAGGCCACCTTGGCAAGCCAATTCATAGTGCGACATGGGGTGCAGCAGTGCCTCAGGGCGGCCGCGGGCGGTGGTGTGGCAGCCGCGAAAACCGCGCTGGAGGGCATGACCCGGGCGGACGTACAGGCGATTCTGAACGCGCTGAGGGATTTCGCGTCCCGTCAGCAACCGGCACACCTGGTGAAACCGCTGGGCGATGCGATCAAGGCGTGCGAGCAATACCTGGCAGGCCTGTAGCGAGGATCGGGAACGAACGCCAACCGGGCGCGGTATGGAAGCGCCGTGAGGTGAGAAATGATCTGCGGGAACGTTTATCGCAATGCCGTTTTTTTCGTGGGTGTTCTCTGTTCCGCAAACGCTTACGGCCTTCCGACGAACGCCGACTTCTCGAGCGGCCTGGCGGGCTGGACGGCGAGCGGAAGCGTCTCCGACGGCGGCGGGTTCGCCGTGTTTGCCGAGGCGGGCACGCCGGCATCCAGTTCGCTTTACCAGGACTTCGTGCTTGACCCGGGGGCGACGACGCTCTCGTTCGACTACCTGTTCGTCACCGACGGCACATTCAACCACCTGGCGCTGCCGGATGCCTTCACGGCCCGTCTGCTGAACCCGGCGACCCTGGTGCCGCTGCTCGCCACTCCGCTGCGCGACGATTACGTCTACCACGACGCCCGCGGCGAAAGCGACAGCCTTGCCCTCGACGCGGGCCTCGTCACGCGGACGCCCGTGACGGACCCGACGCGGCCGGACTGGTACACCGTCAGCCTCGATGTCTCGTCGCTTCCCTCCCACATCGCCGTCCGTCTGATGTTCGACCTGTTCGGCGGCGACAACAACCAGACAACCTTTGCGGCCGTGGACAACATCGGCGTGGCCGGGACCGGCCCGGCGGTGATTCCGGAGCCGCTGACGGCAACGCTGGTCGCCTCGGCGCTCGTCGCCGCCGGCTGCGCCGCCCGCCTCCGGAAGGGCGGCGTCGCCGGAGGCGGATCGCCCGAGAAGGGCTGAGCTCGGTGTCCGTATGCGCGGGAACGTGCCAGAGCGAGAAAGCGAAAAAGCACCGAACTCGCCGGAGCCGCGCCTGCGTTCAACGCGACCGGTGCCTTGCCAACACGCCCCGCGGGAAAGGCCTTTCTCGCTTTTTCGGTCTTCCGCTTTCTCGCTTTCTCATCGTTGCGAGATGCAACGACGGCGGGGATTCACGCTGATCGAGCTGCTGGTCGTGGTCGCGATCGTCGGCCTATTGGCGGCGGTGCTGGTCCCGTCGCTCTCGCGGGCGCGGTCGCAGGCCCGGGTGGTCGTCTGCGCCGCGAACCTGCACCAGTTGGGCATGGGCATCGTCGCCTACGCCGGCGACCAGCGGGTGATCCCGCACGGGCCGGACGTCCGGCCGCTCGCCCCGTACCTGGAAGCCAACGACGGCACGCTGGCCACCAACCAGATCTGGACGGGCCCGCAGCAGCCGATGAAGCGCCGGATGGCCCTGGGCCTGCTGCTGACCCGCTCCTTCAACACACCGCAGATGATGTATTGCGCGGGCGACGACTCGAACGACCCGCGGGAGGAGCTCGACAAGATCGCGCTCGAGAAGCTCGCCCCGGCGTACAGCTCGTACCTCTACCGCCAGCTCCAGGAGACCGACGGCCGCGGTCGGATCGACGCCCTCGGCAGGAACGGCGCCGGCCGGAGGGCCGTCGTGCTGGCGCTCGACATCAACTCGCTGATCACGGTGGATCCGTCGTTCCTGCGGACCAATCACAGGGCGACGAGGGTCAACATCCTCTACGTGGATGCGAGCGCGCGGACAGCCGACAACCGCGACCACCGCTTCGCCCTCCGCGACCAGGACCTGATGGACACCGCCGCCCGG
>CAZTVU010000065.1:0-13675 GCA_964617025.1 uncultured Planctomycetales bacterium | reverse complement strand
CCGCGCCCCCTGCGGGCACGTCTCCCCGCCCGGGCGCACGGCCCCATCCGCCGGTCGGCTCGCCTTGCAGCGCTCCGCTGGGTAGTATCCCGTGCATGAACCCCGGTACGACGCGTCCCAGAATCCTTGTGACCGAACGGATGAGCCCCTCCGCCATGGAACGCCTGGCCGCCGCAGGCGACGTGACCTGGATCGAGAAGCCCGCCGAGCCGGAGTTGCTGGCCGCCGTCGCCGATGCCGACGCGCTGGTCGTGCGGACATACACCACCGTCACGAGCCGGGTAATCGACGCCGCCCCGCGCCTTCGCGTGATCGCCCGCGGCGGCGTCGGGCTGGACAACATCGACCTCGTGGCCGCGCGCCGTCGCGGCATCGCCGTCGTCTATACGCCGGCGGCCTCCACGCATGCCGTCGCGGACTTCGCCATCGGCCTGATCCTCGCGGTGCAGCGGCGAATCGGCAAGTTCGATCACGAGGTGCGAACCGAGGCATTCGGGCCGCTCCGCACGCGTTTTCCGCTGTTCCCCGAGCTGCGCCACCAGACGCTCGGCATCATCGGCATGGGGCGAATCGGCAGCCAGGTCGCCCGCCGCGCCGCCCTGGGGTTCGGCGCCCATGTGATCTATAACGACATCCGCCCCGTCGGGCCGTTTCCGTTTGCCGCAGAGAGCGTGACGAAGGATCAGCTCCTGGCCGGCGCCGACGTCGTATCGCTTCACGTGCCGCTGACGCGGCTGACCCGATCGATGATCAACCGCGACGCGCTCTCCCGCATGAAACCGACGTCGATCCTGATCAACACCTCGCGCGGCCCCGTCGTCGCGGCCGCCGACCTTGCCGAGGCCCTGCGAACGGGTCGCCTGGCGGGCGCCGGCATCGACGTCTTCGACCCCGAGCCGCCGCCGCCCGACCATCCGCTGCGAACCGCCCCGAACTGCGTCCTCACGCCGCACGTCGCGTCGCGCTCGCGCGAGGGCCTGGCGAACATGAACGATGTCGTCGAGGATGTCATCGCCGTGCTGGAGGGTCGCCCCGCCCGCTGGCCGGCGCCCGCGGAGGATGACGGCTGACACGTCAGACGAGGCGCAGCCGAACGATTTCCGCGGGGGCGTGGATTCGCACGGGGAACCAGTTGCCCGCGCCCGCGTTCACGAACAGGATGGGCTGCTCCGAGCGGTGCGGTCCGTCAACGTCCATCGGGCGTGCGGCGCACCCGTTGCCCCCGGCCGCGTAGAACCCGCGAACGTAGCGGAACAGCAGGTTGCCGGCCCCTAGTGCCGGCCACCCCGGCGGCGTCAGCATCAACTGACCGCCGTGCGTGTGGCCGCTGAGCGTCAGCGAAACGCCGCGCAGGGCGGCCGCGTCGAAGGCGTGCGGGTGATGCGCCAGGGCGATCGCGAAGGCGTCGACCGGCGAGCCGTCCGAAACCCCGAACGTCCGGTCCACGCAGGCCTGGTGCCCCGCGAGGGGGTCGCGTTCGCGCTGGTGCCGGGCCCACATCAGACCGCCGACGGCAATCCGCTCCCCGCCGATGGTCAGGTCGCGCCGCTCGTTCACCAGCAGCGGCAGGCCCGCGCTGCGGCAGTACTCAATGTAAAACGCCCCATCGTCAAGCAGGTCGTGATTGCCCACGCACAGAAACATCCCGTACCGATGCCGCAGCCCCTGAAGGATCTCCACCGTCGCCGGCAGCACGTCATTCGAGTGATCCACCACGTCGCCGGTGATGACGACGATATCGCCGTCCAGCCGGTTCGCCGCATCCACCACGCGTCGAAGGTGATCGATGCGAAACAGCCGACCGACGTGGAAGTCGCTGAGGTGCGTGATCGTCAGACCGCGAAGCCGCTCCGGCAGCCCGGGCGGCGAAACATCCCGGTGATTGACCTGGAACCGGCCGATCTGCCACAGGCCGGTCCCCGTGCCGCCGGCGGCGATCACAACCGGCGCCGCCACCGCCGCGCGCTGCAAGAGCCGGCGGCGCGAGGGATCAGGCTCCGGCTCCGGCCCTGTTGCCCCCGGTCGCGCCGCCCGCACCAGCCAGCAGCACGCACCGGCGATCGTCCCGAGCGGCACCAGCAGCACGATCGTCATGTGCCACAACTGCGCCCACATGGCGGCGGGCGTCGGTATCCACTCCCAGTGCATCACCCCAACCAGCATCAGAACGACCGGCACCAGCACCAACAACGAATGCACGGCGAGGAGCCGCCGTCCCGTGCCCCGCCGCCCGCGCTCCCGCCTCAGTTCGGCGAGACGCATGTCCGCGCGGATCCACCACGCCAGGTTGAACAGCACCACGATCCCGAGGATCAGTCGAAAGGCCCACGACCGTGGCCAGCCGAGAACCCCGCCGCCCGCCACGCCGAGGACCAGAACCGCCGTCGCCCCGAACAAGGCCGCCCGAGGCACCCGTCGCCGATGCGTAATCCATCCCATCAGGACATCCGTTCGCCCGCCCACACGGCCCCGCGATCTCTGCGATTATACGCCGAACACCCCGACCCGGTTTGCCGCGAACGGCGCCCCGCGTCATTTCGCCCGCGCCGGCTCCGCAACCATCTTTGCCGTCAGGTCCGCGTAGAATCGCTCCGCCCGCCCCAGTCGCGCCCGCAGGGCCTTGGCCCGCGCGTCGTCCGGCCCCTTGTCCACTTCCTCGCGGATCTTGCGGATCGACCCGAGCAGCCGTTCGATCACCGCCGGGCCGCGCGACGGGTGCCAGAACGGCCGCCCGTCCACGACGAGGTAGAAAGGCGACGTGTGCGCTACGGCGCCGTTGTCGCACACGACCGCACCCACGAGCCACCCGCTCCGCTCCACGGCGACATCCAGTCGAAGCTCCAGCGAATCGCCCGACGACTCGGACCGCTCCGTCTCGCGCACGACGCCGTCGCCGTTCGCGATCGTCAGTTTGACCGGCAGGCCCACCTTTGCATGCCCGACGGCCTTCGCGACGACGGACACCTTGCCGGGCGCGGGCAAAGCGATGTCAGAACCGGGCAACTGCCCGTCGACGGTCATCTCGAGGGCCGGGCCGTTGCTGACGAACGTGCGGCCGGCCTTGAGCCCAGCGAACCACTTGTCTACGTCGAACTGCGGGCCCGTGTGCACGTAGGTCCGCACCTCGCCGATCGTCGATCCCCACGGGACATCGCTGCCGGCCGCTGCCGTCAGCTTGAATCCGAGGTTGAGGTAGTCGTAGTAGTCCAGCCGGTTGATCGTGTTGAACTGGAGCAGCTCGACGAAGTCGATCCCCCCGGTCGTCACATACCACGGAAACCCGCGCGGCAGATCGCAGCCGTTCCAGGCGAGATGTGCATAGCCGATCAGCCCCCCCTGCCGGTGGACCTCATCGAAGACGCGGTCGTACAGGTCGTACTCCAGCGTGTTGCGCGCGACGGACTTGATGTTCAGCCCGATGATGTGGCCGAATGTGCTGCGCGGATCCTCCTGCCCGGACACCAGGGCGTACGAACCCTGCTGCTGCCGGTAGGCCTTGCCGAAGCCCGCCTGCTTGAACTCGGTCCCCTTGTGGTGGCCCATCTCGAGGAGGTTCACCACGTGCAGGTCCTCCGCCACGGCATAATGCATCAGGAACTGCCGGTGGCGCTCGCCCCACGTCGGATGGTGGACGTGAACGTCGCCCGAGTACCAGCCGCGCCGGGGCAGGTCGATCCATCGCCGCAGCAGAACGGTCTTCATCGGCGAGTCGCCCGCCGCTACGGCGAACTCCTCCACCACCGGCACGTACTCGTTCCCGTGGCTGACGGTCAGGCGCCAGCGGCCCGCCGGCAGCCGGATGCTAAAGTCGCCGGAGGTCAGGCACGTGAACGGCTCCCTCCAGTACGGCACCGACGGCCGCTCCTCGTAGACGTACGAGCGATCGGTATTGTCGCCCTTGCCCAGCGTCTTGCGGACGACGCCGATCCAATCCGGGTCGGGCTGAAACTCGATGCCCTTGACGAACGCATCGACCCGCGTCCCGGGGCCTTCGAGGATTCGCCCGTCCGGCGGCAGGCGGACCTTGCCGTCGTCCACGCCCGTCACGCACGCCATCGCCGGCGTCACCTGGCCGGTGGCTTCGTCGATGCATCGCACGCGTACCGTGGCCGCCGGCCCCTCGGCCCTCGCGACGACCGAACAAAGCAGCACGGCCGCCCCGATCCCCCACACCCACCGCAAGCCCGCCCGTCCCGAGGCCATAATCATCCTCCACATAGCCTGAGCGTTGCACACGCACCGCTCGAAAGCGAAAAAACGAGAACGCGAGAAACCGAAAAAGGTCTCCCCGCGTTGTGAGCGTACGACCGGCCCACGCGTGTATTCCGGTTTCGGCCCTCCGAAGCCGCGCTTCGATGGTATCCTGCGATTTCTTGTCCTCCCGACAAGCTCTTCCGACGATGATCCTGCCGCATCGGGACGTTTCCGGCTGTCCCCTTCACGTCATCCATCGACCGCCGGCGCCTGTGGACTGCGGTGGCAACGCCACCGCTTTGGCTCGGACGGTCGGCCGCACGCCTGTACGTCCCGGCACGCCCCACGGAAAGCGGCGGCAAGGCCGCCGCACTCCAAAACGCGCGGGCCGCACCGTACAAGTCACGCGGAGCGATCGCTGCCCGCGTCGAGGTCGGGGCAGCGTCTTCCGGCGCAACCGGCGAGCAAGAGGCACATCTTTGGCTTGCGGCCAGGGGCTGCGCGGGGCTCACTCGTCTTGCCGTCTTTGCCTCGGGCAACGACGCAAGAGAACCTGTCTGCCCCCCATTGTAAGGTCGATCAGACCGGGGTGGCACTCCCCGCCGGCGGCGTTATGATAGGTCGCCCGAACCCAAGACCGAAGAGGTAGCAAGGACATGAAACTGAGCAAACGCGTGACGGCCCTGGCCGAATCGGCGACCCTGGCAGTCTCCTCGAAGGCGGCGGCGATGAAGAAACAGGGCATCGACGTTGTCAGCTTCGGTGCCGGCGAGCCCGACTTCGACACGCCCGCCAACGTCAAGGATGCCGCCAAGAAGGCCCTGGACGAGGGCAAGACCAAGTATGCGACGCCCGCCTCGGGCATCCTGCCCGCGAAGGAGGCCGTCTGCTCCAAGCTCAAACGGGAAAACAACCTGACGTATGAGCCCTCGCAGGTCATCATCACCGTCGGCGGCAAGGAGGCCCTCTACCTGGCCTTCTCCGCCCTCATCGACGAGGGCGACGAGGCCATCCTCCCCGCCCCCTACTGGGTCAGCTACCCCGAGCAGATCAAGCTGAACGGCGGCAAGGTGATCACCCTGGCCGGCGACGAATCCAACAGCTTCAAGCTCCGCCCGGACCAGATCGCCGCCGCCATCACGCCGCGGACGAAGGTCCTCATCATGAACTACCCGAGCAACCCCGGCGGCTTCTGCTACTCCCCTGAAGAGGTGCGGGCCATCGCCGACGTCGTCTCACGACATGACATCGTCGTCTTCTCCGACGAGATGTACGACCGCCTCCTGTACGGCAATCAGCGGTTTCTCAGCTTCGCCGCCGTCGGACCCGAGGCGTACGCCAGGACCGTCACCTTCAACGCCGGATCCAAGACATACTCGATGACCGGCTGGCGGGTGGGCTATGCGGCCGGTCCGAAGCCGATCATCGACGCCATGGCCAAGCTCCAGAGCCAGACGACCAGCGGCCCCGCGACGTTCAACCAGTGGGCGCTCGCCGAGGCCCTCAACGGCGACCAGTCGTCGGTCGAGACGATGCGCAAGGAGTTCGAGCGGCGAGCCGAATACATGCACAAGCGGCTCAACGAGCTACCCGGCGTCCGCTGCGTGCCGCCGACCGGCGCGTTCTACGCATTCCCGAACGTCAGCGGCACGTACAAGAAGCTCGGCGTGAAGGGCTCGCTCGACTTCTCCGCGAAGGTGCTCGAGGAGGCAAAGGTCGCGCTCGTCCCGGGCATTGCGTTCGGCAGCGACGAACACGTCCGGCTATCGTTCGCCACCGGCATGGAGCAGATCCGCAAGGGCCTGGACCGGCTGGCGGAGTTCCTGTCAAAATAACCGGCCCGCGACAGGGCCAAGGAGGACAACCGATGACGCGTTTGAATGGCATAGGCCGCCGGACGGCCATGGCCGGCATCGCGGCGATGCTGCTGACGATCGGGCAGGCCGCCTCCGGCGCCGAAACCGCCGCCAAGCCGAAGAGAATCCTGTATCTGACGCACTCGGCCGGCTTCAACCACCCCGTGCTGGGCCTCTCCGAGAAGGTCCTCACCGAACTAGGCGAGAAGTCCGGCGCTTTCAAGGTCACCTGCCTCGAGGGCTACAAGCAGAAGGGCGACAAGATCGACCTGTCGATGATCACGCCCGACTACCTCAAGCAGTTTGACGGAATCGTCTTCTACACCACCGGCGCCCTGCCGCTGAAGGACGAGCAGAAAAAGGCCATCATCGACTTCATCAAGGGCGGCAAGGCGTGCGTGGGGATCCACGCGGCCACGGACTACTCCGACAGGCCGGGCTACTGGCCCGAGTTCGTCGACCTCTTCGGGCCGCGCTTCAAGACGCACGGCGGCAACGACGCCCCGCTCGTCATGAAGATCGAGGATCCGAAGCACCCCGCGACGGCGATGCTGCCGCCCGACTGGAAGATCGCCGACGAAATGTACCAGTTCATCGGGCCCGTGCCGCGCGACAAGTTCCGCATCCTGATCAGCGTCGACACGGAGAAGTCCGACGCCGCCGCCCTCGCCAAGCACAAGATGGAGAAGGGCAAGGTCTACGAGGTCTCATGGTGCCGCCGCTACGGCAAGGGGCGGATGTTCTACACGTCGCTCGGCCATCGCGAAGACGTCTGGCAGAACAAGCTCTACCAGGAGCACCTCGTCGCCGGCATCCGCTGGGCCCTGGGCGACCTCAAGGGCAGCGCCCGGCCCTCCGACGCCAAGCCCGGCAAGCGCGGGGCCACGGGCGATAAGCCCGCGAAACCGGCCAAGACGGAATAGGCCGCGATCGAAAGCGGGAAAGCGACAGGCTGAAAAGGCCCGCGCAGGCTGGGCCATCGCCGAAGCGGCGCAGTGGTGCCGACGCCCCCGTCGGCATCTCGGCCAAGCGAGGGGGTGCAGGCTCTAACACCGAAACATCCGCGCAAGACGCGCGCATCTTCCGGGTTCCGGCCGTAGGCCGCTTTGGGACGCGTAGCATCAGCGACGAAGAAGGCCGGCGAGGCGCCAGCCCCACTCTGTGGTGCCGACGCCCCCGTCGGCGAAAGACACGGGCGGTGGCATCCCATCACCTCCGCGCGAAGGCCCTTTCGCACTTTCCCACTTTTTCACTTTTCCACTTTCTCGCTTGCCCACTTTCTCACTTTGCCGGCGTTGCGCCACGTGACCCCGGAAGCGCCCCACCCTCTTTCTCCCTCCGTTCACGGCCCCGCACCCACCAGTGACCGCTGCATCACGGCAAAACGCCGAAACTCGCGAAACCCGAACCGCCCGTACAGCCGGGCCGTCTCATCGCTCGTCCACAGCAGGTACGCCCGCCGATCGCCCGCGTCGCGCATCGCCGTCAGCGCCCGGGCCAGCAGCACCGACCCGATCCCGCGCCCCTGCGCCTCCTCCGCCACGCCGAACGGCCCGAACCGTCCCGCTTCATGCCGACAATAGCCGAGCACCCGGTCGCGATCGTGGGCGATGAACACCCGATGGGCCGGCGCTGCGCCGCTGTCGATCTCCGCCAGGTCACGGCAGGCGATCCGCAGCCAGTCCGACGGCATCGCCTCCCGCATGAATCGCAGATAACGAACCGTCCATGCCGGATCGAACGGCTCGACCACCACGCCCTCTGCCCGCAGCGCCGCCTCCTTCGCGCGTATCGACTCGCCGATCTCCAGCCGCGTCAGGTCGTTCTCCATCGCAAGCGGCCGTGCCCGCTCCGCGAACCCCAACGCCGCAAAGAACGCCACGCCCCCCGCGTATGCCGCCACGTCGACCCCCGGGATCACATACCCCAGCGGGTACGTCGCCGCCGTCAGCGTACGCCGCCCATCCTCCGCCAGGCGCTGCACATGGTGCTCCACCATCGCCCGACCGACGCCCCGACGGCGGGCCTCCGGCGTCACCCCGACGGCGACGATCCACGCCCGATCCCCCGCCGGGTCGACGTCCGCCGGGCACGGTCGCCGATACGCGGCCGCCACGCAGAAACCGACCGGCTCGCCGCCGACGGTGGCCAGCACGATGCCGTCCGGCCCTACGTTGGCGTCCAACAGGAACCGCTGCCGGATCGCCATGGCCGTCATCGGATCGGCCGTCATGGTCGCGTTCCAAAGGTGCGCCAGCGCATCGAGTTGCCCATCCTGCAGCGAGGTCGTGCGAATCATGGTGGCTATACTATCGACGCCCCGGTAGCATGACCACGACGGCGTACCGAACGGCGGCGTCACGCGATGCCCGAGCCCAGCCCTCCACCATTTGAGATCCTCGACCACACGGCCGACGTGCTGCTGCGCGTCTACGGCAGGGATCCCGAGGACCTCTTTCGCAACGCACTCGGGGGGCTTTACGCCGTCCTTGGCGAGATCGTGCCGTCCGACGCCGCCGAAACCCGAACCGTCACGCTGACGGCCGACCGCCGAGAGGACCTCCTGCACGACTGGATATCGGAGGCGCTCTACTGGTTCGACACCCGCCGCGAGATCGCCCGCGAGGTCGCCTTCAGCCGCCTGACCGATACATCGCTTGATGCGGACGTGCTGTTCACGAAGGCCGACCTTCGGCGCAGTACGTTTCACCGGGAGGTAAAGGCGGTAACCTACCACGAGCTGGCCGTCACCCGGGCCGCATCGTTCTGGACCGCCACGCTCGTGCTGGATCTCTGAACCCCACGGCCACGCGAAGCGGAAACCACGGGCTCAGGCCCCCGCCGACGGACTCCGCCCGTGGGGGCGATCGCGAACGGCCCCGGGGGCATCCACGCACCGCCGCGGTCGTTTCCAGGGTTCACCAGGCGCGAACCCGAAGCGTTCCAAGAGTACGGCCGTGCATCCGCGGCCTCGGTCCACCGCAATAAAGCATAAGAACCAAGAATTCATCCAAAATATAAGCAGATTGATTGACGCGACTTGCAGCCAGTCTTTGTCGCAGATAGCGATGCCAGCCAAGGGAAGTTAGCCTGCCTTCAGCCGGCGTTGAGCCGTGCTCTCGCATGGATTTCTCATAACACGCGCGAAAACTGCCGATTTCCTTGTTGACAATATTACGCAAGATGGGTTAACATATACGGGAGGCAGTGCCAGGTGGCGCATATGTCATGTCGGGCCTCGGTTTCACCGGGGTGCCTGCACGTGGCACGCCGCTCGGACGATGATAGGATCGGTGGAGTTTAGTAGTTCGGGTCGAGGTTACATGTTAGGCCGTTGACCGCAGGGTAACAGGAGTGCGTCGGATGTCTCGCCATACGCGTAGGGGCCTGGGCGGCCGTAGGGCGTTCACGCTGATCGAGTTGCTCGTCGTGGTCGCCATTATCGCGCTGCTGATCTCGATTCTTCTGCCCTCGTTGGCGCAGTCGCGCGAGCAGGCGAGGCGCGCGCAATGCGCAGCGCACATGCACCAGATGGGCATCGGGCTGTCGGCGTACTCGGCCGACTCAAAGCAGTTCCTGCCCATTCGAGGCGGCTATGCTTACAACATCAAGGAGACGGAAGAGTACCACTGGGTCGGCGGGAGCAAGACGCGCCGAATGCCCGTGAACTACGGCGCGTTGTTCCGGAAGTATTGCGGGGGCGACGGCATGTTCTACTACTGCCCCGCAAATACGAGTTATTTTCACGCCGATCAACGATTCGGCTGGCCGAGCTTCCAGTACGACACGGTCCCACCGGCCAACGGCGTCTCCTGGGGCGGGTTCATGTACGCGGTCCCGGCCGTTCCAGGGACGTATCCCAAGGACGACCTCCGGCTGTCGTTCAAGATCGACCCCGCGCTCGTACAGGGCAACAAGTCGCCGTCGTCTCCCGTGGCGCCGGATGGATACGGCGGGTTGTACGACTCGCGCTACGTCCGGTATCCGCCGCCCTATGAGGGGGCTCAGGGATACATCCAGGTGGCGTTGCGCCAAACGGCCTCGTTCTCTCGCCCGTATATGGGCAGGTCGCTTGCGCTGATGACCGACATGCTGCTCGGCACGAAGGCCCACAAGGCCGCCGGTTTCAACGTGCTCTTCACGGACTACCACGCAAAGTGGGTGTCTGATAAAGTCACCTACCTCAAGATGTACGGCGAGGGCAAGCCGCTGTCGCAGTGGAACGCATCGAGCGGCAACACGAAGATGCCACCGGAACGCATGGGCATGTGGAACGTGCTGTCGAGCAAACCGTAACTCATCCCAAAGGGCGTCTCCCAGGATGATTCCTCATCGTTTTCGGCGAGCCGGTGCGCTGCCGCCCGCGGCGCTGTACGGCATCATCGGCGTCGCGGTTGTCGGCATCGGCCTGGTCTTGTACCTGGGCTTCGGCCGATCAGGCGGAGGCGGCGCGGGCGGCACGGCGGCGGGGTTGCTCATCCGCAAGTGCTCGGCCTGCAATGCGACCGCGGAGGACAAGCGCGACACGGCCGTGAGCCAGGGCTGGCTCGACCCCGAGGGCATCCGCCTCTTTGGCCAGGGGGCCAAGTGCCCCAAGTGCGGCAAGGATACGATGGTGCTCGCGGAGAAGTGCCCCAAGGACGGCACAATCTACATCCCGAAGTTCGCGGCGGACGGTGCGGGGGGACCGCAAGGCTGCCCCAAGTGCGGCATGCCGGCTCGCACGCCGTAGACTTCGCTGCGTTCGCACAAACCGTCCTCAGCGAAGCTCAACACAACAACCCGGCGAATTCCTCGTCATGCCGTCAAGCCGAACGCTTTCTGCGATGTGCGGAGCATCGCCGTTTCGCGGGTCGCGTTGCTGCCACATTACCGCGTCCTGGCGCCCGATGTTCGGCCGCGCATCGTTCGAGCCAAGCCCAGGACATATCCGCCGCTCCGTCGTCACAGGTGCTCGCCGGCCCGGCATGCGGCGACCGAGTGATGTCGTAACGTTCGTCGAGCCGATATAATGGGCGTGTCTCGCCGTTGTCTTCGCGGGCGAAGCGGCGGCGGGCGACCGGAGGTCAGCGCCACGATGGCCTCGCAACCAGCCGGCCCCCTCGAGTGTGTTCTATGCGGGGCGACGATGATCGCCGTCCCATGCAAGGCGATGTGCCCCAACTGCGGCTACCGGGAGGATTGCAGCGACATCTTCCCGGCCGCACGCGGCGAGACGCCCCCGCCCGCATCCGCCGCCTCTCGCCCCCCGGCCGGTGTGGAAACCCTCTTCCCGATGGGTCAGCCCCCGCCCGCCGCCCCGGCCCCACGGCCCGCCCGCGCCAAACGCATCCGGCCGCTGCCGCCGACGACGGGCTGGCTGTTCCCCGAACTGAACTGAGCACCGCGCCTTGGAAACCGGGTTCGGAGTTGGGGGGCAATGGATCTCTTGCCTATCCAACGGGACGGGGCAGTTTCGGCGGCCCGCCCAGTTTGGACTGCGGCGGCCTCGCCGCCGCTTTACTTGGGGGTGCGGTGAGGCCCCGGCACGCCGTAGACCGTCTGAGCCAAAGCGGTGGCGCTGCCACCGCACTCCAAAACGCTGATGGACGAGTGACACGGGCACGGGCAGGCGATTGACCAGGTGCCCACCGCCGACATGATCCGTCGATAGACAGCAGTGGCGGCACGTCAACGATTCGCCGTCGGTTCACAAACGACCCACCGCAAAGCGCCTACGACCGCAACCGGAGATGCGCCCGACTGGTGCGCATGGTTGTGCGAAAGACTCGAAGAGATGCCCATTCCACAAAGAGCCCGCCGCGGCACGGTCTCATTCGCCGCCTACGACCGTCCCGACCTTCTCGCCGAGCACCACCCGCCGCATGTTGCCGGGTTTCTTCACGTTGAACACCACCACGGGAATCCGCCGGTGCCGGCAGAGCTCGATCGCGCTGAGGTCCATCACGCCTAGCCGGTCGTTGAGCACCTGGTCATAGCTGAGGCGCGGGTAGAACCGCGCCCGGGGGTTTTTCATCGGGTCGTCGCTGTAGACGCCGTCCACCTTCGTCGCCTTGAGCACGGCGGCGGCGTCGAGCTCCAGCGCGGCCAGCGCGGCGGCGGTGTCCGTGGTGACGAACGGGCGGCCGGTGCCGCCGGCCAGGATGACGATGCGGCCCTTCTCCAGATGCCGCATGCAGCGCCGACGGACGTACGGCTCGCAGAGCGAGGCGACCGGGACGGCCGACATGACGCACGTCGCCGGCCCCTGCGCCTCGATCGCCTCCTGGAGGGCGATTGCGTTGATCACCGTGGCGAGCATGCCCATGTGGTGCGCCGTGGCCTCGGGGATCCGGGCCTGTCGCGTGGCGGTCGAGCCGCGCAGGAAGTTCCCCCCGCCGACGACCACCGCCACCTGCACGCCGACGCGGTGGACCTCGCCCACCTCCCGCGCCGTCCGCTCGAGCTCCTCGGCATCCAGCCCGAACCCGCCGGGTTTGCACAGACCCTCGCCGCTGACCTTCAAAATGACCCGCGCGAAAACCGGGCGCTTCTTCGAGGCCATGCCGCCGCCTTCCTGCGCCGGGGGCCGGCGCCGCCGCCCGCCCCGAACGAAAGAGGCCGCTTTCGCGGCCTCTCCGACGTCAACCGCCGACTTCCAGTCGCCGATACGCGACGATCCTCACGTCGCCATACTTGGCGAGCAACTTTGCGATGGTCCCCTTGAACTTGTCCGCATTGGCGAACTCCTGGTCCAGCAGGACGTTCTCGGCATACCACCGGTTGATCTTGCCCATGACGATCTTGTCCACCAGGTTCTCCGGCTTGCCCTGCTGAAGGGCCAGGGCCCGGGCAATCTCCTTTTCCTTCTCCAGGACGGCCGGCTCCACGTCCTCGCGCCGCAGCGCCAGCGGCTTCATCGCGGTGATGTGCATGCAGAGGTCCGCCAACAGCTCGTCGTCGCCCGCCGTCCCCTCCACCTGAAGCAGCACGCCCACCTTGCCGTTGAAATGGACGTAACTGGCGAGCCGACCCTCGAGCTTGTCCACCCGAACGACCTGCATATTCTCGCGGATCTTGTTGACGAGGTCGGTGAGCAGGTCGCGGCAGTTTCGCGACGGCTGGCCGGGCGCCGGCAGGGACCAGAGGCTCTCCGGCGTGACCGGCCCGGCGGCCAGCGCGGCGGCCTGGGCCAGGGTCTCGGCAAGCTCCTTGAACTCCGGGTTGTTGGCCACGGGGGCGCTCTCGCAGCGCAATTCGATGATCGCACCCACGCCCCGGGCGCGGTCGACGTGGCAGCCGATCCGCCCATCGCCCGTCTCGCGGCCGGCGCGTTTGCCGGCGGTGTCCGCGCCGCGCTTGCGAAGAATCTCGATCGCCTTCTCCGCGTCCCCGTTCGCCTCAGTCAACGCGCTCTTGCAGTCCATCATGGGCAGGCCGGTACGATCACGGAGGGCCTTCACCTGCGCTGCGGTTATCTCGGCCATGGGTATTCGACTCCTGCGGATTTCTCTGTTGAAAAAAAGCCCCGGCCCAATCAGCCGGGGCCCGACTCACCAATTCCACACCGAACCGACGCCCGTGCCCGCCCGTTTCAGGGCGCCGCCGCCTCGCCGCCGCCGTCCGGCGCCGGCTGACCTACGGGC
>CAZTVU010000064.1:12895-22135 GCA_964617025.1 uncultured Planctomycetales bacterium | reverse complement strand
AAGCGCTCGAGCCGCGCGGGCGAGAGCCGCTCGAAGATCGGCGCCCGCGCGGGCCGGCTCGTCGGCCGGCTGGCGGGCTCGTCGGTTGCGGAGGCCGTGGCCGCGAACAGCAGGATCAACAGGCTACCGCCAGCCCTTCGGCACATACGCGATGACCACATCGGCATTTCCCTTCTGCGTGGATGTGAACACCACACGGTCGGAGGACGGCGCCCAGCCCGGGTGCGCATGCACGGACTCGCCCGGCTTCCGATGTCCGCCGGTCAGCAGCCGCTCCTCCGTCGTGAACGCGTCAAAGAGGACGATGTCCCCGTATGGATTGTCCGCGACGGCCCAGCGGCCGTCCGGCGAGCCGGCCGCGTGCCACCACGCCCGACGCCGGATCTGGTCCGGGTCGCCGCCGGGCCACCAGCTCCCCGCGCCAAGGATGCTGATCCGCCCGGTCTTCATGTCGTACACTTTCAGGTGCGACTCCTCCGGCACGTGGTGACCGCCGCAGAACGTGATGCGGTCCTCCGTCCACCAGCACTCGTGCGTGACCAGCTCGTTGGGTCTCTGCAGGTGGATCGGCCGGGGCGGCTTGCCGTCCAGCCGCACGAGCCACATGCGGCAATGCGGTGGGGCGTTCGGATCCTTCGGCGGGGGCATGCGGTCGCCCTCGGGATAAGACCGGGAGAACAGGATCAGGTCGGGTTGCGTCCAACTGAACTGCACGTGCCACGCGGGGAAATCGAGAGCGGCCACGCGGATCACCCTCCCCGTGGCCAGCTCGATCGCGATGATCTGGTGGCGGCCGGGATTCTTCGCGTCGGCAAAGCTTGTGCCGAGGTAACGGCCGTCGGCGTTCTCGGATAGTCCGGCGGCCGACGCGCCATGGCAGGACAGGTCGGTCACTTGGCGCTCGCGGATGCGGACGGCCGGCGGGTCGCCCTCCTTCACGCTCACGTGCCACTCGACCACGCGGCCTTCGCGCACTGCGAAGATGCGATTGCCCGCGCGGGCACAGGTGATCAGGCCGGTCGCCGGCGCGCCGTCGGGGATCAGCTGCACGAGATGGCCGAAGGATTCGACGTAGCCGAACGGTTCCGATCGTCCGGTCCGCTGGCTGAGGAAGATGAGCATTGACCCGTCGCTCAGCCACGACCGCTCGTGAAAGTAGAGGCCCTGATCCGTCGCCCTGTGAGTCGTGACGAACACCACGCGGGCCCCGGACTGCGGGTCGACGCCGGTCTGCCTTTCCGGCGGCAGGATTTCGCACGACCATTCGTTCGCGGGTGCGCTCGACGGACCCACTCCGGCCGCGACGCAAACGAGCAATAGCTCAAGCATCGGCCGTCACTCCGCCTGATAAACCACCTTGCCGTCGCACACCGTCGCGACCACGCGAAGGTCCAGCAGCCGGTCCCGCGGTATGCGAAGCGGGTCGGCGCTGAGGAGGGCGAAATCGGCCAGGAGGCCCGGCGACACCCGGCCCAGGCAGCCTTCGTCCCCGGCGGCCCACGCGGCCCCCGCGGTGTAGGCCCTCAGGGCGTCGCGTATCCCGACGGCTTCGTGCATCTGCCAGCCGCCGTCGGGTTGCCGGCGCAAATCCTGTCGGTTGACGGCGGCGTGCAGCCCCACCATCGGGTCGAACGTCTCGACGGGCATGTCGCTGCCGAAGGCGAGCGGAACGCCCGCGTCACGAAGCGTTCGCACCGGATACGTCCATCGCAGCACGTTCGACCAGTGCTCCTCGGCCGCGCCGATGTCCCCGACGATGTGGCAGGGCTGCATGGATCCGATGATGCCCAGCCGACCCATCCGCCGGGCATCGTCCGGCCGGACGCACTGTGCGTGCTCGATGCGGTGCCGCAGTCGTGTCCGCTCCACGGTCCTCGCGGAGGCAATGGCGTCGATCACGTCGTGGTTCGCCCGGTCGCCGATTGCGTGGATCCACATCGGCAGGCCCGCCGTGGCCGCCTTGCGGGTCAGATCCCGCAGCGCCTTGCCGACGCACACCGGCACGCCGCGGTAGCCCGGCCGGGTGGGATAGGCGTCGAACATCCACGCACTCTGCGAGCCCAGCGAACCGTCGGAGAAGGCCTTCACGCCGCAGATGCGGAGCCGGTCGCCGCCCAGCCCGCACATCACGCCGAGAGCCGCCGCATGATCGATCTGTTCCGCGGGTATCGCGAAGCGGACCCGCAGCTCGAGCTTGCCGCTCGCCTGCAACCGCTGGAACCACCGGAACGCGTCGATCCCTTCGACGCTGTGGACGCACGTGATGCCGTGGCGGTGCAGCCGCCGGATGCCCGCCCGCAGCGCACGCTCCACCTGTGCATCCGTCAATGCAGCCCCGAGGCTCGGCAGGAGGTTCATTGCGTTCTCCTGCAGGATGCCCGTCGGGCGTCCCGTGCGATCGCGGAGAATCGCGCCGCCCGGCGGGGCCTTCGTGCGTGCGGTAATTCGTGCCAGCCGCATCGCCGCCGTATTGACCCAAATCATGTGGCCGTCCCGGCTCTGGACTTGGGTGGGGACGGCGCCGGTGACGGCGTCCAGGTCGGCGGCCGTCGGAAAGCGGCCCCCCCAATGGTTCTTGTCGAAGCCGCGCGCGACCAGCCACTCGCCGGCCCGTCGCTGTCGCGCGGCCTCTCGCAGCCGGCCAAGCGCCGCCGCCATCGAGGGCACGCCAACCAGGTTGACGATGCTGTCCTGGCACGCCCATGAGTAGAAGTGCGTGTGGGCATCGATGAACGCGGGCATCAGTGTCGCGCGGGGCAGGTCCAGCACGCGGGTATCGCGCCCCCGGAGGCGGTGGATCGTACGGCGAACCCCGACGGCCGCGATGCGATTCCCGTACACGGCGACGGACGTGGCCGGCCGGCCGGAAAGGATGATCCGTCGGGCATGCACGATGAGCGTCGGCGTCATGCCGCTATTCTCCGGGGCCGACAGGTCCGCGTAAAGGTGCATAATCGGAGAGTGTGGCAACATTACAGATCTCGCCGTCCCGATCGGCGGATATCGAGCGGCTTTTCGCGTGGTTCGCGTATTTCGCGGTCCCCAAACAGAATCGAACCGCGAAACACGCGGAATACGCGAAAGCCGACCGGAATACCACGGGATCGCGCTGTAATGATGCTACAGTCTCCGTAATCGGGCGATTGTGTCGCACCTGCCGGCAACGGAACAAACAAGGTGGACCTCGCCGACTCGGTTTGCACGAAACGATGAATGAGGATCACGGGAGGACCGGGACCGCGTATTCGAGCCGCGGGCGCGAGCCCGCGATCGTGGCGGGCAACGACGAACGCGAAGCGGTCGTGCCGAAGACCGTACCGCCCGCCGGAGTCAAGCCGTCGTTTCGAGCCACGGCGGCTCCGTTGGGTGCCGAAGGCTTACGCGTTGACCGAGCCAGCGCTCGGCGAGTGCGGCATGGATGGTTCTCACGTCGGCGGTCGGGACGAGATTCCCGAAGTCCATGTCGCGCAGCGACGGCCGGCGCCCGTGCAGTCCCCCGCGGACGGGCCGGCCCATCGCGAGCAGGAGCCCGGCGGCGCCGTGGTCCGTGCCTCCCGCGGCGTTCTCAGCCGGTCGACGCCCGAATTCCGACCACGCGATGAGGATCACGCGCTGCGATGCGCCCCGTCGATCGACCTCGCGTTGAAACGCCGCCAGCCCGTCTGCCAGCTCCCGGAGGACTTCCGCCTGACGGGTCAGTTGATCCTCGTGCGTGTCGAAACCCCCGACGCAGGCGTGGACCACCTCGGGCGCGCGAATCGAGGAGGCGACGCGTGCGGCCTCTTGCAGCGTCCGCACGATGGTTTCCGAGCGATAGGGGAGCGGATTGGGCGTCGTCGGACTCCTTCCCGGTTGCGCATCGCCCAGGTCGGCGACCCGCAGTCCGCATCGCCCGTAGAGGCCCTCGGCGACGTCGCTCCACCAGGTCCGACACGAGCCCGCATGGGAGTAATCCGGGCACGGACAGCCGACGCCTTGAATGATGGCGAGGTGGCCTTGGCGAAAGATGGGCACCACGGCCGCCAGCGACGGATGCAGCCCGACGCCCTCGCCGATCGCAATGGCGTTCTCGGCGACGCGGCTCAGACGCGGACGCAAGTCATGATAGAGCGGATCATTGAGCGGGATCAGCGTGTTCAGGCCGTCGTTGCCCCCCGACAAATGCAGCAGGACGATCGTGCGGTCGGCCTCGTGGCCCCGGGCTGTTGCGCGGATACACGGCATCGCGGCCCAGGCCAGGCCGGCGCGGAGGAGCGTGCGCCGGGTCGGTCGGTGCTTGTGGGTGGTCGGAACGCTCACGAGTGCATCCCCTTATGCGTGAAAGGCCTTCTGAATCTTGCGGATGGCCTCCGGGATATCGGCCAGGTCGCGCTCGTCGGCCAGCAGCATCGACTGCGAGAGCCACACGCTCTCGGCGCAGATCCGCTCCGTGTTCGGGCACGGCTCCTGAAGAACCAGCTCCGGATGACGCTTGTGCACGGCCCGCGCCACCGCATGCCGCGAGACCGGCCCCGTGTAACCCGCCGAACACGGGACGCCTTCCGCGTTCAGGGCGCGCAGGAACTCGTCGCGCGGTCGCCCGCCGAATGCCGACGGGATGTACCGCATCGGATACAGATGCCACGCATGATTGGTTACGTGCTCGGCCACCTGCGCCGGGCGCAGGCCGGTGATGCCTTTGAGCTCGTTCGCGAGATAGCGGGCGGCCCGATTGCGGCGATCGCACTGGGCGTCGAGGGCCTTGAGCCGCTCCTCGAGCAGGGCGGCCAGGTACTCCGAGCCGCGGTAGCTGTAGCCCGCCCGCGGCTCGTCCACGCGCGTGCCCGGCGGCGACGTCCCGCAATGGTGCAGGGCATGAGCCCTGGCATACACGTCGGCGCTGTTCGTCGCGAGGAAGCCGCCTTCGCCGCACGTCAGATTCTTGGTGGACTGGAACGAGAACCCCGCGGCGTCGCCGAGGCTGCCGCATTTCCTCCCCTTGTAGGCGGCCCCGTGGGCCTGGCAGGCATCCTCGACGACCATGAGCTTGTGCTTGCGGGCGACGGCCAGAATGCGGTCCATGTCGGCCGGGTACCCGAGGATGTGCACGGGCATGACCACCCGCGTCTTCGGTCCGATCGCCGCCTCGAACGACTCGGGGCTCAGGCACGCGCTCTCGGGTTCGACATCGACAAACCGCACCGAGAAGCCCATTTCCCAGGCGGCGTGCGCCGAGGCGATGAACGTATAGCTCGGCACGATGCACTCGCCGTTGTAGCCGAGGCCGTCCGTGTCGGTCACGGCGGCGAGCGCAAGCTTGAGCGACTGTGTGCCCGAGGTGGTGAACAGGCCGTGTGCGGCACCCAGGTACTCGCAAAACGCCCGGGCGAACCGGCGGCCCCGCGGCTGCGGCAGGCCCTCCGTCCTGCTGAGGTACACCTCGCGGAACGCCGCCTCGTGCTGTGCCCAGGTCGTTTCCGTGGACGGCGGCCAGGCCGGCCACGGCCGGCTGCGCACATCATGCACCGGGTTTCCGCCATCGATCGCCAGCTTGCTCATGATGCGCTCCCTGCGTCCGTATGGTTCGGAAGGGGACTGCCTGCCGACACTGTGCCCTGTCCGCGTACCTTGTCAAGGTGCCGTCGCTCGAAAGGTCGGCGGCACCATCCGGGTCACGGTGTCCGTAATTCGGTCCTCGACCTCCGGGGCCAGTCGCGTCGGTCGGCCGTACAGAAGCATCGAGGTGTCCACCTCGTAGCCGCCCTCCGCGAGGATCCGCCGCGACGGAATGTAGCACGGCACATCATTTGCGTAGGCGGTGACCCAGAGCCGGCGGCCGTCGAGCTCCCGCTTCAGCCGCAACGCGTAGTCCACGACCACTTCGCCCGCCAGGAACACCATCGCCAGTTCGTTGGCCATCGTCCACGTCTGTACGGGATAGAGCAAGTCCTTCGCGAGGTCCTCGCCTCGCGCGAGGCGGGCAAGCTGGAGCGAGGCATGATACGCGGCGAGGTCCGTCCCGTTCGCCCGCTTCTCGAACTCCTCCCGCGTGGGCACGGCGTCGTAGCGCAGGCCGATCAGCTCATATCGGCAGGCAAGGGGCCCCCGGATCGGTCGCAACGGCCCCGCCAGCAACCGTGCAACTTCCGACGCCATTTCCCGGCCGTGCCGACGGGCGAGGTCCAGGCCCGTTCGCGGTTCGGGGTTCGCGTCGGCCCCGCAGCCGATGGTGATCAGGCATGTTGTACCCGGGAGGTCCGCCTCGACATACTCCTGGGCAAAGCCGGCCCAGTCGCCGCAGATCCGGTTCAGTTCCGGCCCGATCGTCGTACAGTGGCATGCGTAGTTCGCCACGATCGCCCGGACCGCGCCGCCGGGTTCGGTTGCCACCAGGATCGGCATCGCATGGTCGACCGCGCCGTCCGGCGTCGTGCCGAAGCTGCGCCACTTGCCGTCTTTGACGACCCGACGGTTCATCGCGAAGTTTACCCGCCCCTCGGCCCAGGCCAGCGAGGCAGGCCGGCGATCGGCCATCGCCGCGACCGCCACGCGCTCAATATCGTCGACCAGTCGCCGCGTGTAGCGATCGATGCGGCTCTGGTGTTCGGCCGGTATCGGACGGCCGAACATCGCGGGGATCGTCCCGCTCAGGCACGGCCCGCTGTGGATGTGCGTCGAGCAGACGACGAACCGCTCACGCGCGATCCCGCACCGGGTTCGGAGCCGTTGCGCCACTTCTTCCGTGAGCGAGGCGGGCACGCCGCAGTTCTCCACGCTCACCAGGACCGCCGCGCCCTCGCGGTCGCTGCCGATGGCCACGGCCTTGGCCCACAGCCGTTGCGCGACGCCTTCCGACTCCGTCAGCCGCGCGCCGTAGCCGGCCAGCCGGATCGGTTCGTCGGGCGTGATGTCCACGCGGGCCACGCCGACCGGCCGCAGCCCCTCCGGTGCGCAGGCCGCCGAGCCCGCCACGACCGCGGTTACCGCATTGACAAGGAGTCGAGCCGCAGTCACGCCGTCCTCCTTTCGGATCGGCGGCATTCGTCGCCGGGTTTGGCGAGGTGACCCGCTGCGCGCGACTATTGTACCGTCGCCGGTCGAGGTCGCACATCGGCGTACGGATCATACCGCCGGATCACGGATGGCCGCCGGGGCCGACGACGCCGGGATCTTGGCCCTTTTCCGATGACCCGGGGGGCGTGAAACCCGACGGGCGGAGAGCCCAGGGGTCAGGCTGCGCGTCGAAGCCAGCGTGCGGAGGCGATCCGATAAGCGATTGCAAGGACGAAGATGAGGCCCGCCAATTGCGCGCCACGCCACGCCAGGTGGTCGGCCAGGCCCTGTGTCCGGGCGGCAGTGCGGTCGAGTGCGGCCTGGACGCGTGCGTCGATGTCGCGAATCTGTTCCGTGAGCCGCTGCGATTCAACCAGGCTGCGGACCTCCGCGGCGAGGGCACGCATCTCGGTTGCGGTGCCGGTCAATGCGTCGGCCGTCTTGCGATAGTCGTTGATATCAAATGAGCTGCCTTCCGCCGGTGCCGTCGCGGCGGGTGACGGTAGCGCAACGGGTGGCGGCGGCGTAGCCGGCGTCGGTTCGGGCGCGGGCGTCGAGGGCATCCACGGCGGCTCCCATGGATCGCGATCGTGCCGAATGCCCTGCACCGTCCGCCCGATGGCATCGGCGGCGTCGCCCCATGCACGGCCGGCGGCCGATACGCTCACGCCGGTCTGCCCGATGGACTCGGCGACCACATCGACCCGATCCAGCGCCCGCTCGACGACGACCGCCGTGCGCTCCGCCAGCTCGAGTGTGTGCTGGAGGTTTGCCTGTCGGGCGTCGACTTCCTGAAGCAAAACGACGGCTTCCTGTCGAAGCCGCTCCGGGAGCTTCTCGGCTGTCGCGGCAGCGCTTGCCGCGCTGCATGCGAGGATTTCCAGGCTCGCCAGAAACGACCGTACGATTCCGTTGTCCTCGAGGTCAAGCAGCAGCAGTTGAAGCTCGGACCGCAACGTGCCCGGCATCTCTTCGACAATGTCGGAGAATCGGCCGGCCACGTCGGTGAAGCCGCGAATGGCCTGCGCTCCGCGATCGATGCCTTCCATGGCCCGAAATGGTGCCAGCGGAACGTTGACGATCGAGAGCAGCCCCGGGGCCGAGGGATCCGTGTGGCTTGGCTCGCGCACGATGACATCCAGAAAGACGCCGCGGATCGGCCGGTCCCGGGCGAACGCCACGACCTCCTCGCGCGCCTTGGCCAGGCGATCAGCCGGAAGGAACAGCGTGCCGATCCTCTCGATCTCCGCCTCGATCTTCGCGGCCGCCGCAACGGCGATCGGTTGCTGTTTGCCGAAGATCGCCTTGCCGTCGCCGTTCGCCAGGTAATGCCGGATCCTGGCCGAGAGCGTCCAGCAATCGACGAACGTGCGGATCGGATCGTCGTGCTTCAAGGCCCTCTGGTATGCGGCTATCGCGCGGGTCTTCCACACCAACGCAGCTCGCCGCACATTCGTGTCCGGCCGGGCATCGAGGATCTCGGCGACGGCCTGCTTGGTGGTCTCATCGAGAAAGTCCTCAAACTGCTCCATCGCATCGCCGAGCTGTTCCTGCGACAAGCCGTGTGCCGAATGGTCCGCGGAGGTCGATGTCGCCGGCCGGAGCTCCGTGCAGGCGCCTGATCCGATGAGCATGGCCGCCACGGCGAGGTACGGCCATGCGGACGATGCCGCCGGTGGCGGCGCTGATCTTTGCGCTCGTTTCATTCACGGCTCCGACGGCCGGGGACCGCCGCTGCTCGCGGCGACGACAGGGAGTCCCCCCGTCTCTATTCCTTGATCGGCGGCCGGCCCTCTTTCCCTGAAGTGATGCCGTCCGGCGCACGGGCGAGCCGTACGCCAAACGCGCTCGCAAAGCGGTCTGTCCGTCTCAACAGGCCGCGGCTTCGAACGGAGGAGGTGGCGCGTCGCTCGCTGCCATTGGGTCGTCACCGGCCGTATAATGCTTCCCACGAGGGTGGACTGGATGGACTCGGTACACGCGCATGCAAGGCAGCTTGCGCAAACATATCTGCGCGACGGCGATTTCGCCTCGTGGTTCGACGCCCTCTATTCAGCGGCTCGCGGCGACGCCGGTATGATTCCGTGGGCCGATCTGTCCGTGAACAGAAACCTTCTGGATTGGCTCGAGCGAGGTGACCTGCCTCGCCCGGAGGGCCGAGCACTGGTCGTCGGTTGCGGCCTGGGCGATGATGCGGAGGAGCTGGCC
>CAZTVU010000064.1:0-12881 GCA_964617025.1 uncultured Planctomycetales bacterium | reverse complement strand
TGTGACGGCGTTCGACATATCGCCGACGGCCATCGACTGGTGCCGGAGGCGCTTCCCGGACTCTGTGGTCCAATACACCTGCGCGGACCTGCTGAATCCGCCGGCGGACTGGTCCGGGGCATTCGATTTTGTTCTCGAGGCGTATACCCTCCAGAGTCTGCCGGCCGACGTTCGGCAAAGGGCGATGCGGAACCTTGCGATGTTCGTCTCGCCCGGCGGTTGCATCCTCGTGATCTGCCGCGGACGAGACCCGGGGCCTGAGGACGCGGGGCCGCCTTGGCCGCTGGATCGGGCCGATCTGGATCGCCTGACGGCGGCAGGGCTTACCGAAGCGTCATTTGAGGACTATTTCGAGGCGAAAGAACCGGCGGTTCGACGCTTTCGCGCGCTCTACCGCCGCGAACCCTGTGCGACGGCCGCCGTGTCGGTGTCGCCGGGTTCGCAGCGAAGGCACTCCAGCGTGGAAATACGTCCGATGGAGGACGCCGACGTCGACCGCGTCGCCGCCCTGCTGAGGGCGTGTTTTCGCTGGCTCGGCGACCGCGAAGGCTTTTCGCCCCGCCAGCGAGCGTTCCTTGAGGGTCCGCGCTCATCGCCCGAGACGGTCCGTCAGGAGGCGAAGTCGCGGCCGCACCTGGTCGCCTGCGAGGACGGTGCGGTCGTCGGGTTGGTCGTCGTAAACGGTCAGGAGATCGCGCGCCTGTATGTGCATCCGGACTTTCATCGCCGAGGCATCGGGACGAGGCTGTTTGAAGCAGCCACCGACCTGATTCGACGATCCGGCGGGACGGAGGTAAGGGTTGGTGCCCTGGTAGCCGACGCCGTCGCCTTCTACCGGGCCATGGGCATGTCCATCGTCGGGAAAGAGGCGTACGAACCGGCGATCTTCGGCGGACGCAAGGTTACGCTCCTTAGGAGGTTGCTCTGACCGGGGGGAGGCGAATGGGGGTGACTGGCGGGTGGATATGTTACAGTGTAGAGGCTGTTTTTGTGGAGCAGGGTCCCGGCTGAGTATCGCCGTCACGGCGAAGTGCCCAAGGCAGGCGGGTTTGCGGAAGCCGATGAGATCTATTCGTTTTTCAGTAATAAAAAGTCTGTGTATCAATAATCGATTAAACTCTGGCGACGCACGGTGCACGGCATGAAAACTGCGGATCCCATTGATTATAAGCATCTTTCCTAAATATGGTTATGAAAAAACAACAATTTGGCGATTTGCCCCGCATGTTCATTGACACGTCTAGCCGATTGTGCTATAGTCCGAGGCGTTGTCGGAGTACCGGCGACCATCCAGAACCGTAGGCTCTCAGCCGACGAATACGGCTGTTTTCTTAGCCGTGGCGCACTTCCGGGTTAGGGCGTTCTTGCACTACCCCGGAAGTTTTTTATTGGCAACCACGGGGATGTCGACGGGGTGATCGTGGGGATCTGATGGGCGATTCCTCTGCGGCTCAGGCCGCCTGCGTCTGCCAGGGCACCGTGCTGCTGAACCGACCGCTCTGCAATGAGCATTTTCGGCTGACCGTCGTCTGCCCCGCATTCCCGGGCGCGAGCCCGGGGCAGTTTGTACAGGTACGCTGCGGTAGTCTGGACGGGCGCCACCCGGTGTTCCTCAGGCGCCCGTTCAGTATCGCCGGCATGCGGTCAACGCGAGGCGGAGCGGAACTCGATCTCCTGTATCGGGTGGTCGGTCCCGCCACGGAGTGGATGGCAGCGCTTCAGCCCGACGCGGAGGTGAGCATCATTGGGCCTTTGGGAAGGCCGTTCGCCATCCTTCCGTCGATGGACCTGAGCATCATCGTGGGCGGCGGCGTTGGCTTGCCGCCTGTCATGTGGCTTGCTCGCGCCTTCCGAGGTGCGGGGCTGCGGGCGATCGCCGTGGCGGGTGCCCGGTCACGTTGTCTCTTACCGATGACGTTAAGCGGCGGGGGTTTCGCGCTTGGCGATGGGGCCGTCCCGGTAGCCGGAGCGGCGGAGTTTGGCGACGTGCCGGTCGTCATAACGACGGACGATGGTTCGTGCGGCATCCGGGGCAGTGCGCTCGACGGCTTGACGGCGGTATTGGGGGCGATGACGAAGCCGGGAGATCGGCTCGCCGTATACGCATGCGGTCCGGAGCCGATGCTCCGAGCGATCGGCGAGCACGCGCAGAGGCACGAAATCCCCTGCCAGCTCAGCCTTGAGCGCATGATGGCGTGCGGTATGGGGACGTGCCAGTCCTGCGTGGTACGCGTCAAAGATGGATCCCATAAGGATGGCTGGCGATACCGGCTTTGCTGCACGGACGGTCCGGTTTTCCATGCGGACGATCTTGCTTGGTAGTCACAAGGCGGTCCGGCCGGTCTATTCATGTTGAATCCCGTAAACGCCACGCGCAACCTCATTTGATATAGAATTTTGCATTTGTTCGCGCCAATCGCCCGGGCGGCCGCTGTTTCCCAAACGCCACGTCTCGGCATACCCGCCCGCTTCTCGATGTCACACGGGCACTTCGTCTTGGGGACATAAGCTCAGCCATACGCGATCGTTAGCGACGGCACCGTGCGGACGTGGCCCCGTCGTGGGCGTGGCATCCTGATTGCCCCAGATGGGGTGTCCAATGCTGGACGTCGGCTTCGGAAGCCGACGGGGACAAGCTTGGCCGAGGACCCACGCTCATGACCGGAAACGCCGCCGAAGGGGTAAAGAAGAAGATGATGGACGAAGCGACCTTTCAACGGAAGCTGGCAGAGCTGGTGGCCGAGATTTCCACGCTGCCCCCGGCAGAACGGCAGAAGCTGCAGCTCCTGGCCGAGCAGACGAAACAGCGTCACAAAGAACTGAAGGAAACGGTCACCAGCCTGCAGGAGAGCCTTGACTTCCTGCGTTTGTCAATAAAGTACCTGCTCTTCGATCTGGAGGCGACGCGCCGGGAGAACGCGTACCTCCGGAAGATGATGCAGGACGATTCGGGTTCCGCGTGACTCGCGCGGCGAGTCGGATGCGGTAGTGGGTGGCGGCCTCATCGCGAAATTGTCTGGCCCGGATATGTGCAGGCGACGGGCTGCCAACGTGAGTGAGCGATCGCCGTCCGTGCGTTGATACTGCCGGACACGGCGGACCCGACGGCAGGCGTTACGCGAATCCCTCTGAACGACCGTGCCATGTATGCTTCGGAGGGATTGCCCCGAGCTCGGCAACCGTCCGTGCCCGGGGCTTTTTTCGCGCGGTCATCGGTTTGCGGAGGCTTCGCGTCGATGCTCTAATACATCTCGGCGTGGCACTCGGCCGTGCATGGCGAGAAAACGAGAAAGCGAAAACGATCTGAGAACGTGGCGAGTGCATGACAACGCCACGGGCGTGTTTTCGGGGCGGTCGTTCGCGGTTGTTTTTCCGCTTCCCGGTTGCTCCGTCGTGGCGTTACGCAACGATGGGCCAGCGACTGGCGGCTTGGGGCCACGCGGGGAATTGTGTGATGCAGGACGGACAGCCGGCGCCACCATCCGTAGAGGAGTACCAGGGGACGTATCGGCGGGGGTGTGTGAATCTCGACGGCCCCGTGAACTGGCCGGACGGGACGCGGGTGTTGGTACGAGTGGCGGATCTGGCCCCGCCGATGGAGGCGAAGGAGCTGGGCCTGGTGATCGTGGCCGGCTTCGGGCTGGCCGGGCGATGGGTGGCGGACATCTTTGACCGCCACAACTTCGATTACGTCATCGTAGACAGCAATCCGAATACGGTGGAGACCCAGGAGAAGCTGGGGCGGAGGGTCGTCCACGGGGACATCGCCGATGAGCAGGTGCTGCGGCGGGCGGGCATCGAGCGAGCCTCCATTCTGGCCCTGACGGTGCCGGATGAACAGGCCGTGCTGCGGGCCACGGAGCTGGCGAGGCGGTTGAAGCCGGACATCTACATCGTCGCGCGGACGACGCATTCCTCCGCAGGGATGGAGGCCGCCCGTCTGGGCGCCGACGAGGTGGTCAAGGCTGAGCAGGCCGTGGCGCGGCAAATCTACGAGATGCTCGTGCGAAAGCTCGGCTCTCAACCGATTCCGTCGGGCCGCGAAGCCGGATCCGCATCGAGCGATTCGCCGAGAGGATGAGGAAAGCGCTGTGGTGTGGGAAGAGCGCTGGCATCCGTTGCGTCGGGAATGGGTGATCATCGCCGCACATCGTCAGGATCGCCCGTGGAGCGGCCAGACCGTCGGGGCGCGGCCGGCGGCGCTGCCGGAGTATGATGCGGATTGCTACCTCTGCCCCGGAAATGTTCGGGTCAGCGGGGCGCGAAACCCGGATTACGCGCGGACGTTCGTGTTCGACAATGACCTGCCGTGTGTGGGGCCGGACGCGCCCCGGAAGCCGCCTCGGCCGGCCGGCGTGTTCCGCTGTCGCCCGGCGACGGGCCTCGCGCGGGTAATGTGCTACAGCCGCAAGCATAATCTCACGTTGGCGGAACTGCCCACGGACGAGATCGCGGGTCTCCTGGGGGTGTGGCAGGAGCAGTATGTGGATCTGGGCGGCCGTCCCGAGATCCGCCACGTCCTGGTCTTCGAGAACAAGGGCGAGGTCGTCGGCGTCAGCAATCCGCATCCGCATTGCCAGATCTACGCCACGAACTTCGTGTTCAAGACGATCGAGACGGAGGCGGCCGCCTCGCGTGAGCACCTGCGTCGGACGGGCCGGGTGCTGTTCGAGGACATCCTCGAGGCCGAACGCCGGGACGGGCGGCGAATCCTCGTCGAGGCCGATTCGGCGATCGCGTTCGTTCCGTACTTCGCACGATACGCGTACGAGGTGTATGTGGCTCCGAAGGCCGCGTATCCCTCGCTGGCGGCCCTGTCGGGAGGCGAGGTCCGCGACCTGGCCGCGGTCCTGAAGCACGTGCTGGTGAAGTTCGACAACCTGTGGCGGATGCCGTTTCCCTACGTGATGGCGCTGCACCAGGCCCCGACCGACGGCGGCGAGTACCGGGGTTTCCACTTCCACATCGAGTTTCACCCGCCTCTGCGCAAACCGAACCTGCTCAAGTACCTTGCCGGCCCTGAGATCGGCGGCGGCGGCTTTCTCAGCGATACGTCGCCGGAGGAAAAGGCGGCGGAGTTGCGCGCATTGCCCGAAGTTCACTACCGGTCGTCCGCATCGTGAGCGGCCGGCCGGGTTGATCACTCCGTTTTCTCCCGGCCGGGCGAGACCATCTGCGGATCCGAAACCGTTCGCTGTTCGGTTTCCTGAACCGTGACGGTCTTGTCCGCGCAGCCGGAGAGCGTCGCGACGACCAGGATCGGGGCCGCGATCGCCAGGATCACAATGGTTGTCACACGAGCCATAGTCACGTCCTCCCGGACCTCGTGCCTCAAGGCGGTGCGCCCCGCTGACGCCTCTGCCGTCCGTCCGTGCGAACAGTCGCGCAACGCCCTGCGGCGCGGCCAATCCTATCTCGAAAGACACCGGTTGGACAGCGGCGGTTTGGGGCGCCGGCTTCAGTTCCGGGCCTTGACCGGGATCAGGACCCGGTACATCGTCAGGGCGGTGCGGGGCTTCAGGTAGCGGTATCGGCCCGTCGAGCCGCCGGGGCGGCAGCAAAGCCTGGCGGGGCCGGGCGCATCGCTGAAGCCGACGAGCAGCATGGTCTCCTTCGTGATGAGGTCGGACACATCGAGGCCCACGAGGTGGGTGCGACCGAGCGTTCGGGCCGACCAGATGGTGGGGTCGTCGTCCGTCTGCCGGATCTCCGCGAACGTCGTCAGCAGGAGGAGGGCGGCCTCGCTCATGTCCGAGGTGACCTTGACGTCGGGCTGCTCGACGCCGAAGCCCTGATCCGATCGCACACCGAACATCCGCGCCCATTGCTTGTGCAGGTCGGAGAGGCGCGGAGCAAAGCGCGTCCTCACCAGCGGGTCGATGCTGTCGCCGTACGCCTGAAGATCCAGCCGGGCGGCGGTATCGCCGTTGCGCAGGATGCCGCTGCCCGGCGGATTGCCCACCTTGACGGCCCGAATGTTCTCGGCCCAGCGGGCCGGATTGAGCTGTTCAGGGTTTACGTCGGCTTGCAGCAGCCAGCAGCCGTACAGATCCACGCCGAGCTCGTTCTTGATCCAGCTCCGCTCGTCCAGCTCCTGGTACATGCCCCTCCTGACGGTCGCCAGCGAGGCCGTCACCTGCCCCCGAATCTCGCCCTCCCACGTGCCGAGGAACTGCTTGAGCGTCGCTCGAAACGGGACGTTGGCCAGCTTGGCCAGTTGCGGCACCATGTGGTACAGGTCCGGCGTGGCGAAGAACTCCTGTGTCATCCCCGGCTCGGGTGGGAGGGGGCGGAGCGAACGGGGCGAACCGTCGTCCTTCTCCAGATCGGCCCAGTTCTGCGGGAGGATCAGGTCAAGGCGATCGTGGGAACCCGTGGCCAGGCCGTACAGGCTGGTGGCATACGCCCTCGTTCCGACCTGCCCCGCGTCGGCGGCCCGAAGGTCGATCACGCTGAGTTCCTCGACGTCGTATCCGATGCCGCGGATCACGCGGACGGCTCCAAGGCTGATGAGGCTCGCCGCGACGGCAAGTGCGGCGAACGCGGTCCAACTGTAACGCTGCCAACCCTTCGATCGCAGCCATCGCCAGACACCGAACGTGCTCGCGAGGATGTAGGTCACGACGAAGACGAAGGCAAACAGGAAGTACAACCCGGTGAGCGTCTCAAACCCCACGAGACGGGAGAGACGGGGGAAGAGTTCCTCCTCCGTCCAGGGGGGGCGTCGCTGCTCGCTGCGCGGTTCCTTACGCAGCCCTACAAGCTGGGCGGCGAGATCTTCCGTTCTGTCGAGCTGGTCGTACAGGTCTCGCAAGCGGGCGCCCACGTACACGAGCTGGCCCCGGCCGACGGCGCGGCGGCAGACGATGACGCGGCCGGCGTTGGGATCCGTCGGGTACAGCACGCGGCTGCCGGGCCGCAGGTCGGCGCGGTTGAGCGGGCAGAGCGTGACGGCCGTCTTCAGTTCCCCGGGGGGTTTGTCCGGGGCGTCGGGGTCCGGCTTTGAGAACATCGCCAGTTCCGGCAGACTCTTGTCCTCGCGGGCGGCGGTCAGCGGGCCCGGCAGGAGCGGCCCCAGTTCGGATCGTTGGACCGCGTCCCATGTGCGGGCGACGCCCAGGACCAGGAGGCCGCCGCGTTTGACCCAGTCCGTCAGGGCGCGGAGCTGATGCGGGTCGGTCATGACGGCCGGATCCGGATTGTCCCAGACGATGACGTTTACCATGTCGAGGCCGCACCAGTGGGGCGGCAGATCCCGGGCGGCTTTGCGGCCGAGCACGACGGGGCGATTGAAGACCGCGTCCCCCGGCTGCGGATTCTGCCGGCCGCGGGCCGCGAGCTGGTGAAGCTGGACCACGGGGCGGTCCGAGATATCGAGGATCAGGAGGTCCTCTGAGGAGAGCCTCAGCGGCTGCTCGGCCGGGAGGAGCTTATCCGCGGCTTTGCCGGTAACGCGGCTGCGGATGGGCTCGGCGTTTCCTTCCGCGTTCAGGAGCTGAACGGCGAAAGGCTCGTCGGCCCGGCGGGGCCCCGCGACCGGAAAGAGCCAGTAGCGTCGTGGGCCGCGGACGGAGACGGGCTGGTCCGTGGCAACGAGGTCGCCATCGCGGTCACGCTGCAGGATCCTCAGCGTGCCGGTGAACTCGCGCCCGGTCTCGTCGTTGAAGAGGTCCACGCACACGGGCACCCAAGTGCCGTCGCGGTACTTGTTTCTGCCGGCAGTATCGTCCTCGATTTCATCGGAAGTCGAGCCGGTCGGGTAACCGATCTGGACCCTCCCATCCACGGCGAGCGCATCCGGAGCCGCCGCAAAGAGCAGGAGCACGGCGAAGAGACGACAACCGAGGGTTACGGGACGTGCGGCCGAAAGGCAAGAAAGCGGCCGTGCACCGTGCGGGGCGAGGGGGTTCATCACGGCACTGCATGCCGTATCGCTGGAACCGCCACGAGTAATCGGACCGACCCTCGCCATTTCGTACACGATAGCGGCGTAGCGTTTTCCAATGCAAGCCGCCTACGGCCTGCCGTGGGCGGGATGCGGCAACGGGAGGCCACAACCGACAGCGGCCCCACGGGGTGACATAGCAACCTGCTGCTTCGCGATGAGGTTCGGAAACGACCGAACTCCGCGTAGTAAGACGTCTTTGGATCGGATATGATAATGTCGGGTCGCCCAAATGATGCCGGGGGAGGTCGAATGCGGGCGCAGGGGGATTTCCATGTGCCGTAGAGTCCAGTTTGGGTTGGCGAGTCTGTCGGTCCTGTGTGCGACACAGCCCCTGCCGGGGGCGTTTCAGGTCGGGCTGGCTCGTCCGATGCACAAGGTGATGATCCAGGGCGCTCGCGAAGGCTTCCCCTTCGAGGGGTGGTTCGCTTCGCAGTACGACCTCTCGCTGGCGAGAAACGAACACGAGGCGCTTCAGGTCGTCGTCATTCCCGATCAGAACCTGACGAACTGCCGCGTGAGCGTCTCGACGCTCGTCGGCCGCAACGGCGTCGGGCCGTTCAACGGTACCGTGGGCGTGTGGCTGGTCGGCCATGTGGACGTTGCCGAGGATTGGATCGATGACCTGAATATCCAGCACCCTTCGCACCTGGTGAACTACCACGGCTGGTGGCCGGACCCGCTGCTGACGTTTCAGCAGTCGTGCAATATCGCGGCGAATGACCGCGTGGCATTCTGGATCGACGTGGCGACCCGGGCGGATACGCCGCCGGGCGACTATCTGGCCACCATCACCGTCACCGCCGACGGCCACGCGGCGCAGGCCGTTCAGCTCAATGTGCATGTCTGGGACATCGAGCTGCCGCGGACGCCGACGCTGCCGACGGCATTCTCAACCGACTATTGGATGACGTCGAACCTGTACGGCTCGCAGTGGTCGAGCGCTATGAAGCTCAAGTTCTGGGACATCCAGCTCGAGCATCGGCTGGGCGTGATGAGCCTGTACTCGAAGACACCGCCGACGATGGATGACATTCATTACTGGCTGGACCGCGGCGCGAACTCGTTCTGCATCATGAATGTCAGCGGGGACGGCGTCGAGGTCCTCGCGCCGCTGGTTAACCAGTTGCGGGCCGAGGGGCTGCTCGACCGGGCTTTCGTGTACGGCTTCGACGAGGCCCCGATCGACAAGTTCCCGAGCATGTACCAGGTGTTCACCAAGGTGCACAATCTGTATCCCGGCCTGCGGACGATGACGACGGCGTATGACATCTCGTTCGGCAGCGCGGGGAATACGTCGTATATCCGGCCCGCGGTCGATATCTGGGTGCCGACGACCACCACGTACAGCATGAGCATGGCCGAGGGGCTTCGGGCCGAGGGCAAGGACATGTGGTGGTATACCGCGATCGGCCCGCGCCATCCGTACGCAAACTGGTTCGTGGAGTACCCTGCAATCGAGGCCCGCCTACTCCTCGGCATGATGTCGTTCAAGTACGGCACGAGCGGCTACCTTTATTACCAGGTCACGCGCTGGCCCATTGAGCTTCACAACACGGTCATTGACTCCGGACCGTACACCAACTGGGACCCCCGAAGCTTGGAGGAGGACGACGGCTGGGCCGACGGCGACGGATGTCTCTTTCTGCCGGGGCCGAACGGCCCGATCCCCACGATCCGCGTGGAAAACATCCGGGACGGGCTTGAGGATTACGAATACCTCCATGCCCTCCGCCAGGTCGTGAACATCATCCACACGGCCTGCCCGCCGTCCCCGGCGCAGCAGGCGTTTATGGACGAGGCCAACGCGATGCTTGCCGTGCCCGGCGCCGTGGTCGCGTCCGTCGGCACGTACACCCGCGATCCGGAGGTGCTCTATGACTTCCGCCGGCAACTGGCCGAGAAGATCCTCGAGGGCCGCACGCTCATGGCAGGCCTGCCGCCGGACACCGACCGGGACACCGTCGGCGACCCCTGCGACAACTGCCCCGTGACGGCCAACAGCGACCAGGCCGACATGGACGCCGACGGCATCGGCGATGTCTGCGACCCCGACATCGATGGCGACGGCCGCGTGAACGGCAGCGACAATTGCCCCGTTCACGCGAACGCCGACCAGGCGGATGCCGATGCGGACGGCGTTGGTAACGTGTGTGACAACTGCCCCGGCGCCGCCAACACGAGCCAGGCCGACGGCGACCGCGACGGCGTCGGCGACCCGTGCGACAACTGCCCGACGCTTCGGAACGCCGATCAGGCCGACACGGACGGCGACGGGATCGGCGACGCGTGCGACACCACGCCGGGCGTCCGACGGATCGACGAGGAGTTCGATGGCGCGATGACCGGCGAGAACAAGACCGGTTCGTGGAGCCAGACGTCGATGCTTGCCCGCTGGCCCCTGTTCTTCGGATCGTCCGGCGGCACGTTTTATCCGGGGCGCGGGATGACCGCCAGCCCCGGCGCCGCGATGAAGACCAACAAGACCAGCTACCGGATGACCGCCAATCTGGAGACCGACCAGGCGGCGGCCTACGGGCCGGGCAACGGCGGCATCGGCGTGGGAAATGTGATCGCCGGCACGGACGACGTCCCGTTGATCCTGGAGTTCGCAGTGGATTTCGACGGGGAGGCGAGCGGTCGGTATTCGAACTTTTACGTCGAGCTGTCGTACGACAACGGCGCCGGAGACGACCCGGCGCCGCGGTCCGGCCTGACGACGGAGGACCCGGACCTGTCCAACGGGGACCAGGGACCCTGGCGGGATTCGCGCGTTCGCCGCTGCATCGCTTACGGATCCTTCGCCGCGATCAACGTGCCCGGCACCAATCCCGACTCGGCCGGCACCAAGGGCGGAACGATGTACTACGACGGCTACCGCTGGATCTACACCAAGATGGTGCCGGACCTCGCGGGCAACCCGATCAACCTCTGGAAGCGCCAGGACGGCGGGACGAGTATCTTCCGGATGACCGTCAAGAGCACCACCGTCGTGCTGGAGTTGAACAACCTCAACGGCTACCCGGACTACAACGGCGTCCACGCGTTGCCGCGAACGTACATCGGGCCGTTCAATCGGATCAGTATGACGATGGGCAACACGCTGGCCACGGGCCGCGCGAACTACGTCGACGAGGTCGAGATCCGCGACGGCCTGATTCGGCACGACCCGGCGCTGGATGGCGACACGGACCGCGACGGCGACATCGATCTGAGCGACTTCAGCAGCTTCCAGGACTGTTTCAACGGGCCGAACCGGGCGCCGCTGACGGGGGGGTGCGGTTACGGCGACTTCGACAAGGACGGCGATGTCGATCTGACGGACTTTGCCATACTGCAGGCGTGCTACAACGGTCCGAACCGTCCGCCGGCCTGTCAGCCGTAACGGCAGAAAAGCGAGAAGGTCCGGCGCAGCCTTTGGCCGCAACCCAGAGATGCGCGCGTCCGGCGTGCCGGTTGCGGTGGAAGACTTTGCCGGGCCTCAATCAGGGCGGCGGACGACCCGCCGGTCTTGCCAAGCGCGGCCCGAGTTTTTTTGGAGTGCGGCGGCTTGGCCGCCGCTTTCCTTGGGGCGCCGCGACGCGCTGACGCGCGGCAGACCGTCCGAGGCAAAGCGGTGGCGTTGCCACCGCAGTTCACAGGTGCCGACGGACGGCATGTGGCGCGAATGGAATCGCCGGAAACACGTTGACGCGGCCGGATCGTCTTCGGAAAAGCCTGCCGGGCGATCAAGAAAAGGGGGATATCATCGAAGGACGCCGACGGCCCCGCGTGCCCTGGCCGTGTCGGCGGTGGCGCATCCAACGGCGACAGGGGGTCCGGGGGCCTGTGGGGGCGTCGCCTATGCCACGGCGGTCGCTTCCTCGTCGGCCGACTCGTCTTCGAACTTGACGGCCACGCGCTTGCTGACGCCCGCCTCCTGCATCGTGACGCCGTAGAGCACGTCGCCGATGCTCATCGTGCGCTTGCTGTGCGTGATGATGATGAACTGCGAGTGCGTGAGGAACTCGCGGATGATGCGGTTGAATCGCTCGTTGTTGGCCTCGTCCAGCGGTGCGTCGACCTCGTCGAGGATGGTGAACGGCGACGGGCGGCTCTTGAAGATCGCCATCAGCAGCGCGATGCACGTCATCGCCTTCTCGCCGCCGGAGAGCAGCGAGATGCTCTGAAGCTCCTTGCCGGGCGGGCGAGCCTGGATCTCGATGCCGGCCTCGAGAATGTCGGGTTCGCTGCCGTCTTCCGGACGCTCGAGCAGGATGTCGGCCTTGCCGCCGCCGAACAGCTTGCGGTACAGCTCCTGAAAGTGCTGGCGAACCTGGTCGAACGTCTGCCGGAATCGCTCGCGCGACTCCGTGTTGAGCCGGTCGATCAGGTCGATGAGCTGCCGCTTGGAGGTCGTCAGGTCGTCGCGCTGGCGGGTCAGAAACTCGGACCGCTGCTCGAGCTCCTGCTGTTCGGCGATCGCGTCGAGGTTCACATTGCCCAGCCGCTCGATCTTCTGCCGAAGGTCGGCGATCTCCGATTCGACCGTCGTCCAGTCCTGCTCGGCGTGCTGGTACCCCGCGTACTGTTCGGCCAGGTCGATCTGAAGCTCGTCCCGGATCCGGGCCACGAGCTCATCGCGGCGGACGCGGACCTCCTGATGCTCCATCTGCACGCCGTGCAGGTGCGACTCGGCCTCCTCGAGATCGCTTCGGCACTGCCGCGCCCTTGCGGAGAGCAGCTCGACCTCCTGCCGGATCCGCTCACGCTCGCGCCGGCGGGCGAGCACTTCTCGCGAACGCTCCTCCTTGCTGCGAAACAGCTCCGCCAGGCGCGATTCGGCCCCGAGGATGCCTCGCTCGAGCTGATCCATTCGGTGGCCGCAGTCGTCCGCCTCCGTGCGGGCGGCGGCCACGGCCTCGAGCGCCGCCCGGTGCGTGCTGCGAAGCGACCG
>CAZTVU010000063.1:21456-22288 GCA_964617025.1 uncultured Planctomycetales bacterium | reverse complement strand
TGCGGGACGGCGGCGACCTGCATCGCCCCCGCATCGGCAAGGCGGCCGGCCGAGACCTGGATCGGGATCGGCAGGCTGTGCACGGTCTGATACTTCTTCGCCTTGTAGTCGTAGTAGACCAACGGGAGCGCCGGGAGTTCCTTCACGGCCTCGCTGCGGGGACGGATGACCTGGGTGAAGGTGATCGTGCGATCCTTGACCTCGCCTCCGCCGACCGTTGATGAGACGTCGAAATCGCGCGTCAGCTCCGGCACCTCCGCCAGCGGCGGCGGGGAGAACCGCGTGCTCACGGTCTCGCCGGTGATCTTCATCGTCAGCGTCAGGGGCGACATCGCCGTCGCCGAGGTCCGATCGAGCGAGGTCGTGAACGTGAACGACTCGCCGACGGCACCACGGTAGAGCGGCGGCGGCGTGACGCCGGGCGGATCGACGACGCGGTGGGCGGGAGTGTCGGCCATGCGGTCATACTGCTGCTGGCGGACGCTCGAGAAGACCGAAAAGCCGGTCCGCCGCTCCTCTCGAACCTCGATCGCGAGGATGACGCGCAGACCGTCAAGCGGCAGTTCGCCCGCGGCCAGCGGCGTGATCCGAAGGGCGAAGCGGAGCATCTGCTCCTTTTGCCCGTTGAGCTCGCCGCTGCCGGAGAGCACCGCCATGCGCCCCTCGCCGAAGCGGACCTGGTAGGGCACGCCCTGCCAGCCGGCGTACGACGGGTTGTCGACCGGCTCCACGCGGACGTATTCCTTGTTCGCGAATGCCGCCTGGGCGGTGTCGACGGCCATGCCGCGCAGGTTGCCGCGAAAAAAGACCTCGTAATCCACGATAAAGGGCT
>CAZTVU010000063.1:8773-21446 GCA_964617025.1 uncultured Planctomycetales bacterium | reverse complement strand
CGACGGTCTGCTCACTTCGCGGGATGCCGCGGCAGGCGAGGATACCCACGTCGCCGCCCTGCCGAACGGAGATAACGATGGGATCGCCCCGGAGCGGCACCTTCTGACCGTCGGGAAGCTCAATCTCGCGAATCGTGAAGTCGCCCGGCTGCGTCGGCGTGACCTCGAACGAGAACGCGGCGGCCCCGGTCGGCGCGGTGACGCGGGGAGGCACGCTCCGCCATTTCACGCCGACGGGCGTCACGAGCCTGACGGCGGTGTTCTGCGAGACGCCGCGCACCACGACGTGCACGAAGGTGCTGCGGTTGACGACCAGCGACGACTCGTCCGCCTGCGTCCCGACGACGACGTGCGAAGAGACCGTCAGCTCGAGCTTCTCCGTCGCGGGCACCCCGGCGAACGTGATGCCGGAGATCGCGTACTTGCCCAGGCGCAGCGCCGTGACGGTGTACGTGAATTGGGTGAGCGGGATGCCGGTGGCGCGCTCGACCTCCGTGCGGGGCTCTCCGCTGGGCTGAATGGTCAGCCCGTCCACGGGCGGGATCACGGGCTTCTGCCCCGCCTGGATGCCCTGGTAGATCACTACGAGCCGGGCCGTATCGCCGACGAGGACCTCGGCGGGCTCGATCCGGGCACCGCGAAAGGCAACGGGGGCCTCGAGGACGCGAAGGGCGAACGGGCCTCGCGTGAGCGTTTGCGGGCCGGCCTTGAGCGTCACCGATGCGATCGTGAAGACGCCGGGCTTTTCCGGGGTGATGAGGAAGCGATACCGATAAGTGGTGGTGCCCTGAAAGAGGTCCTGGACCATGCCGGGCGAGCCGTATCGCTGGATCTTCAGCCCGGGGACGGGCGCAACGGTCGGCCAGGTGTTGTCGTTGGGATCGTCCACGGTTACGACGAGCAGGGCCTGGGCCCCGAGGAAGATCGTGTCGGGCTGGAGCTCGGCGATCATCTCGACGGCGGCGACCGATGAGGCGGACGCCAGGGCGACGGCCGCCACCACGACGAACGAGCCGCGAACCGATCCGGCATATCGAGCGCGGTACTCCCGTCCGGCGCGTCGTTCGCCGGGGGTGGCCGTCGACGGGTGCCGGACGTCGCTGCCGTGACGAGAACCGGGTCGCCTTGTGCCGTCTTCACGCCGCATCGCGCCTACCAGTCCTTGAGCACCTCGCGCGGCCGGACCTTGTACAGCTCGCGCATGGCCTTCTCGCGTTCGTTTTCCTGCTGCTCGACCGCACGGCGAACATCCTGCCGCTCCGGTTGCCGTTGCTGCTGCCGATCGTCCTTCTTCTGATCCTGATCCTGCTGTTGCGGCTGAGACTCCGGCGGCCGCAGCGCGGCCAAGGCCTTCCGGAGTTCCTCCAGCGCCGTCGCCTGCGGCCGCTGCACAGGACCGTCCGCCCGCAACGGCCGGAGCGAATTCTCAACGACGGCCCGGTCCAGCCCCTCGGCGGCGGCAAGCATCTCGAAGTCCGCTTTTTCGACGTGCTTGCCGGCCTCGATGTATGCCTGAGCCTCCTGCTCCCGGCCGGAGGGCGGGGCGCCCGACGGCTGACTGCCCGCCGTCGGGATCTTCTTCCTGATCTCCGTGCCGACCGCCGCCGTCTCCTGCCGAATGTCGCGCTGCTGCTCGGCAAAGCGGCCCGCGACGTCGGCAGGCCGGGACCGGAGGATCGCGGACTTCAGCTTCGCCGTCAGCTCGCGGACCTTGTCGAGGATCGCCCCGGCCGCATCCTTCGCGTTCGCAGGGGCCTCGCCGGCCTCGGACCTGACCTCGCCGTTGAGCCGAGCCTGCCGGACGATCAACTCGGCCAGTCGCTGCTCGATCGACTTGGGGAACAGGTCCAAGGCGGCGTCGATGATCTCGGCGATCCGCTTTTGTGCCGCGAGGACGGCGTCCTTCCTGCGATCAACGATGGCTCGCAGACATTCCGCTTGCGGGGCGGCGGCGGGCTCCAGCAAATCCGCGAGTCTGGTGTTCAGCTCGCGGTCCATCGCCGGCGGGGGCGGCGGCCCGCCGGGGCCCTCGCTTCCGACCGGACGCGAGGCCGTGGCCACGTGTCGGCACTGCGCGGCCAACCGGGCGAGGTCTTCGCCGATCTGGTGCTGGCCGTCGTACAAAGCTGTATTCTTCGGCTCCCACGCGGCCCCCGGCGGCGGGTCCGCCTGACCGACGAGCGGGTCGCGCAGCCAATGCTCCGGGGCGGTGATGCCGGACACGAGCTTCGTCAGCTCGGCCTGCCGGATCCGAAGCTGGGCGAGCGCCCTGTCCGGTTCGACGGGAAACATCGCGATCGCCGTGCGGATCGCATCGAGCGCGGCCCGCTGCTGCGCATGGGCGGAGTCGGTCCGGCCGTCGAGAAAGAAGGCGCATGCGTCCTTCATGGCGGTCATCGCGGGCTTCAGGGCGCCCGCGGCCGCGCGGTAGAGCTTTTCGCGGGGCGTGTCGGCCGCAGGTTGGGTCCCGGCCGGCTGAGTGGTCGGGGCCTGCTCGCGGAACTGTTCGAGATGGTCGGCAAACGTGCCCGTCTGTTCAAGGGTCTGTCGCTGGAGGCGGATGGCGGCCCGGCGGGCCTGGCGGGCGGCGCCGGGGTCTTCGGGCGGCCGGATGATCAGAAACCGGCTGAGTCCGGCCTGCCGGTTCTGCTCGAGGGCAAGGGCCTCGAGAAAAGCCCGCGGGTCATCGAGCATGTCCTTTCGGGCCCTGGCCTCGACGGCCTTCTTCAGCAGGCCGAGGACGTTTCGGCGGAGGATGCGGGCGGCGCGGATGTTGTGGGCGGTGTCCGGGCTCGGCTCAATCTGTTCGGAGTTCTTGAACGCCGCAATACCGCGAAGGAACTCGGCGGCGATCGTCTGGAGGGCCTCGATGTTGGCCGGGTCGTCCGGCGCCGGCTTGCGGTCGGTCGGCTGCGTGGCGGGGGCGAGCAAGGCTTCAAGCCGCTGGCGGGTCGCCGTCACGCGAACGACGCCCAGGTTGTAGAAGGCGTCGCGCCGCAGCGACGGCGGGGCCTCGGCGCGGCTGGCGACGGCCTCAAACTGCTGGATTGCCTTGTCGCCGTCACCCAACCGCAGATGGCACAGCCCGCTGTTGTAGTCGATCGCCGCGTCGCCGCCGGCGGCATCGGCGGCCTGGCGATAGAGCTTGAGGGCCTGCTCGTAGCGGCCGTCGGCATACTGCTTCTGGGCATCCAGCAGCAACGGTCGGACGTCGGCCGCGCGGAGCGGAATCGCCAGGAACAGGACGCCCCACGCAGGCGCCGAGCGACGGGCGGCCGCGAAGACCGTCATGACGCCGCCTCCGCCCGAGGCGCGGGACGCTGCTCGCTAATGAGCGAGGAGAGAATGACCAGGGCCATGCCGATGCCGACGAACAACTGGAACTTCTCCTGCCATACCGTGTATCGAAGGCGCTTCTGTTCCGTGCCCTGTTTCGAGATCACGCGATTGTAGATGTCGACAAGGTCGACGTTCGCGGTGCCCGCGGCCAGGTAGCCGCATCGGGAGGGAATGTCCTCGATCACGCGGCGGAGCGAGGCGTCATCGAGGCGCGTGAGCACCTCCTGGCCCTTGTACTTCAGCGTCGTGGGCTTTCCGTCGACCTCGACGGGAATCGGGGCGCCGGCCGCGCTGCCGAGGCCGATGAGGTAGATGGCGACGCCGAGCCGGTGCGCCTTCTCGGCCATTTCCTTGGCGTAGCCCTCGTGGCTCTCGCCGTCGGTCAGAACGATGAGAACGTTGGGGCCCTCTTTCCCGGGCTCGGCGGCCTCGCCCTTCATCACCGTCTCGCCGGCGGCGGGCCGGGCCTTTTCGTCCTTCCGGGGGCCGGGCTCCTCGGCAAGGCCGAAGACCTCGCGCGTGGCCTTGTCGATCGCATCGCCGAGGTTCGACCCGCCGACGTCGACCGAATTGTACGTCACGCGCTCGAGGACCGTGAGGAAATGCGTGTAATTCGGCGTCATCGGGCACTTGAGCTCCGCGCTGCCGGCGTATGCGAGGAGGCCGACCTGGTTGCCCGCCGGGAGCGCGGCGACCAGCGTGCGGATTGCCGCCTTGGCCGCCTCGAGCCGCGACGGGTCCACATCGCGGGCCCGCATGCTGTTCGACACATCAAGGCAGAAGAGCAGGTTCTGTCCCTGCTGTTCGAGCTCGATCTCCTTGGGGTCCCATCGGGGCCGGGCGAGGGCGAAGATCAGCACCGCCAGCCCCGCCAGCAGCACGGCGAACCGAATGATCGGTCGCCAAATCGACCGCCGGGGGCTGACGTCATCCAGCAGCGATCGCGAAACGAACAAGCGCAGGACCCGTTGCCGTCGCCGCAGGTCCAGCGCAAACAGCACCGCCAGCGGCAGCAGGCCCCAGAGCCACTGCAGCATGTGCGGGTCTTTCAGATTGAAGAATTCGCCGGACATCGCCAATCGAAAGCGAAAAAGCGAGGAAGCGAGACAGCGAAAGCGCGGAGCGAGGCCGACCCGTTGCAGTCTTTCTCGCTTTCCCGCTTTTTCGCTTTTCCGCTTTTCCTCACGGGGCTCTCCTCAACCAGGTCAGGCCCAGCAGAATCTCCGCCGCCAGGGCGGCCAAAGCGGCCTTCAGGTAACCTGCATAGCGCTCCTCATGCGAAAAGACCGTGCGGCCGCCGATGTCCGATCGCTCAAGCTTGTCGATCTCGGCGTAAATGTCACGGAGCTCGTCGCCGGTGGTGGCCAGGAAATGCCGGCCGCCCGTGCGCCGGGCGAGCTTGCGGGCCTCCTCGATCGCCTTGTTGGCCAGGGCCGCCTCCTGGTCGGCCTGGATCGACGCGAACAGGCCGCCCTGCCGCGGGACGATCACCTCCACCGTGCCGTCGGGCCGTTCGCGGTAACGCTCCCGCGCGAGGATCTGGATGAAGTACACGCGGACGCCCGCATCCGTAAGCATCTTGATCGTTTCCTCGTCCGGGAAGTCGCCGCCGCGGCGGGCGTCGGCGGCCGTCGGCTCGCCGTCGGTCAGCAGGACCATCACCTTGCTCTTGAGCACGTAGCGCCGCAGGGCGCCCGGCCGCTTGAGATCCTCCTCGAGGAGGATGAGCTTGCGGCCGGCATATTCAATGGCGGCCTTGAGCGACGTCATCTGCATCGGATTCGTGCGCGGTATCAGCCGGCCGAAGGCGTCGCGCAGCAGGCGGCCGTGCTCATCCGTCATCGGAGCGACCTCGTTCGGGTCGTCCGTCGGCCGGCCGAGCTTGTCGAGGAAGGGCTTCTCCGCCGACATCTTCGCCATGACGTTTCCGAGCGACACGTGATCGAGGCTGAAGGGATGATCGGTCTGCGGGTACGTCGCGAACGTGATCAGGCCGATCAGGTCGTTCGGCCGTCCCTTGAGCTTTCGGCCGTCGCCCAGGACGAACTTCTCGAAGGCGTCCTTGGCGACGTCGAAACGCAGGGCCAGCTTCCCCCCGTACACCATCTTGTTCTCGGGGGCCCCCATGCTGCCGGAGCGGTCGACGACCATCGCGATGCCGATGCCCTGGCTGGGGATCTCCTGCGACTCGATTCGCCGCAGCGGCCGTGCGAGCACGACCACCAACAGGAGCAGGGCCGTCGCCCGCAGCGCGGGCAGCACGAAGCGCAACCGCTGGCGGAGGCTCCGCGGAAGCGCCTTGAGGTTGCGGACGCTCGGGTAGCGAACGGCGCAGGTTGTGACGCGGCGGCGGCTGACGAACAGGTATGCCGGCACCAACAGGGCGAGCCAGAATGCGTGCGGGTTGTTGAACTCGAGGCTCATGCCGCACCGTCCTTCGCGCCCGAAGTCTGGAGCACGAAATCGCGGGCAGTGTCGAAGGCCCTCTGGATCGTCGCCTTGTCGGGCGTGGCCCGGGCGAACTTGACCTCGTCCGCCGCGGCCAGGAACGACGCCAGGGCGTCCCGGTGCCGGGCCACCACGGGCGACGTGCCGATGCCGGCGAGGAACTCCTCCGTCGTCTGCTCGGGGGCGCGGAGGCCGAACGCCCGCTCGATGTACTCGCGGACGATCCCGGTGATTTCGACGAAGAACGCCTCGATGCGGCCGGCCCCAATGAGGTCCCTGGCCACGAGCTGCCGCAGGGCCTCGAGGGCGAGTTCGTGCGCGGGAGGCGGGGGCGGCTCCTTTCGCGGACGTCGGGCCCAGTATACGCCGCCGGCGACGAGCGCGCCCGCAAGGACCGTCCCGCCGACGACCCAGGGCCAGATGCGACGGCGCTGACGCCGAATCTCCTCGGCCATCACAAGACCGCGAAGGTCGCGGAGGGCAAGGGCCTCCGCGTCGGCCGGCGTCCTGGCGACGGTGAGCTCGATCGGCTCGGACTCGATCATCTCCTCTTTCACCTCGCCGACCTTGTGGAAGTAGACCTGCATGGCCGGAAGCGTAAACGTGCCGTCGTACTCGGGCTCAAGCTCATACACGCGGGTGCGAAGCCGCTTTGTGCCCTCCCGCGCGTCGTCCTCCTTGTACTCGGTGAGGATCAGGCCGGGGACATCGTCGGGAAACTGCAGATCGGGAAACTCGGCCTCGAAGCCCTCGTCGATTCGCAGCGTCAGTCGGCAATCGATCGCCTCCGCCGTCGTGATCGACCGGGAAGGCACCTCCACCTCAAAACGCACCGGCCCGGTGCCGAACGTCTTGCGGTAGCCGGCCGCCGCGGGCGCGGACGATCCCGGCGGCGGCGCCTCCCGGCGGCAGGAAGCCGCCGCCGCCGCAAGCACGAGAATCAGCATCACGAACAACCGCTTGCGCAAGGCACCGAACCGCTACTGTTTCGCTTTCCCGCCTTCTCGCATTTCCGCCTTGTCTTCGTGCATCGTCACCTTGTACTTCGTCTGCAGCGACCGCTGGAGCTGCTCGACCGAATCCTGCTGTTTCCGCATCCGCAGGTCGCGCTCGACGCGATCGCGGCACTCCTCGAGGGTCATCTGGCGTTCGTCGCGTTTGTCCTTGAGCCGGAACCGGATCCACCTCCCGCCGACCCCCTCGAACCACTTCCGGCCGACCTCGCCCTTCTCCAGCGCGAACAGGTGGGCCAGGGCGGCCTTGCCGTCCGTCACCAGCGGGACCCGGCCGTCTCGCTCGATCCACCCGTCGAACGGATCCGCCGGCTGCGTCGTCGAGTGCCGGCGGCGGACCTCCGCGAAGTCGGTGCCGGCATCAAGGGCGTCGGAAACCTGCTTCTTCGCCTCGGAGCTGTCGACAACAATCGCCTCGACCTGCACGGCTTGCGGCTCCACGTAGTCGGCCTTGTGAGCCTCGTAATGATTCCTCACATCCGTCTCGCCGACGTGAACGGTCCGGGCGATTTGGTCCTCCACGAACGCCGTGACGAGGACCTGGCGGCGGGCCTCGTTGATCTGCTCCTGGACCTCCTTGCGGTCGGCCTGGCCGGACGCGAGGGCCTCGCGATACAGAACCTCGCGGCTGATGTAGGCATCGAGAAGCTGCCTGCGGCCTTCGGGCGTCCGGAACCGTTCGAGCTGCGATTCGACCGCCCGCGCGAACGCATCCGGCGGCATCATCGCCTGCTGCGGGGCAAGCTGGCTCGTCATCATCCGCCGCGCAAAGACCTGGAGATCGAGCTCGGTGATCGGCTCGCCGCCGATGTCGGCCAGGACACGGCCGCCGGCGTCCTGCGTCGTCGGCGCGAGCGACATCCGCCGCGCCGCCTGGTACGCCCGGGCGTCCTCGCGGCCCAGGGCGGACAGGCCCTCCATGACCAGCCGGTTGACCGACTGCTTCCACCGCCCGTCACGATCCGCGGCCTCGGCGGCGAAGAGAAACGCCAGGGCCTCCTCATGGCGGTTTGCCAGCGACAGGTTCTTGCCGATGCGAAAGAGCGTTTCGGCCCGCTCGCCCCCCGCCGGCGGCGCGAGTTCCGCGGCCTTCTGCCAGGCCCTGGCGGCCTCCGCGTAGCACTGGTTCTTCTCGAGCGTCTCGGCCAGCGAAACCAACTCCGACCGTGTCAGCAGGCCAGGGGGGGTCGGTTGCCGGCCCTCCCCCGGCGTGCGCAGCGCCCTGCCGAGGTAGTAACCCCCGGCGCCGCCGATCGCCAGCGCAAGCAGCGCCACCACGAAGGCAGCCGGCCTCTTCGGTGCCGGCCGTGTCGGCATGTCGAATCTCAATTCGTCGGTCATAGAACACGCAACGTGCGGCTGCTCCGTTACCCGGGTCCTCGCGGCATCCGCTGATCCGCAAGTCCGCTACCCCGTGTGTCCGTGACTCGGCTCGTCGGTTACTCGGCCGCACCTTTCCCCGGAATCGGCACCCCTATACCGCAAAGCGGCCTTCGGTCGCAACCCCAAAGCCCGACCGGAGGTACCGGGGCTGCAACGGTACGAAGCCGGGTGCCGGAGTCGGCGATCCGCCCGCGGAAGTCCCGACGCGGACGGTTCAACAAACCGAGGGTATCGGAGCGCCGCCTGACGCGCCGGGACGCCCGACCGGGATCCACGGGACAGCGGGCATCCGGTCCTTGGCGGCGAAAGATCAGCACACGCGGCTGGGCCCCCTTCCGACATACGCCGTGGGCCCCGGCCCATCGCTGGCGTCGTCAGAAGGGCGGCGTGCAACACCAAACACTTCCCAGCGCATCCCTGGCCGCAACCAAAGGATGCACGTCCTGCTCGCCGGTTGCGCTGGAAGACTCCGCCCCGACCTTGACTCGAGCAACGTTCGGCCCGTCGGGCCTGGACGAAACGACCCGCGCGTTTTGGACTGCGGCGGCCTTGCCGCCGCTTTTCCCGAGGCGTGCCTAGCCGCGCCGGCCTGCGGCAGACCATCCGAGGCAAAGCGATGGCGTTGCCCCCGCACTCCATAGGCGCCGACGGACGATGGATCACGTGTCGACACGAATGCCGGGCCTTTACTTCTTCGCCTGTTTGCGGGGGCGGCCCCGGGGTCGCAACATCAGCGCGAGCTTCAGCCGGGCGGCCGTCCGCATTCGCCACGCGTCATTGCCCAACGGCGTCCCGCGCATGACGGACTGACGGACCTCCTTCAGCGTGGCCTCGCGCATGGGGCGGTTCACCTCGGCCAGCCAGCCCCCCGGCCGATCGACCGGCCACGCCCGCAGCCACGGCCCCAACGCCGCATCGCTCGTCCGCCTCGCGTGCAGGCTGCTCCACCGCCAGTCCTCCGCCCGCCGGACGAGGCCCGCCCGCAATGCGTTCGCCTCAACATAGCGGCAGACGGTCAGGAAGTGACCGTCCGCCTCCACCGGGAAGCTCCTGAATCGACCCTGATAGAGCGGCCCCTCGCCGGCCGTGCCCGAGTGCGCGCGCCACCGATGGGTATGCGTGACGGTGACCCACTGCATCCACGTCGAGAGGTCCGTGCCATCGTCCGCCCGCAGCACCAGATGCCAGTGATTCGGCATCAGGCAGTAGGCCAGCAGTTCGGGCGCATCGGGCCGCTCCAGCGATTCGGCGAGCACCCGCTCGAAGGTCTGGTAATCCGCGTCTTTCTCGAACAGCGGCAGGCGCATCACCCGGCGGTTGAGAACGTGATAGACGAGCCCCGGTTCGGTGATTCGCGGCGGACGTCCCATGCCGACAGGCTATCGGTCCGCCGCGACGCCGTCAACAAATCATCCTGACACCGTTTCGACCTCCGCCGCGAGCAGATCGTCGTACGTCTCCCGCCGACGGATCACGCGATACCGGTCCCCCTCGACGAGCACCTCGGCGGCCCGCGGCCGCGAGTTGTACTGGCTGCTCATCACAAAACCGTACGCCCCGGCCGTGAAGATCGCCACATAGTCCCCCCGAGCCACCGGCGGCAGATGCCGACCCTTGGCGAGAAAGTCGCCGCTCTCGCACACCGGGCCGACGAGGTCGTATTCGTCGGTCCCCGCAAGCTGCAGGTTCATCCGCCGGCCGGGCGGCACGAGGCCGTCCCCCGGCCGCACGGGCCACGCGAAATGGTTCGCCCCGTAGAGCGCCGGCCGGATCAGGTCCGTCATCGCCGCGTCGAGAATCGCAAAACGCCGAGTACCGGACTGCTTCACGTACAGGACCTTCCCTACGAGGATCCCCGCGTTGCCCGCGATCGTACGTCCCGGCTCCAGGATGACTTGCAGGCCCTTGCCGCGAAGCAGCGGCACGATCTCCCGGGCATAATCCGCCGCCGGCGGCGCCTGATTGTCCTCATAGTTCGCGCCGAACCCGCCGCCGATGTCGAGCGTATCCACCGTGAAGCCCGCCCTCTGCAGCTCCGCCCGCAGTTCGAGCGCCTTCGTGATCGCCTCGACGTACGGCGACACCGTGTTCACGGGCGACCCGATGTGCAGGTGCAGACCGCTCAGCCGTACGTGCGAATGCCGTCCGTACCGTTCGAAGACCCGCCGCGCCCGCTCCAGGTCGACGCCGAACTTCGTCTCTTTCTTCCCGGTCGTCGTGTAGGCATGCGTCTTCGGATCCACGTCCGGGTTGATCCGCAGGGCCGCGCGGACCGTCGCCCCGCGCGCCGACGCGATTGCCTGGAGGTTCTCCAGCTCCGGCTCCGACTCGATGTTGAACCAGCCGATCCCGGCATCAATCGCCTGATGGATCTCCGCATCGGTCTTGCCCGCCCCGGCGAAGACGATTCGCGAAGGGTCCGCCCCGGCCGCCATCGCCCGGTACAGTTCGCCGCCGCTGACAACATCGAATCCGGCCCCCGCCTCCCGAAGCAACCGGCAGATGTGGACGTTCTGGCAGCACTTGACCGAGAAGCAGATGATCGGGTCCACGTCCGCGAACGCCGCGCGAAACCGTGCGTAGTGGTCGAGCAGCGTGGCCTTGGAATACACGAACACCGGCGTGCCCAGGTCGTCGGCCACCCGGCGGACGGGCACATCCTCGCAATACAATTCGCCCTGACGGAACACGAAATAGTCCATAAGGGGGGCTTGATTACCCGATTCGGCAGGCCGACGCAACGCCCGGCGACGTGCCGGCCGGCCTGGACACGCTCGCCGCGTCGGGTACCATCCCGTCCATGCAGACCGCGCAGCGATTCACCGTGGGGCTCGTCCAGATGGCCGCCGCCACCGATCCCGACGAGGGGCTCCGCAAGGCGGTGGCGAGCGTCGAGGAAGCCGCGGCGCGCGGGGCGCAGGTCGTCTGCCTGCCCGAGCTGTTTCGGTCGCCGTACTTTTGTCAGACCGAGACGGCAGCGGCGTTTGAGCTGGCCGAGCCCGTGCCCGGACCGTCCACGGCGGCCCTCGGGCAGGCGGCGAGAAGGCTCGGCGTCGTCGTCATCGCGCCAATCTTCGAGCGACGCGCGGCCGGCCTGTATCACAACAGTGCCGCGATCATCGACGCCGACGGGGGCATCGCCGGTCTCTACCGGAAGATGCACATCCCCGACGATCCGGGCTACTATGAGAAGTTCTACTTCGCCCCGGGCGACCTCGGCTTTCAGGCCGTGCAGACGCGATTCGGCCGGATCGGCATCCTTATCTGCTGGGACCAGTGGTACCCCGAGGCCGCGCGTCTGACGGCGCTGCGCGGGGCCTCCATCCTCTTCTACCCGACGGCGATCGGCTGGCACCCCCACGAGAAGGCCGAGCACGGTCCGGCCCAGTTGGATGCCTGGCGAACGGTGCAGCGCGGCCACGCCGTGGCCAACGGCGTCTACGTCGCCGCCGTCAACCGCGTGGGCCACGAAAGGCCCCCCGGCGGCGCGGGGATCGAGTTCTGGGGCAATACGTTCCTCGCCGACCCGCAGGGCATCGTCGTGGCGCTGGCCGACTCACAACGAGAGGAGATTCTGACCGGCGAGATCGACCTCGCCCGCATCGAGGATGTGCGCCGCAACTGGCCGTTCCTCCGCGATCGGCGAATCGACGCATACGGCGAGATCACCCGCCGCTGGCTGGACGGCGGCGACCGACCCACATAGCGCCCGTCTTCGCGGGCGGGTTTCGCTCGCGTCGCGCCTCGCCGTCCGCGGCCGAGGCATGACGCTTGGGAAGTCGCTACCGGCCTTGGGCCTTCTCGACCTCGACGACCTCGACCTTGATCCGGCCGATGAGGTTCCAGATCGGCATCGCCATCTCGGCGAGACCCGCGTCGCTGAAGGGCACCAGCCCCATCGCGATGTGCGTGGCATCGAGGTCGTCCTGCTCCAGCGCGGGATCCGCATCCACCCAGCGGTCGCCCACCCACACCTGCGCCCACATGTGCCAGACGAGGACGTTGGACCGCCCGGCAAATCGCGGCGCAAAGACCACGCCGCTGACGCCGCGCGCCGGCAGCCCGCACGCCCGAGCCAGGGCCGCCATCAGCACTGCGTGCTCGCTGCAATCGCCCTGCCGGCTGCGGGCCACCTCGCTCGCCGTGGCAAAGCCGATGCTCAGGTCCTTGGAGTCGACGTGCTCGCTGACGAACGCTCGCAGTCGGCGAACCAGCTTCAGCGGTTCCTTCTCGTCGCCGGCGGCATCCTTCGCGAGCCGCCGGATCTCGGGATCGTCGATGTTCACGTAGCTGGTGGCCTCGCGCAACCTGCCCAGCTCGGCCTTGTCGGGCACGGTTCGCGCCGAGTCGTCCGGCACGCTCCCGCTTCGCGTCACCTTGACGATCGTGTCACCGTCCTTGCGGGTCACCCGCTGCATGGGCGTCTCGGGCAACTCCAATGCCCCATCCGACGGGCGCGACGCCCCCTTCGCGCCGCGCGTGATGCGGTA
>CAZTVU010000063.1:0-8744 GCA_964617025.1 uncultured Planctomycetales bacterium | reverse complement strand
CGCGCCTGCTCGGCACCCGCCGGCAGTCTCAGCGGGATCAGCGTCTCCGCCATGATCTCGGGCGGATCGCCCTCCTTCATCGCAATCGCGCGGTCACAGTGGATCGCCACGACCCGCATGTCCGCCACGCTCATCTCCAGCTTCAGCGGCACGAATCGCTCATCCATCCACACGGTGCTCTCGATCGACGTCTGCCCGATCAGGCCGGGTGCCTTCATCGCCTGCCGGGTCCTGTAGGCCTCGACAACACGCCCGTACAAGTCCACCTTCTCCCGGCCGACCACCTCGAAGCTCGTCTCCAGCGCCCGATCCGCCGCCATCGACGGCGCATACGTCGAAAGCGCGTACTTCGCCCCCACTTCCAGTCCCCTCTTGACCTGCTCCCGATACAGGCCCCACGTCATCAACGCGCCTTGGGGCAGCGGATAGCTCTTGGTCGTGGTCTGCCCGAACTGCGTCGTGGACACCGTGACCTTGTCGCCCTCGACGCGACCGGCGACCTTCATGCTCAACAGCGACAGGCTCGTCTCGCTGGAGAAGGCGATGATTCCGCCGGCGATCGTCTCCGTCGATTTCTCGATCGTGCCAATCCGAATGCTCTGGCCGCCACGCCCGAGGCTGATTTGCAGCTCGGTGCGGGTGTCGATGACGTCTTCTCCGCGGGTGCCGTCGGACCGCCGCGTGACCGTCGAGTGCATATGGCCGCACTTGCTCCCCTGGAAGGTGACGGCGTACCAGTCATCGGCGAAGGTGCCCTTCGGCGGGTCGTCGGGGTCGATTCGTTTTGCCGACGGGTTCGCCTCGCCGAAGGCCGCGGCGGCGACGATCAGCACACACAGCGCGCCCCTCAAGCCATGCCCGATCGCTGCACAGGGCACCCGTGGAAAGCCAACGAACGGGAAAGCAACAAGCCGCGAAACGCGCTGATGAAGCGACTTCTCTGCGTCGCAGCGCCGTCGCCGGCGCACGGGAATCCACAGCCGTTTTTCTCGCCTTTCCCGCGGACTATGCAGCAGTTCCATCACTTGGATTCTCCCGTCGCCGGCCGCGGAGAACACGAGACTGACGCGGCCTTCTGGACTTATACCGTCAACACCCGGGGTTGTCTCACGGCCGGGGGCCTGCTATCGTAACCGCCATGTCCGACGCAAACACCCCAACACCCAGCGAAGGCGCTGCGACTCCCGACGCGCACGGTTCGACAAGCGGCAAGCTGTACCCCATCACGGAGCAGAACGCCAAGTACGTGATGGACTCCCTGCTTCGAAAGATGGCTCAGTGGCAGCAGGACGCCGAAGGCAAGGGCGGCAAAGCCCCCAAGGCGACCGACCTGCACATCAACCCGGGCCGGCCGCCGGACTTCCGCGTCGAGCGGGAGATCCGCAGCCTCAACTTCCCGAAGCTGACACCCGCAGACGTCGTGCTCCTGAGCGACGCGATCATGAACGAAAACCAGCGAAAACGCATGGATCGCGACCACTGCATCGACTTGTCTTATCACGTGGATAACGTGCGCTTCCGCGTGAATATCGTCACGGCCTTCACGGGACGCAGCATCTCGATTCGCCGCTTCGAGCAGATCAAGGACTTCTCCGCTTACAACCTGCCGAAGAACTACATCGACATCGCGGAGGGCGAGCACGGCTTTGTGATCATGTCCGGCAGCACAGGCAGCGGCAAGACCACGTCGATCGCCGCCATGCTCGACCATTTAAATCGAAACTTTAACCTCAAGATCTGCACGATCGAGGATCCGATTGAATACGTTTACCAGCCGCGAAAATCGATCATCGTGCAGATAGAAATCGGCGAGGACGGCATCCCAAACGAGGAGATTGCTCTGCGTAACCTTGTCCGCATGGACCCCGATGCGGGTCTTGCCGGCGAGATGCGGGACCGGGCATCGCTTGAAGCCGCGTTGAAGACGGCACAGGCCGGCCACCTGATCTACGGAACGCTGCACTGCGAAGGCGTCGCACAGGCGTTCGACCGTATCCTGGCCTACTATGACACAAGCGAGCAGCAGCGCATCCTCGGAACGCTGGCGGACAACATGGCGGCGATCATTAACCAGCGGTTGCTGCCGAGTATCAAGCCGGGGGTTGATATTATTCCGGCATACGAGATCTTCATTCCTAACCCTCTGACGCGCCGATACATACGGGAAATGCGATACCAGGAGGCCGTGGCCGAGATGGACAAGCCCGCGATGAAAGAGCTCGGCTGCGTCACTTATGTAGATTCTCTCTACAAACTCGTGATCGAGGAATATGTCAAATACGATGTAGCCCTCGAGAACGCCGGCGACAAGGCCGAGAAGCTGAAGGCGCGATTGAAGGGCATTGACATGAAATAGCGGCCTTGGGAAAGGATCAACATGTTTGTCGAGAGAATCGCGGGGCGTCTGGTTCGTTTGCTTATGGTGGTGTCGCTCGGGCTCCTGCCGCAGGTCGTCGCCAGTTGCAGCGACGGAAACCTGTACGTGGATCTGCCCGGCAGCGTGGTGATCGGCGGCGGACACGGATGTTACGACTGCGATGACTGCTACGGCTGCGGCGACTACGAATACGACGAGTTCTGGTTTGACGGCGGGTTCTGGGGTTGGTAGGCGCTTGATCGTCATCATCGACAACTACGACTCGTTCACCTACAACCTCGTTCAGCGAATCGGCGAACTCGATCGCGCTCGCGAGATCCGCGTCTATCGGAACGACCAGGTAACGATCGAGCAACTGGACGACCTTCGGCCGGACCACCTGCTGATCTCGCCCGGGCCCTGCACGCCGCGCGAAGCGGGGATCAGCAACGACGTGATCCGGCATTTCTCCGGGCGGATCCCCATCCTGGGCGTGTGTCTGGGCCACCAGTGCATGGGTTTCGCCTTCGGCGCGGAGATCGTCCGCGCCCCGCGGCTGATGCACGGCAAGACAAGCGAGATCGAGCACGACGGCAAGACGATCTTCTCGGGCCTGTCGAACCCGTTCACCGCAACGCGGTACCACTCGCTCGTGATCAAGCCCGATACGCTGAGCCCCGATTTCGAGGTGACGGCCCGGGCGACGGACGACCCCTCCGAGATCATGGGCATCCGGCACAAGCAGCACCCGACCGAGGGCGTTCAGTTTCATCCCGAGAGCTTCCTCACCGTTGAAGGTCCGAAGCTCCTTCGCAATTTCCTCGCTCTGTAGCGCTGCTTCGATATTCCCGGCCGACTAAAGAATCGCGCAAGCCCGTCCGACCATATCCGTACGAACCGCCGGCAACACTGCCTGTGCCGGCGCGACGGTGCTTTCCGGAGACGAAGCGTCTTTTCCTCGCGGCCGATCTTCGCGTACACTGCACGTCGCCAAGCGGGAGTCCATAGCGATATGAAGCTGTCCGTCGTCATGCCGGTATTCAACGAGCGGCCGTTTCTGGAGCAGATCGTGGAGCGGGTGCTCGCCGTCGACATCGGCATGGACAAGGAGCTGATCCTGGTCGACGACGGCTCCTCCGACGGCACGCGCGACCTGTTCGGCCCGATCTGCGAACGATTCCGGCCGGCCGACATCCGCGTGATTCTCCACGACCGCAACCGCGGCAAGGGCGCGGCGCTGCGCACGGGCTTCGCCGCCGCCACGGGCGACATCGTCCTCATCCAGGACGCGGACCTTGAATACGACCCCCGGGATTACCCCCGGTTGCTCCAGCCCATTCTGGAGGGCAAGGCCGACGTCGTGTACGGCTCGCGGTTCGTCGGCGGCGAGGCGCATCGCGTCCTGTTCTTCTGGCACATGGTCGGCAACCGGATTCTCACCCTGCTGAGTAACGCCTTCACCAACCTGAACCTCACCGACATGGAGACCTGCTACAAGGTCTTTCGGGCCGAGGTGCTTCGTTCGATGTCGCTCAAAAGCGACCGCTTCACGATCGAGCCGGAACTGACGGCGAAGGTGGCGCGGGGGCGTTGGCGGGTCTATGAAGTCGGGATCAGCTACGCCGGCCGCGACTACGCCGAAGGGAAGAAGATCACCTGGCGGGACGGGATCGCGGCCATGGGAGCCATTATCCGGTATCGCTTCTTCGACTGATCGCCATGAAACTCGTCAACATCTGCGGAGCGCGGCCGAACTTCATGAAGATCGCCCCCCTCATGCGGGCGTATCGGGCATTTCCGTCGATCGAGCCCTTGCTCGTCCACACCGGGCAGCACTACGACGAGAAGATGAGCCGGCTCTTCTTCGACCAGCTCGAGATCCCGCGGCCGGACGTCAACCTCGAGGTCGGCAGCGGCTCGCACGCCCAGCAGACCGCGGCCGTCATGCAGCGATTCGAGCCCGTTGTGCTCGAACACCGCCCGGACGCCGTCCTCGTCGTCGGCGACGTCAACTCGACGATCGCCTGCGCCCTGGTGGCCGCCAAACTCGGCGTCGCCGTCTTTCATGTGGAGGCCGGGCTTCGCAGCTTCGACCGCGGCATGCCGGAAGAGATCAACCGCGTGCTGACCGACGCGATCAGCGATCTGCTCTTCGTCAGCGAGCCGAGCGGGATCGAAAACCTCCGCCGTGAGGGCGCGGACCCGGCCCGGATCCACTTCGTGGGCAACACGATGATCGACACCCTTCAGCACAACCGCCGGCGCGCCGACGCCTCCACCATCCTCCAGACGCTGCGGTTGCCGCCCCGCGGTTATTGCGTCGTCACGCTGCACCGGCCCAGCAACGTGGACGATCCACGAACGTTCGCCGCGATCACCGACGTGATCGAGGAGGTCCAGCGCGACCTGCCCGTCGTGTTCCCCGTCCACCCGCGCACGCGGCGGAACATCGAGACCCTTGGTCTGGCCGCGCGCTACGCCGCCATGAACGGCCTGCGGATGATCGATCCGCTCGGGTACCTCGATTTCCTGAAGCTGATGGCCGATGCGGCGGTCGTCCTGACGGACTCCGGCGGCATCCAGGAGGAAACGACGATCCTCGGCGTGCCCTGCCTGACGCTCCGCGAGAACACGGAGCGCCCCGTGACGCTCACGCAGGGCACCAACCGGCTCGTCGGGTTGGATCCGCAGCGGATCCTCGCCGCTTACCGCGACGTCCGACACGCGCCCCGGCGGTCGCCCCCCGTGCCGGAGAAATGGGACGGCCACGCCGCCGACCGCATCGCCGCCATCATCGATGACTGGGGCCGGCACCGCACGATGCGATCAGCAACGGACCAGCCGGACACATCCGAACTCCGCGGCGCCGGGCGATGATCCTGAAAACACGTGGGGTGTGTACCCGGTGCACCGGCCGTATTCGTCGGCGATTCTGCGAATCGCCTCGCCCGCCGACGGGCGGGCCAACACCGCCACGGTCCCGCCGCTGCCGCCGCCCGTGATCCGCGCGCCATACAGCCCGCTCGCCGGACCAGCCGCCCGAACGAGCTCGACCAGCCGATCGGTCCCCGGCGACCCGAGGCCGCAAGCCGCGTAGCTCGCGTGGCTCGCGAACATCATTTCGCCCAGCGCGCGGAGCCGTTCGTCACCGCCGGCGGTATCCAGGAGCGCGGCGAAGGCACGCACACGATCGTTTTCGTAGACCGGGTGCGCCGTCGGCCGACGGACCGGATAGGTCCGGCCGCCCTCGACGCGCGAGACGGTGTCCGTGATGCCGTCGTACTGGGCCATGAACATGAAGCTGTCCATCTGCTCCGGCAAGTGCGGGGCGAAGTCACGCTCAAACTCGGCGGGCGTGATGTTGGCGAGGTAGCCGTGCCAACGCGGATCCCGGACGATCACCGTGCCGAAGCGATTCGCTTCCTCGACGGTCAGGCCGGCAAGGCGGGCGATGATCCGGTAGCCCATGAACGCCCCGACACGGACCGTCCCGTAATCCGCGCCGGACACGGCGTGGCGTTCCCCCGAGTCCAGGCCCCAGAAAGCGATGTCATCCGGAATCGCGATCGTACCTTTCAGCTCCGCCGGCTGGCAGACGAGGGCCAGAAGCCGATCGGCCCGACCGCAGGCGGCCGTCATTTGATCCATCACGCCGCACGGGGCGCCGACGACCAGGTTCTCGACCTTCTGGCAGAGCAAGGCGAGGTCCCGCGGCTCGATCCTGAGGTCGAACGCCTCCGCGATCGCCTGCATGGCGGCGACCTCCAGCGCTGCGGATGAGCTGACACCCTTGCCCTCGGGCACGGACGAGGACACCAGGATTCGAGCGCCCCGGGAGAACCGCACGCCCCGCTCCCGCATGAGCACAAGAAATGCCCCCGCGACATACGCCGCCCAGGCCCGCCGTGGGTCGCGTCGAAACCGGTCCCGCGCCTCGGCATATTCGATGGGAGACCCCGCACCGCCGAAGTCCGAAAGCGACATCTCGAAGTCGGCGGCGCGGTCGTTCGCCTCGGCCCCAAGGCTGACGATGCGAATCATCGCCGCGGGATCCCGCTGCACGGCCACCAGTGTCGCCTCGCGAAGCGGGAGCTGGAGGACCATGGACCCCGAGTAATCGGCGATCCCACCCATCACGTCGAGTCGCCCCGGGGCGCGGGCGACGAAAAGTTCGCCGGAACCGGCGAAAAGCGACCGCGCCTCGGGTGTCGGGCTCCGATCCAGGGTGTTGAGCGTGCGTACGAACGCCTCGACATCCGGCAACGCAAGCTCAGAGACATCGCTGGGTCTATACATGGGCGGACATAATACAGGCTTCCGCAGGTCAATAAAGGGCGCGGGCGTGGTGCCGGTGAGGCCCCAGGTTGCAGGTCGCCACGAGACAGCGAGAAAAGGCGGCAGTGGCGTATCGGCCGTTCAAATCCGGTGCAGGCAGAGAGGGCACCCGTCCGGCAGGTCATCGCCGGCGACGCGAGTGACTCAACAAGAAGCAGCCCATCGCCGCCAGCATCAAGAACGACTCGACGCCGATGGGGCCGCACAGCGCCGGAAGGCCCGCTGGCAGGCCGTTCGTCTGGGCCTCGTCGAGCACGGTGATCTCGATCCCCCTCGCGCCCCGGAGCGGCACCTGCGGCCGAAGCGTGGTCGCCTGCTTGATCTCGATGAGGTTCACCACGCCCGTGCCGAAATGCGTCTGTGTGGCCTCGTCGATATACCGGCCGATCTCCTCCAGCGGCAGGCCCAGCGCGACGGCCGCCCCGTGGCCGCCGGCCTGATCGGTCGCCAGCACCTCGACCGTCGCCGTCAACTGAAAGCTCTCTCCCACCGCCGTATCGTATTCGTACGGAATGGCGGTCTCGGGGATCTGCACGGGCCGGACGGTGCCGAAGTTGACCTCCGTACCCGTCGCCGCACCGATCGCTGCACCCGTCACCTCGAACGTGCCCAGGTTCTCGGGCTGCACGGCGCCGCTCGCGAACAACACGGTCTTTCCGTCCGCAGTGCCCGCCGCCTTGATCTCAGTCTCCAGGACGGTGACAGGCTCGGCGTCCGGCCGCTTCTGAGTGATTGTGATGCGAACGCTCGCCGTCGTCTGCCGGATATCGGTGACGCCCTCGGCCGCCCAGATCACCATGATCCCGTCGACGAAGAAGCGGCTCCGCACGCGGATGGCCGTGCCGTCCGGCCGGCCGATATCGGCGGCGGTGAACACGATATCCCGCGTCTCGGTGGCCTTGCCGCGCACTTCGTGCGAGAACGACGCGTCGTTCGAAAAGGCCGTCGCGACGAGGCCGAACTCCTCCGGCGACGGATCCTCCGACCGGCGCGGATCGCTGAATGTCGTCGTCGCGTTGCCCAGCGCCGTGACCGTCCCCTCGCCATCCGTGTAAACCAGATTGGCCTCGGCGGTCATGGGCAGATTGCTCGTCGTCACGCCGGGGAACTGCTTGAACGCCTCGTCGTAATCGGTGGGCTCGCCGCCCAGGAACCGCTGGACCTCGCTCTGCACCGTGGCCTCGAATCGCCGGAGCTCGGCATTCGCCGCCGTGCCGAGAAGCAGGGCGAACACCAGGGCCACGCTCGCCCGTTTCGTGCCGTGAAGGGTTTCCGGAAGTGCCATGGCGACTCCTCGTACCGCGGGTACCGCAACCTTACCCTACTCTACGGCCGGCCGTGGCGAATGTCGAGTGCCTCCGTCGTTTGCGCGACCGTTGAGTCACGGCCGCATTGCGTCGCGTTTTGGGCATGGATAGGCTGGTTGCCGAACCATGTGCAGCCTACCGGACGAGAACGGCGAGCCGGGCCGCCCCGATCCCCCCTCGAACGAGACCGACCCGCGATTCCCCTCGGGGCCGTGGAAGGGCTTCTTCCTCGACCGAAGGATGCCGGGCCGCAATCGGATGGAGCTGATTCTGACGTTCCGCGAGGGGCTGATTCGCGGCGAGGGCCGCGACCGCGTTGGGCCGTTCATCATGCGCGGCCGCTACGAGCTCCGCACCGGCGAGTGCCACATCCACAAGACGTACATCGGCCGGCACACGGTCTTCTACAAGGGCTACAATGAGGGCAAGGGGATCTGGGGCGTCTGGACCCTTGAGGAGTACCTGGCAGGGCAAAAGTACACATGCACCGGCGGCTTTCACATATGGCCCGCCGCCGACGGCGACCGCGAGGGCGACGCCCTCGAGGCTGAGGCCCCGATCGAAGAGGCCGCCGCCGTCTGCTGAGAGCAGGCGCTAACCCCCGCGAGCGCCACGTGCCACAGCCCCGCGCAACTCGCCAGGTCGGCCAACCCACGGGACCCGCTCGGTCCCGCTTGGCACCCGCTTCCACATCACCGCACTAAAGACCGCCGCCCCCACAACCCCCACCACCCCCGCCAACCAAA
>CAZTVU010000062.1:12466-22619 GCA_964617025.1 uncultured Planctomycetales bacterium | reverse complement strand
GACACCTGTCGCCGACTATGCGCGGACGGCATTGGCGGCCCTGGCCGACACATTCTTTCCGCAGGCGTGCCTCGGTTGCGGGACAACCATTTCGGGCCGCGGGAGCCGGTGGTGCGAACCGTGTTTCCGATCCATCACGCAGGCCGTCAACGCACCGGGCTGCCCGATGTGCGGGCGTGATGTCGGGCCGTATGAGGTCGTTGCCGGGCGATGCGGCCGGTGCAGCCAGGAAAGGTTCCATCACAATGGGTTGGTCCGCGTATCGAGTTACGGGGGCATCACGCGGGGCATTATCCGTCGCTACAAGTTCGCCGGCGAGCAGCGACTGGACGCCGCACTCGGCAGGCTGCTCGCTGATCGCATCGAGGGGGCGCCGTGGCGGGCGGATATCGAGGCGGTCGTTCCCGTGCCCAGCCACTGGCTCGTACGCTGCCGCCGCCGTTTCTTCTCGACCGGCGCCCTGGCCCGCGAGGCCGCGCGCCGATTGCGCGTACCGTATGCGGAGATCCTTGCGCGGCCGAAGGCCGGGCCGAGCCAGATCGGCCTGACGGCCACGGATCGCCGCCGGAACGTCCGCGGGAAGTTCGCCCTGCGACGGGGAGCGTGTGTGCGGGACCGCACGGTCTGCCTCGTCGACGATGTGATGGTGACCGGCGCCACGCTTCAGGAGAACGTCCGCGTGCTCAAGCGCGAAGGGGCAAAGGCCGTGTATGTGGCCATCCTCGCTCGCGCGGATGCGGCCGACGCGGCATCGGTGGACGCATAGGGGCCGCTGCCGCGCCGCGTTCATTGCTCGAGCCCGAAGAATCCATGACAGCACGGCTCGCAAACAGCCTTGGTTTTTCCAAGGGCCCGTTCCTACTGGTCGGAAAACGTGGTCACTTCTAGCATCGGAAGGCTACATGGGGCAGTTATGCCTGCCGTTTGGTGTCCTCGGGCGTGAAGGTCCGCCCTCGAATCGCGCGGCTCGGCCGCGGGAGGTTGAAAGATGCCAACACACCGTAGAATCGCATCACGCGGCGTCTATATTCTTGCAGCGCTTGTGGCGACGGTCGTCCTGACGCGCGTTGCCCAAGCCGTGCCGCTGCCGCCCGGGGCGACGTCGCCCATCGCAGGCGTACCCGGCGAGCTGGCGGTCGTGATCCATGACGTGCTCATCCCGTTCGAGATCCACGGCGCCGGTGGCGCACTGCTCTACAAGGGTACGTTGCAGAATCGCGTGCGGCGGATCGTGCTGACCGGGAGGCTCGAGTTTTCGTACCGCATCCGCGACACACAGGTGGGGCTCAACGGGGCGGTCGAAGTGATCTCCACCACCGACTTCACGGGCTTTACCACGGATGTGGACTACGCCAGCGACTCGCTCGGCGTTGTCGGCCCCGATACCGCCGCCCGCAGCTTCGACGGCAGCATGGTCGAGTTCCAGTTCAATTCGCTGCCTGTCCGCTAGGGCAGCGAATCGTTCTTCAACTTCATCAAGACCGACGCGACGGAGTTCACGACCGGAGGGACGACCGCGCTGGTGCTCCGAACAACCGGCGACTTCGTCGTTCTGTCGACGGTCCGGCCCGTCCGCGACACCACGCCGCCGGAGGTGGCGATCACCTCGCCCGACCCGCTCCAGTGCGTCTGCAACCCCGTGAGCATCTTCGGGACGGCCGAGGACCCGGAGGGCTTCGACTCGTACACGCTGGAGTACGCCGCGAATCCCAGCGGCCCCTGGACGCTGATCGCCACCAGTACCACCCCGGTCTCCGGCGGCCTTCTGGGCGTCTGGAACACCACCGCGCTGGCTCAGGGCTACTACTTCATCCGCCTGACGGCGACCAACACGGCCGGACTCTCAAGCAGCATCACAACGATCGTCTATGTCGACAAGCAGTTCGACACGGTAGACCTCCGCAGCCCGCCCGACGGGGCGATCCTCGGGGGCATTGTCTGTTTCGACGGCACCGTCAACGACGGCAACGGCAACTGTTCCATCAAATACACGATCGAGTACAGGCCCGCCGGCGGCGGCGCGTTCCAGCCCGTCGACCCCGCCAACCCGACGTACAACGGCGCGGTCATCAACGACCCGCTGGGATCGTGGAACACGCTCGCGGGCGGCGTCCCCGACGGCGACTACGAGGTTCGGGTGACCGGGGTCGACGGCTGCGGGCACACGAAGTCGGTCACGCACAAAGTGATCATCGACAACACGGTACCGGTGGCCGTGATTACGAAGCCCGCCCCGTGCGTCTGCGTGGACGGCCAGGTGACGGTCGTGGGCACCGCAAGCGACGCACACCTCGCCGGCTGGGTGCTTCAGTACACGGGCGGCGATGCGGCCGGTTGGGTGACCATCGCCTCGGGTCATGCCAACGTCTTTAACGGCGTCCTGGGCGTCTGGGACACGACCGGACTGCGGCCGTGTGCTTACACGCTGCGGTTGCTCGTGAGCGATGCCGCCGGCGTCAATTGCAGCGGTTACACGCACCAGTCCGAATACCTGGTCTCCGTCACCGTGGGTGACTGCGACGCGGCCGATGCCGACTTCGACAACGACGGCGACGTGGATCTAAACGACTTTTCGACCTTCCAGGCGTGTTTCAACGGGCCCAACCGCCCGCCAGCATGTCCATAACTCTCTCGTGACACTGAAGATACGTCATACACCGGGCGCCGACCGCGTCGGCGCCCGGTGTACGACGACACGGCATTCCGCGCGAATCCTGATTATTTCCTTGCATCGGCGGTCCCCACGCGGTATCCTGCCTATAGCAATCTCCCCATGGCAGTTGACGCGCGTTCGCGTCACAGTTCACTTGCCGGAGGAAAAACGATGCGCGCATGCACTCTAATGGCTTGCCTGGCTGCCGTCTCGACGGGTTTCGCCGCCCCCGCCCCTGCACGCGCGGGGTGTACGACGATCGACTTCGACGATCTGGTCGCCGGGACCGTGGTCAGCAACCAGTACCCGGGCGTCGTGTTCAGCGCCCATTATGGGGGAGGGAGCTGGTCCAACCCGATCATCTACAATCCGAACGGGAGCACGAGTTCCGTGCCGTACTGCCTGAGCGCCCGCGGCGACGCTCAAAACGAGTTCAGCGAGGAGTATCTGCGCATGACCTTTGATCGAGACCAGACGGAGGTCACGTTCAGTATCGGGGTCCGCAGCGGCTGCACGGCAAACGACACCGTCCAGGTCCGCGCATACGATGACGGAGGTGCGCTCGTGGAGACGCAGAACATCCCCGTCAACGGCACGTCGCCGACCGAGCAGTGCCGAACGGCGGTCCGCATCGAGCGGGAGGCCGGGTTCCGGCGGGTCGAGGTCGAGGCCGGCGCCGCCGGCGGATGCGCCGCCCGGTTCGAGCTGATCGACGACGTGAGCTTCGACAGCGACACGACGCCACCGACAGCCGAGATCACGTCGCCGGCCCAACTGGCGTGCGTGTGCAGCGGCGTTGCGATCACCGGCTCGGCCTACGACCCGGACGGCCCGATCAAGGAGTGGCGGCTGCACCGCAAGGCGATCGGCGCCACGACCTGGACGCTCATCGCCGTCAACGCCGGGGAGGTCATCAACGGTCTGCTCGCCAACTGGATACCCTCGGCCAGCGCCGGTGACGGCTACTATACGCTGCGGCTGACCGTGACCAATGCCTGCGACATGGTCACCACCTGGACCACCGAGGTCTGGCTCGACCGGGCATTCAACAGCCTTTCGCTGCGCAGTCCATGGAACGGCGCGATCGTGGGAGGCACCGTTTGCGCCGACGGGACGGCGTGGGATCATTGCGGTGGCAGCTTCACGGTGACCCACCGTCCCGCGGTCGGCGGGTCGCGGCAGCCCTTCGACGTCATCAACCCGCCGTGGGTGATCACCGATCTCCTCGGCTCATGGAACACCCGGGGCGGGACGGCCGACGGCGACTACGTGATCGAGCTATCGGCCACCGATGACTGCGGGAATACAGCCAGCGCCAGCGCAAACGTCACGGTGGATAACACGGAGCCGATCGCCGTGATCACGTGGCCGCACGCGTGCCTCTGCGTCGACGAGAAGATCAAGGTGATCGGTACGGCCAACGACGCCCATCTCGACAACTGGGTCCTGCAATACGCTGGCGGCGATGCAGTCGACTGGATCACGATCAGCTCCGGCACCAGGCCGGTGATCAACGGCGGCCTGGGCGATTGGAGCCTGGCGGGTCTGCGTCCGTGTGCGTATGCCCTCCGCCTGGTGGTCACCGACAAGGCCGTCATCGACTGCAACAGCGGGGCCCACAACCGCGCGGAATACGTGGTTTCCGTGAACGTGGGCAACTGCGATCCGAGCAGCGCGGACCTCGACCGCGATGGCGACGTGGACCTGGACGATTTCGGCGAGTTCCAGGCATGTTTCAACGGGCCCAACCGGCCGCCGGCATGCCCGTAGGGAATGGCGCGCTTCGGGGGAAGGCGACGGAGCGACAAGGGGGGGGGGTCGGGGTTGGGGGTGTAGGGTTTGGGGGTTCGGGGTCCGGGTTCCGGAGCAACGGAGTAGCCGAGTAACCTCTCCCCGGACTAACGGACCACCGGTTTGCCCGAGTAACCGGCCAACCGAGCAACGGAGTAACCGACTCCCCGGTCAGTACCACGGGTCGCGCGGGCGCATCAGGCCCTTCCAGGCGTTGTCGTTGAGGGAGACCGGGCGCGGCGGATGCCAGATGGGTCGGCAGTTTTCGTCTCGGCTGGTCCGCGTGATGATCGGCTTGGCGAAGTAGAGCGCATCCGCGTTCAACCGACGAACGCTGCCGTCGAGAAAGCTGGCGTTGGCGCGGTCCTGATGCCGGCGGGCAATGTGTGTCGCCGCCAGGTGCGTGAAGGTAAGCTTGGGATCCTGGCGGAACTCGCGTCGCGGCTTTGAACCGGAGGATTTTGCCTGGATCGTAAGCTGCTCGGCGTCGGCGATCCAGTCGTAGTAATCGAGCAGCAGCAGGTGACGCGGCGACGCACCGCGCAGCCCGGCCGACAGATTCATTCCGAAGCTGCCCCACATGAGCGTCGTCGAAAACGTGCCGGACAGGCCGTCGCTGACCGGGATAAGCACCTGCCCGCGAAAACGGGAGATGCGCCAACTGTGCACGTCGCCCTCCGGCCAGAGCTGGACGTCGATCGACGTGGCGCCGCGGTCGGGGGCGTCATAGTCGAAGCGGATGTCGTCGTAATCGAAATCGCGGGCACCCTCCATGCGGGCCATCCACCGGGTGGCGCCCGTCTGCTGCCGCTCGCCGAGGCCTCCGTCAAGCGACATATCGCGGTCCCGCTCGATCTTGTCGCTGTCGATCTGACGGACAAACAAGGCCGGAAGCGGAAGGGGTTTCGTGTCGCCGGGACAGGTGAAGATCCCCGCCTGTCCCTGTGAGAACTTCAGGACGTGCGACGCCCACCCCGTTGCCGCCGGCGCGTACCTGGCGCCCGTCTCCATCATCCAGGCAAGCGTGCCGGTCGTGAGCGACTTCAGGTTGTTGCCGCACGCGGCCGCCTGGGCTTGGCTGCGGGCGGCCCGCAGCGAGGGAAGCAGGATCGCGATCAACAGTGCGATGATCGCCACGACCACAAGCAGCTCAATCAGCGTGAACGCCCCGCGGAAGTGCCTGGCACACATAAAACACCTCTTGAGCAAAGAGGTCGCTGTCGCCTCCCGTCCCCGGCGAAACATACCGGCCGAGGGCGCGGCCCCGGGTCCCACGGACCGCCCGCGGGTGTCTGGGGCCGCGCCCGGCCGGATTCATTGCTCAACAACGGCGTCGGCGCGTCAACGCCTTTCCCCCCCCGTCAGGTCGCCGGCAGGCAGGCCGCCGGCCGGTTCGGGCCGTTGAAGCAGCTCTGGAACTCGCCGAAGTCCGCGAGATCCACGTCGAAATCCACCTCGGTGTCGAAGCAGGCGCACGACGGGAAGGTACCTGTCGGGTGCGGCCGGTTCGGACCGTTGAAACACGCCTGGAACACACCGAAATCGACCAGGTCCACATCGCCGTCTCCGTCAGCATCGTGCGCCGGCGTATTGCATCGGAACGCACCGGACTGTACGGCCAGCGTGTCGATGAAGAGCTGATCTCCGCTCGACGTCCAGATGTACAGGCCGTCAACGGCGCCGCCCACCGGCGCGCCGCTGTGCGTCGCCGCGTCGGCACCGTCGACCTTGAGGGTCACGGACCCGGCTTCGGCATCATACCACAGCTCCAGCAGCGTATACTGGGTCGTGGCGATCTGGACGTTGGTCGAGCCGGTGCTGCTGGACGTCATACCCGACACCGGGCCGCCGGCTACGGAGCCGCCGAGCCCCACCGTCGCCGGCCCGCCCTGGGTGAACGTCGCCGACGCCACGGCCGACGTGCCGCTCACCAAGGCAATGTGGACGTCGTTGGGTGACCCGCTGACGACGTTGACTGCCGCCACGCCCTTGATGGGGCTGAGCTGTTTCGCCGGCAGTGGCATCGTCGGCAGCTCGATCCACGCCTCGGCCGTCGTCGTTCCCGCCGGCAGATTGATCGACCTTGTATCGGTCGCGAGCGGATCGCTCGCCAGCGTCCAGCCGACGCCCACCCCGCCGGTCGTCCCGACCTTGAGGTTGCCGTACTTCTGATTGTCGGTGGACGTGTTGCGCTTCATGTCGTCGCGGCCCCAACTGTTCGCGATTCCGCCGCCAAAGGAAGCCGCTTCCAAGGGAGGATTGATCTCGATCGGGAGGTTGTTCGCAGAATCGCCCTTGAACATGATGTACGTCTTACGCATCCCGCTGACGCCGTTCACCAGGCCGTACACGCCGGCAGCCTGTTCTTCCTTCGTGCCGGCCAGAAGCGACACGGTATCCTTCATTTGGTATATGATCACCCACGTGAAGGGCGGCGGAATATCGCCGCCGTTGTAGCCGCCGTTGACCCAGTCCCAGACCTCAAGGCCGGGCACGGGGTTGCCGGAGCCGTCCAGCAGTGCGCCGATGTTCTCACGAAGGTACTTGGCCATGTCGATGGACTGCCAACCAAACAGCGGATGCAGCGAGCCGTCCGCCAGCGTCGCGAGCTCCGAGACCGGTACCATGAGGCCCCGGATCTCCAGATTGCGGTCGACGCCGAAGTTGGTGTTACCGGTGTATCCCCAGGGGTTGGTCGGGCCCCAGGTGTGACGAAGTCGGCATGAATGTCTGTACTTCTCCGGCTCGTCGAAGATGCTGACGCCGGGATACAGGTCCGGGTTCTTGTACTCGAAGTAGTATCGGGAGCCGCCCAGCCCGCGCTGGTTGGCCGAGGCGTTGTTGAACCAGAAGTAGTTCGATTCGCCTTCCCACTCCGGTCCGTCGTTGGTCTCCCAGTCCCAATCCCGGCCGCCGTAGGAGGATCCATCCGGCCCGCTACCGGTGGCTCCGTTGCCGGTCACGTCCCGCGCGTCGATCCAATGTTCTCCCTCGGCCATCACGCCCAGGGCAAACTCACTGTGGTCCGTAAAACTCAGCATCTGATCATCGTCCGTCTTGCGGACATGGAACGAAAAACTGAGATTCAGACCGCCTGCGTCACCATCCAGATCGATTACGTCGAGCGACAGGCCGCCGCTGTGGTTGTTCACAACGGACACGTCGTCGGCCGTGAACGGGAGCATGTCCAACCCGTTCGACTTATTGGCGAAACCGCTGAAATGCGCCGGCCCAAACCCATACACCTCGCCGTAGTCGGCGGCCATGGATATCGCGGCCGCCGCACCCACAACCCCCATCAGCACCAATCCAGCCACTTTCCGATTCGACATGGCGAAACCTCCATTCAAACGGGAACCCATACACATTAGCGCCGACAGATCATTCGGCACCCGACGCGACCCGCCGTCCGCCCATGTAGCGTGCCGGCGCAAGGTAGCGTCCACTGCATATCAAACGCCACCGGTAAATGTCTCCTTTCTGCCATATCGGCTGATTTACTGGGAACAACCCACCCCGGCCCGGCGGGGAAAGCCATGCAACGACTTCGCCGGACGCAGATTACGCGACTCTACCGAGCTCAACGATTGCGTTACTAAGGAGACGGCACACCACAGCCTCCAGACCTATGCAGACCTATGCGCAGACAGGCACTCGCACAATTGGCGGCACATACGGGCCCGCGACTTGTGCTGGAGATTATAACGCGCCCCCGACGCGTCGTCCACCATTTTTCGGCGTTTGCGCGGCTGCAAACGGCGGCGAAAGAGTGGCGTTGCCGCCTCGATAGTCCTTGAACCGATGGCTGTACTTGCCCGCGCTGAAGGCGAGGGTTGGCGACTGCGCGAAGGGGCCGACAGCTATCAGGAAGCGGACTTAACGGACGGATTTGCGACTTAATATTGCGTCAATTTCGCGGTGGGGGCTTCGATGGCGGGAGAATGGGAACGGCGTCAGTCGACGACGCCCCCTTCGTCCGTCGAGGGCGGCCGCCCGCGTCGTAACGACCGGTATATGGCAGCAACCTCCGCGAAGGCCTCGCCGTAGTAACCGCGGTAAAACCCACCCTCCTTAAGCGTTCGATAGAAGCTTCCCTTGGGGCCGTCATGCGTCGCGCTGGCGGAATTGACATGCAGAATCGTCAGATCGCAACTGAAGCCGGCCAGCCGATCGGGCCTGGCCCGGCGAAGGATTTCGTTGGCTGCCAGGACGTTGCGCCCGATCGGAAGCGGCATGTTGCGATTGGCGTCATCGTAGCCGGGATACTCGCCCCGCTTCGTCGGGGCATAATCCCATGCGACCACGATGAGATCCCAAGAGGTCGGATGCGGACTGTCATTGCGGATGTCGATCCATCGACGAAGCGTGTCGGCACCGAAGCCCGCGTCGAGCCAGTCGGCGTGCGTCTTGCCATGACAGAAGGCGCTCCACGTATCCTGCACCGCCGACGCGAAAGGCGCCGCCAGCACCTCCTCGGGCTGAATCCCGACGCGAATCAGTCGGCCCGGATAATACGCCGCCAGCTCCGCCAGGGCCGATCCCTGGTCGCGATTTGGGTGAACGTCGAAGACGGCCGCACGGCGACATCTGAGCTCGTCACGAAAGAACGCGGCCAAGGCTCGCATCTCGTCGGCCGTAAACACCGGTGTCGACGCCCGGTCATACATCCGCAGCACGACCGTGGGTACCAGCTCGATGCCGGCAGGCGCATGCCGGCGCCACAGGCGAAAGACGCGGCGAGCATCGGACTCGGCGATCTCCTTGTGGTGGAGCAGGTAGAGCCGGTTCGCCGCCCAGGGCCCGCCTAACAGGGTCGCGGCGGCCTTGACCTCGCGTTCGGCTGGCGGTTCGGACGGCGGAAACGACCAGCCCCAATAACCTCGACATGGCTTGTCGGCAAGCGAGGCGTGCAGCCAGTACGATCGCTCGAGGTCTGCAAGCGAGCTTGTGGGCCGGGCCGCACATCCCCAGGTCAACGGGAGCCAGCCGGCGACAAGCCACGACAGGCAGGACGTTCGGCAGAGCATGGGCGGGCGGCGGCGAGGGGCCATCGCTCGTTTCTCGTTCGCTTCGCTGGTCGACCGCGCATGGATGGCGGACATCGCTCATTTCCGGTTCGGTTCGCCGATCGGCCCCCGGAGATGGTACAACGCATCGGCCTCGATCGCCCGGCCGGTAGGAGGCATCACACAAGGCTACCCGATCTTCGCTCGGCCGTCACATCTTCTGTGTCGGCTATGGACTCCTGACGTGAGACCGCAGGTTCAGCGGGCTTGACGGGGCGGTGGCGGCCCGATAGCGTATTGGATCGGCAATTCGTCGAGAGCGAAGGGCGTCGCTCGGATGTCACCAGGATGGGTTCGGTGGGTCGCTGACCCGCGGGGTCCCGCAAGGGCGGGGCCGGGCAGTCGCGGTGCGGCTGTCCTGCGGGATGGAGAGTGACGACAATGGACCTGCTTTGGGAACGCCTCTCGAGCGCCGGCTTTCCGGCGGATCCACTGCCGCGTCGCGGAAACGGCATGAACGGGCATCGCACGAGTCGTTGGTTTGTGCGCCTGCCGGGCGATACGCTCTGCGCCGGGCGCTGCAAGGACGGACGGCGGTGCCGGGGCCGCATACGGCCCGGGTCGGAGTACTGCTTCTTCCACGACCCCGCCATCCCGGCGGAGCAGCGGCGGGAGTACGCGGCCCGCGGCGCGAGGAACCGCC
>CAZTVU010000062.1:11048-12360 GCA_964617025.1 uncultured Planctomycetales bacterium | reverse complement strand
GGACGCGGAGACGGGGCACACGCTGCTCGAAGTCCTGGGCCGCCTGGCCGCCCTGCACGGCGGCGCGGCGGCGCCTCCGACCGGGATGGGGCCGCGGACATAGCGGCGGCACGCGGTGACGGCTGCCGGGCATTACAGGGTTGCCCCGGTCGGGCTTCGCGTCTTGCCCGGTGCAGCCTGTGCGTGTTGGGCGGCGGTGTTGCCGCTGCTTTTTCTGCGGCGTGCGGTCGGCCGCGGCGCGACGTAGGCCACCCGAACCAAGGCGGTGGCGGTGCCACTGCGCTCCACAGTTGCCGGCGGACGATGGATCGCGGTGCCTACCACCCGCAGGACCCGCCGGTCCGCGGCTCCAGCGGCAGGTCCATGTTGCGCTTGCGGCTCGACAACGGTCCGGCCCGAGGCGGCCGTCGGGCCCCACGAGAAAACTCGCACCCTGTGCACATCTCCTGGTGCAAGACTCCGTGCGCAAGCTGCGCCCGTACGTCGCCGTGGCCGCGGGGTCAATGCTTGCCGTAGTTCAGCGGCGTCCCCTTTCGCTGCGCGAGAATGTAGGCCTCGAGGGCCCGCATCTTCGGGTCGTCCGGCTGCAGACGCTTGCCCCGCACCGGGTGCTCGATGCACCAGTTGATCATGTCGCGCAGGAGGGCCGGCCGGCCCATTTGCGTCTGGAACTTCGGATACGTCTCCGGGTGGGTGTTGGCGCCGTCCGGGTGGCACATGTCACATGACACGGCGACCGTGCTGCCGAGCTCGTCGGCATTGTGGAAGACCCGGGCGCCCTCGACGACCATCTTTTCGGTCTCGCGGGCCCACAGGAGGATGTCGCGCTCCGTGTACCGGCCGTACTGGTGCCCCTTGCCCTGCCCGCCCTTGAGCAGGTCCGAGTTGTCGGCCGGCGGCTTGATCGCGTGCCGCTCCTTCACCTCGGCCACCCAGTCCTTCGCCCGGTCGGGGTTCTTGCTTTTCCACTGGGCCATATGGGCGTCGGCGAGGGCCTTGCCGGCGATCCTTCCGGCGACGATGTCGCTCTCGCTCGCTCCGCCGGCGCAGTCCGCGGCGAGGCTGCGGTCATACGTGGTCCACAGCACCAGCGCGCAGGCCCCGCCGATCGCGGCCAGCAGGACGTTTCGCATTCGTCTGTTCATGGTCGTTCTCCTCTTGTTTCAGTAGCTCGGCCGGTTGGGCCTGGGCGGCACCGCTTCCTTGCCCCAGCTCAACGTGTACGCCTTCGCCACGGTCACCGGATTCCGGTTCCAGAAGTTGTAGATCTTGTCCACCAGCCCGTCGGGATGGACGCAGACCTCGCCGTCGC
>CAZTVU010000062.1:7650-11024 GCA_964617025.1 uncultured Planctomycetales bacterium | reverse complement strand
ACGGATCGGGGCGCGTCATCTCGATCGTCAGCTCCGGCATCCCTTCCGGGGCATAGGGCCAGGGCCACGCCGTGGCCAGCAAGCCGTGGAAGTGGATGTTGCCGATGCGGTTCGTCAGCATCTGGTGCGTGTGGCCGTGAATGACCGACACGTTCTTGAACCGCTTCAGGATCGCCTGGACCTCCTCGGCGTCGTCCGTCCAGAAGTTCCAGTTCTTGTACAGCTTGTAGAGCGGTGAGTGGGAGAAGACGACCAGGGGCGTATCGTCCGGAAGCCCGGCCAGGTCCTTCCGGAGCCACTCGCGCTGCTCCGGACCGACGGTGAACGGCTTCTGCACGCCGTTGTCCAGGCCGGCCACGGTCTTCATCCGCTCCATCGGCGTCATCTTCCGGGCCGTCCAGAAGTCGTCCTCGATGACGCTGTTGAGCTTGACGAAGTGGACGCCCTTGTGATCCCACGATTCGGTGGGTTTGCCGAAGAGGGCCTGCCACTTCTCGCCCATGTCGAGGTACCAGTCGTGCTCGCCCACCATGATCTTGAGCGGGGCCTTGAGGTGCCTGAGGATCTGGGCGCCGAGCTCGAGCTCCTTCGGCTGGCCGAGCTGGGCCAGGTCGCCGCCGTAGAACACGAAGTCCGGCTGCGGGTCGAGGTTGTTCACGTCGTCCACGGCCCGCATCAGCGAGCGGGCGAATCGGTCGTTGACATCCTTTTCGTACAGATGGGAGTCCGAGATGTAGGCGAAGCGGAAGGTCTTCGTCTGCCCCGACGGGGCGGCGCCGAGGGCGAGGCTGACGGGCTGGAACGACGTCGGGGGCACCAGCCCCTTGGCCGCCGCCACCCCGAGCGCCGCCGCCGACACCTTGAGAAAACCGCGCCGATCGAGCCGCTTCAGGTCGTCGTAAAACGCCCGGCGCTCCTCCATGTGTTTTGTTTCAACGCTCTTGTGTTTCGGTTGCATGAGCTGCCTCCTGTCACTTCCCGATTCGGTCCTCGAAGGAGAGCTTCCTGCGGTGGGCCATCGCATCGTCCCGGAACGGGCGCTTCTGCCGCGCCTGGGCACGCTGCCTGTCCATCTGCCGCCGGTTCTCGTCGGCGAAACGGAGGTCGGTCAGCGAGAACATGAAGGCGACGACCTGGTCGATCTCCCGTTCGGTCAGGGCCAGCGGCTCCATCCCGCCGTCGAGGAAGGGATTGGCCTCGCCGCCCTTGTTGTAGTGGTCCATCACGTCCCAGAGGGTCTCGAGAGACCCGTCATGCATGTACGGCGGCGTGATCCCGATATTGAGCAGGATGCTCGTGCGGAAGGCGCCGATGTCCGAGCGGTTGCGGGTGACCATGAACCGCCCCAGCTCGCTCATGTCGGTGGCCAGGGCGAGCTGCTCGAGCTTCGCCTCGGAGGGGTCCTCCTGGAGCGCCTTGAGCCCCTCCCGCGCGAGCTTCTCGAAGTCCTGGTGGCGGGCCGAGACGCCGATGTTGTGGAACCGGTTGTCGGTGCCGAGCGGATTGGCGGGGCTCATGTGGTGGCAACTGACGCAGCGGGCCTTCTCGTTGAAGAGCCGCCAGCCCTCCTTCGCGTCGGCGGAGATGGCGTTCTCGTCGCCCTCCAGGAATCGCCGGAACGGCGAGTCGACGAAGACCAGGGTGCGTTCGAAGGCGCCGATCGCCCGGCCGATGTCCTCGTAGTTCACGCCGCGGCCGTAGGCCTTCCGGAACATCCGCTGGTACTCGGGGTCGCCGGCGATGGCCCTGGCGGCCGACTCGCCGTCGGGAAAGCCCATCTCGATCGGATTGATGATCGGCAGCCGCGCCTGGTGGTCCAGCGTGGGCGAGCGGCCGTCCAGGAAGAGCGTCTGCAACAGGGCCGTGTTCAGCGTCGTCGGCGCGTTCCTCCGGCCGATGGCGCCGCCGATCCCCTCGGAGGTCGGCCGCTGGTCCGTGAATCCGCGGGTCACGTCGTGGCAGGTCGCGCACGAGACCCGACCGTCGCGTGACAGACGCGTGTCGAAGAAGAGCTTCTTGCCGAGGGCCACGCGGTCCGCCGTCATCGCATTGTCCGCCGGGATGAACGCCGCCCACACGACCGGGTCCAGACCGCGCGGCACCTCGCCGGCCTCGACCTTGGGCATGAGCCGGTCGAACTCGCGGATCTGGTAGTCCATGGCGGCGGCGCCGTGGTCCGTGCGCGGGATCGGCCCGGCGGCCGGGCCGCCGGCCTGCGACGCACACGACGCGGCCAGGGCCAGGAGCACGCCCGTCGCGAGCGGTCGTGCAAGGCACCGCCGCAGACACGGGATCGGCCCTCCCGCTTCAGCCTGCCTGGATACTCCGCCGCGCACGCCGGGCGCGCGGCGCCCGCCGACAGCCGTTTCGTCCGTCATAACAGACCTCCCTGCGGACCTGTGCGGCCCGCGTTCTCATGACCGGGTCCTCCTGAGCCTGCCGGAGCAGCGGCTGCGGGCGCGGGACCGCGTAGCGGTGCCGCCTGCCGCCGCCTTCCGGCCCGATCCGGACGTTTCGCCGAGCTTCCGGCGGCACGCCGAACAGACTCCGCGAAAGTGAACGTGGTGGTCGCGGATCTCGAAGCCGAGACCGCGGACGTCCGGCCATGCGATGTCGTTCAGGCGCTTGTCCTCCAGGTCGATGATGCCCTCGCAATTCAGGCACACCAGATGATGATGCCGATGGATCTTGGGGTCGAATCGCGCCGCCGGTCCCGGGTGGCAGATCTTCGCGACAAGCCCGAGCTCCACAAAGGTGTCCAGGATGCGATAGACGGTCGTCCGCGAGATGCCGCGAATGCGGGTTCGCGCCTGCTCGTACACCTGGTCGGCCGTGGGATGGTCCTCGCGATCGAGGATCATCTCCAGGAGGGTTCGCCGCTGCGTCGTCCGCGCCAGGCCCCGTTCGCGGCAGGCCCGCTCGAACTGTCGCATCCGTTCCGATTTCGACGTGCAGGACATCCATGGCTCCGTTGGTATCATGTACCATCTGGTATATAGTGTCAAGAGGCGCCTCGCCGTTTTTCGAACGAATGATCTACCGGCGTTCGCCCCCGGTTTCGTCACGGCCCGGCCGCCCCGGCCGAGGAGGATGCGCGACGTCGACAACCGGCTTGCCGCGCCGGCCGGCAGGTTGCCGACGATCCGCGCTCGCACCGCCGCACACGACATTCTACAATGATCACGCTCCACGGCGGGACCGTGCGGGTCGGACGCGCGGGCCGCCGTCGGGCGACGAATCGGGCGGCAGGAGATTTGCAATGACGACCCGGCGAGCCGTTCTTGCGGGAGTGGTCTGCGGCATCGTCCTGATCGGGGCGGCCAGGGCATCGTCGGCCGCCGCCCGACCGAATGTGGTGATCGTCCTCACGGACG
>CAZTVU010000062.1:0-7640 GCA_964617025.1 uncultured Planctomycetales bacterium | reverse complement strand
ACCTGTCCTGTCACGGGAACCCGATCCTCAAGACGCCCCGGATGGACCGGTTGCACGACCAGGCCGTGCGGCTCACGGACTTCCATGTCGCGCCCATGTGCACGCCGACGCGGTCGCAGCTCCTGTCGGGCCGCGACGCGCTCGACAACGGCGCGATGAACGTGAGCAGCGGCCGCACGATGCTCCGCCGCGGCATCCCCACCATGGCGGACGTCTTTGCCGGCTCGGGCTATCGTACGGCGATCTTCGGCAAGTGGCATGTGGGCGACGTCCATCCGTATCGACCGCAGGACCGGGGGTTTCAGAGGGCCGTCTGGTATCCGTCGTCGCACGTCTCCTCCGCCCCCGACTTCTGGAACAACGACTACTTCGACCCGCGCTTTCGCCTGGAGGACGGCACCGTCCGGCCGTTCAAGGGCTATTGCACGGACGTCCTCTTCGACGAGGCAATGGCCTGGATGCGTGAGCGGGCAAAGGCCCGCGAGCCGTTCTTCGCCTATATCGCGCCGAACGCCGCCCACAGCCCCCTGTATGTGCCCGACCGGTATCGCGAGCCGTACCGGGCCCTCGGCGCGGATGTTGCCGGCTTCTACGGCATGATCGCCAACATCGACGAGAACCTCGGCCGCCTGGACGCGATGCTTGAGGAGTCTCGGCTCCGCGAGGACACCATTCTGATCTTCATGACGGACAACGGCGGCACGTTCGGCGTGGAGACGTTCAACGCCGGGATGAAAGGCAGGAAGATCACGCTCTGGGAGGGCGGACACCGCGTGCCGTGCTTCATCCGCTGGCCGGCGGGCCGTTTGGGCGAGCCCCGCGACGTGGACGAGCTGACGCACGTGCAGGACCTGCTGCCCACGCTGGTCGAGCTTTGCTCGCTGACGCCGCCCCGCGACCCGAAGTGGGACGGCGTGAGTCTCGCGGGGCTGCTCCGGGGGGAGCGCTCGCGTCTGGCCGATCGGATGCTGGTCGTGCAGTTCAGCCGCATGACCCGTCCGCGGCCGGTTCGCGGCGACGCCGCCGTGCTTTGGAGGAAGTGGCGGCTGCTCAACGACCGCGAGCTGTACGACGTCGCCGCCGATCCCGCGCAGGATCACGACGTGGCCGCTGCGCACCCGGACGTCGTGGCGCGGATGCGCGAGCACTACGCGAAGTGGTGGGCGGAGATCGAGCCCGGCCTGGACGCGTTCAGCGACCTCACGATCGGCTCGGATGCCGAGCCGGTGACGCTCCTCTCCCCGGCCGACTGGCAGGATGTCTTTCTCGATCAGCAACGACAGATCCGTCGCGGGGAGGCGCGAAGCGGCGCCTGGGGGCTCGATGTGGCGCGGGACGGCGAATACGTGTTCGAACTCCGCCGCTGGCCCCGCGAGGCCGATGCGCCGCTGGCCGCAGGCGTGCCGGCGTGCCGCCAGGTCGACGGCACGCTCCCCGCCGGCGTGGCGCTGCCGATCGCGAAGGCGAAGCTGCGGGTGGGTGACTTCCAGCAGGAGCGCGCGGTGAAACCGGGCGACAAGGCCGTGCTCTTCGACGTTCCGTTGCGCAAGGGCCCGACCAGGGCGCAGACGTGGTTCTACGATGCCGACGGGAAGGAATTGTGCGGCGCGTATTATGTTTACGTGCACCGTCGGTAGCCGCCGTCCGACGGGCAATCAGCGGAAACCCGCACGCTCATCGCAGTCCCCGGCTTCGACCGAAGGCGCGGAGACCGTAAGTCCGTTCGGTTCGGGCCTCACGGGGCCGCCGGGCGCGGCCCGGTCCCGTCACTTCGCCGAGCCGGAGGGAACCTTGAGGGCCTTGGCCGAATCCAGCGACTTCTGTAGCGATCCAATCTTGTCCTGCATGGACTTCGGCAGCGAACCCTTCATCCCGTCAAGCCGGCCGAGAAGCTCCTGGGCCTGATCGAGCTTGCCGTCCTTAATGGCGGCCGACGCCTGGTCGATCAGCGTCTGTGCTTCCTTGGCCGCGGCTTCCTCGGCTGCGGCTTCCTTGGAAGCGTCCGCCGCTGCGGCCGCCGGCTTTTCCGAGGCGGCGGGCTTTTCGGCGGCCGCCGGTTTGTCGGCCGGGGCTGCCGTGCCCTCGGTCTTCTTCGCGCCCGTGGGGATGGCGTCCTTGGCAATGTCCATGGCCTTCGTTCCGGAATCGCCCTCGCAGCCGGCAATGAACAGTCCGGCGACCATGATCGCAAGAAAACATGTTGTGAGTCGCATGAACCTACCCTCGTTTCGAAACGGTTTGCTTTGCAGGTCCCGGGGCACCGCGTTGCCCCGTACTCAGCCGGCAAGTAATCTCATGTTAGGCCGCATAGTTCAGGCGTCAAGGGGGCGGAGCCAATCGGCGATGCCGACGGGCGGACGGCCGAGGGTTTTGACGCGGGGCGCTGTGCCGCGTCGCGCGGCACGTCGACGGTCGGCACTCGCTTGTCGCCCCGGTGCGGCAACTTCCGGCGAGGAGGAGCGATGTTCCGGCACGGGCGTGCTCTTACAGGCCTTGGGGCGGCGGCTTTCGGGATGTCTGTCGCGACCGCCGGGACTACGGGCGCCGGCGCCGTGGACCTGACGGCGGCGGTCGTCGTTGTCCGGCCGGGGCCGCGGGCCGCAGCGGAGGCGATGGCGGCACGAATCCTCGTCGAGGAGATCGAGAAGCGGACGGGCGTGCGACCGCCGGTTCGGGATGTCCTGCCGGCCGGTGGAGGGGTCGCCGTCGTGCTGACGACGCGGGACGGCCCATCGCCTTGGCGCGACCGGGTGCCGCGGCGAGAGGGGGCTGATCTACCCGAGGCCCGGCCCGAGGGCTTTACGATTCGCACGGTCGTGGGCGGGCCGGGCGGTCCGGCGCGGGTGTTCGTGACCGGGGCCGACGGCCGCGGCGTGATGTACGGCGTCGGGGCGCTCCTGCGGGCGCTGCGATGCGGCCCCGGGGCGATCGCGCTGGATGCCCCGCTCGATCTCGCTTCCGCGCCCGAGTATCGCCTCCGGGGGCATCAGCTCGGCTACCGCGCGCGGGCGAACAGCTACGACGCGTGGACGCCCGCACAATATGAGCAGTATGTTCGCGAGATGGCCGTCTTCGGCGCGAACTGCATCGAGAACATCCCGTTCGAGGATACGCAGAAAAGCCCGCTCATGCCGGTACCGCGCGAAGAGATGAACCACCGGCTCAGCGCGATCTGTGCGGACTACGACATCGACTACTGGGTGTGGACGCCGGCGGACTTTCCGCTGACGGACGAGCGGCGGCGGCGGGCGGCGCTGGATCAGCACGAGGCCCTCTATCGCGCCTGCATGCGGCTTGACGCGGTGTTCTTCCCGGGCGGCGATCCGGGCGACAACCCGCCGGAGCTGGTGATCCCGTTCCTGAAGGACGTGGCCGGGCTCCTGAGCCGGTATCATCCGAAGGCGCGGGTGTGGGTGTCGCTGCAGGGTTTCGATGAGGCAAAGACGGCGCGATTCCTCGCCTTCGTCGAGAAGGAGCGGCCGGCGTGGCTGGGCGGGCTGGTGTCGGGCCCGTCGAGCCCGCCGATCGCCGACACGCGGCGCCGCCTGCCGGGGGCGTATCGTCTCCGGTGGTACCCGGATATCACACACACGGTTCGGTGCCAGTTCCCGGTCGAATGGTGGGATCCGGCGTTCGCCCTGACGCTCGGCCGCGAGCCCCCGAACCCGCGGCCGGCGGACAGTGCGACGCTCTTTCGTCTGTATGCACCGTACACCGACGGCTTTCTGACCTATTCCGACGGCATTCACGACGATGCGAACAAGGCCGTGTGGAGCATGCTGGGGTGGGATTCGCGGCGCGATGTGCGCGAGATGTTGATCGAATACACGCGCTTCTTCTTCGGCGCGGATGTCGCGGACGCGGCGGCGGACGGCCTGCTCGGTCTGGAGGGCAACTGGCGGGGCAGCCTGGCCATGAACGGAGGTGTCGACGGAGTCCTGGCGCTGTGGGAGCGGTTGGAGAGGCAGACGTCCCGGCTGTCGGGGAACTGGCGTTTCCAGATGTACCTCCTGCGGGCGTATTACGACGCCTATACGCGGCACCGCCTCATCCGCGAGACGGCGCTCGAGCGCGAGGCGATGGCCGTGCTGCGGCGGGCCGGCGAAATCGGCCCTGAGCGGGCAATGGACGAGGCGCTGGCCGTCCTGAAGCGGGCCGACGCTGAACCGTGCCGACCGGCGTGGCGAACGCGGATCGGCGAGCTGGCCGAGGCCCTTTTTCGCTCCATCGGCTACCAGACGAGCATGCGGCTCTACCACGCCAGCGGGGCCGAGCGGGGTTGCATTCTCGACTTCGTCGATCATCCGCTCAACAACCGCTGGTGGCTCGAGGACGAATTCGCGAAGGTCCGCCGGCTGAGGACGCGCGACGAACAGATCGCGCGGCTGGAGACCATCGCGACCTGGGACGAGCCGGGCCCCGGCAGCTTCTACGACGCCGTGGGGCACGTGGGGCGCTCGCCGAGAGTGATCCGGGGGGAGGGGATCAACACGGACCCCGAGGTCCTTCGCCACGACAACCCGGAACACGCCTGGTGGGAGGACGGGCGGAGTCGGCGGCGGCTGTCGTGGCAGTGTTACTCGCGATGGCCGGCGGGAGTTGTCTACGAGGGACTGGACCCGGAGGCGTCGTACCTCGTCCGCGTCACGGGTCAGGGCGAGTCGCGCGTCCGGGCCGACGGCGTGCCGCTGACGCCGTCGAAGTGTCCACGGGAGATCGGCGAGTTCAAGGAATACCCGGTGCCGTGCGAGCTGACGAGCGACCGGCAGCTCCGCCTGACCTGGGAGGACATCGACGAATCCCACCTGAACTGGCGGCGGCAGTCGCACGTGGCGGAGGTCTGGCTCCTGAAACGAAAGGCCGCGAAACCATGAGGCGGATCCTGATGTCCCTTGGCGGAGCAGCGCACCGACGGAAAAGCGAGAAAGTGGAAAAGCGAAAACGTGAGAGAGAAGCCCGGCTGCTCTGCATCCGGACGACACCGACGCGCCGCATAAGCGGCGGCCCCGACGGCACCTTTTCCGTTTTCTCGCTTTGCCGCTTTCTCATTTTGCATCGCTGTGAGCTCTTGGCGTGGGTCCTGGCGGCGGCCTGCGGATGCGCCGGGTTGGATGATCGCATCCTCATCGAGCCGGTGTTCGGGCCGGAGGCGCCGGGGCCGTACAGGCACCCGGCGTCGATCACGGAGCTGGCCAACGGCGACCTGTATCTGGCGTACTACGGCGGGTCGGGCGAGTACGCGGACGACACGGCCGTCTATGGCTCGCGGAAGGCGACCGGGCAGGCCCGCTGGACCGCCCCCGAGGTGATTTCCGACACGCCGCGCGGCCAGGCGGGCAATCCGGTCGTGTGGCAGGCGCCCGACGGCATCGTGTGGCTGTTTCACGTCGTCCGCGGCGGCGAGACGTGGTCCAGGTCGCGGATCCGGGCGCGGACGTCGCGCGACGGGGCGCGAACCTGGTCGCCGTCGTTCGTGCTGGCGGAGGAGGAGGGGATGATGGTGCGCGCGCACCCGATCGTCCTGGCCGACGGCGACTACCTGCTGCCGGTCTACCACGAAACGGGGAACGACCGGGAGGAGGTGGGGGCGGACACGACGTCGCTCTTCCTGCGGCGCGACGCGAAGACGGGTCGGTGGACGGAGACGAACCGCATCCGGTCGCGCCTGGGCAACCTGCAGCCGGCGGTGGCACGAATCACCGACGACTACCTCGTCTGTTACTGCCGGCGCGGCGGCGGCTACGAGCCGCGGACCGACGGCTGGCTCGTCCGGTCGGAGTCGCGCGACGGCGGATGGACGTGGACCGAGGGCCGCGACAGCGAGTTTCCGAATCCCAACGCGGCGGCCGATTTCATCCGCCTGCGAAACGGGCACCTGCTGCTGGTGTTCAACGACAGCATGAGCGAGCGTACGCCGCTGACGGCGGCCCTCTCCGTCGACGGCGACCGGACGTATCCGTTCCGGCGGAATATCGCCGAGGGCCCGGACTCGTTCGCCTATCCCAGTGCGATCCAGACTCGCGACGGCACGATCCACGTGGTCTTCACGTCGAACGAGCGCACGGTCATCCATCATGCGACCTTTCGGGAAGGCGCGATCCGTCGCCGGCCGTCTTCCACGTCCGGCTGCTTGCCCGAGGCGGCGGCCACACGATAATGGCGGCGGCAACCGGCGTGGTCGGCGGCAGGGGGCCCCCCGGGAGCACAACAATGACCGGACAGCAGATGCGAACGGCGCTTCGTGCCGGCGGACGGGTATACGGCAGTTGCGTGACGAATCCCGCGCCCTGGGCGATCCCGTTCTATACGCAGTTCGACTTCGTGTTCATCGACAACGAGCACGTGCCGCTGGGCTGCGAAACTACGGCCGCCCTGTGCCAGACGTGGAAGGCCCGCGGCGTCGTCCCGGTCGTGCGGATCCCGGTCGCCGACCCCGTGCTCGCCTCCCTGGCGCTGGACGCCGGGGCGGAGGGCGTCGTCTGCCCGTACGTGGAGGATGCAGAGCGGCTGCGGGAGGTCGCGGGGGCGGTGAAGTATCGTCCGCTTAAAGGTCGCAAGCTCGCCGACTTCCTTCACGCCGGCACGGGCGTCGACGGGGAGACACGAGAGTACCTCGACCGATGGAACCGCAACAACGTGCTGATCATCAACGTCGAAAGCGAGCCGGCGATCGATCGCCTCGACGCGCTTTGTGCGGTCGGCGGGCTTGACGGCGTCCTGATCGGCCCGCACGACTTGTCGGTCAGCCTCGGCATTCCGGAGCGGTACGAGCACCCGGATCGCCGCCGCCGAGACGATCATCGCCAGGACCCGCGCCGCAGGCCTGGGCGTCGGGTTGCATTACTGGGAGAGCCTTGATCGAGAACTGCATTACGTCCGCAAGGGGGCCAATTTGATTCTCCACTCCAGCGACATCACGGAGGCATCCAGGGCCATCAACGGGGCCCTGACGACGCTTCGGGAAGCGCTGGGCGACGCGGCCCCGGGGCCGTCGACGGACGGCGGGACGGTCTGACGTCAGGCAGGGCCTCGGCCGGGCGGCCGGGTTACTACCGCCTCCAACTGACGCGGGCGCCGGGGTTGAACCAGTCGGCGATTGCGCCGATCTTCGCCTCGGCTGCCGTCCCGTCGTGGATGTAGACCTGGTAGCGGCACCGCAGCGTCTTGTCAGCCGCGACCTTCATCGGGCCGTCGAACAGGAAATCAAGGTTCAGACCCTTGACGCCGCGGGAGTAGCACAGGCGGCTCCGGGGCGTGTCCGGGTGGACGGCGATGGCGGCGCCGACGGGCTTGCCGTCGACAAGGCCCGTCTCATCGATCCAGCGGTCGAACGGCGGCATCTCGGGCGGGTTGTCGTTGCGACGGTCGACGTCGCGGTGCGGCTTGCCGTCGGCGTACGTGAAGACGAGGTCGGGCCGCTGAAAGGCCGCCGCCCCGCGAAGCTGAAGGCAACTATAGAAGTTCTCGCCGAGTTCGACGTCGCCTCCCCGCGGCGTGATGCGGTATTCGACGTCGAGGACGTGCACGGCATCGCTCAGGCGGGCGGCGCGGGCAACGACATCCTGCACGAGGACGACCCGGTCGTCGATCCGGAAATCGTGGCCGGCCGCTAGGGCCGCGCAGACCGGGCCGCCGCGGGC
>CAZTVU010000061.1:10966-22799 GCA_964617025.1 uncultured Planctomycetales bacterium | reverse complement strand
CGCGGTCCAGGCCACGCGAACACTGCTGAGCGAGGTGAAGGATCTCGACTACACGGAGGCGGTGACGAGGTTTCAGCAGGCGCAGACGATCCTGCAGGCGAATCTGATGACGGGCTCACGCATGCTGAGCCTGTCGCTGCTCGATTTCCTGCAGTGACGCGCACGGAGGCGGTGGGAGGCCGTGCCGTGGGGGGCACGGGCGGAGGGGCGGACGGCGCGGGGGCTTGTCGCCGGCGCGCGATCCAGCCGGGTCGGCAAGCGGCGATCACCCGCCCGCGGTCGGGCGGGTTGCGGAACAGGAAGCCGCGTGTTGCGGGCGGCTCGAGGAGTTCTTCAACCGTCTCGCGGAGTCCCGGGCGCTACGGATGGCGTCCGACGCGGGGCGGTTGGGCCGCTCGCGATAGATCCACACAGGAAGGGTCGCCGTTGGGAGTGTCGCGATGATCATTCAAACGTCGCGCTTCGGATCCGTAGAGGTGGATGAGACCCGGTTGATCCGGTTTCCGAAAGGCATACTCGGATTCCCGAACAACCACGACTACGCGCTCATCCAGACGGGGGAGAAGAGCGGGTTCTACTGGCTGCAGGCGGTCGACCGCCCCGAGCTGGCGTTCGTCGTGTGCGATCCGCGACTGTTCGTGCACGACTACTCCGTCCCGATCAAGGCGGAGGACCTTCAGGCCGTCGGGCTGGACGACCCGGCCGGCGCCCAGGTGTTCATCATCGTCAACAAGGTCGACGACCTGCTGACGGGAAACATGCAGGGTCCGCTGATCGTCAACATCGAAACCCGCGTCGCCCGGCAGCTCGTGCTGTCGGATCGTCGCTTCTCTACGCGGCACCCGCTGCTGACGCTCCCAAGGAAGGGTGCGGCGGTCAGCAAGACGGCGTAGGGGGTCGGTGGCTCACGGGTCGACCGCCTGCCGCGCTGCGGCCGGCGTCGTCCGATGAAGTCGTGCCACCGTCCGGCGTATTGGGTGCCGTCGGGCCGAGCGTGTCGCGCAGCGGGGTCCGCCGATCCGCTGCCCGGTCTGCCGCGTGCGGCGGCCGGTCGCGAACGCACGCTCCGGCGGCGGGATTCGCAAGCATCGGCATGGCCAAGGAAGGAGCCGAGGATGTTGGTGCTATCGAGGCAGCGCGATGAGACGATCATGATCGGCGATGATATCGAGATCACGGTGGTCGACATTCGCGGCGACAAGGTACGGCTGGGGATCAATGCCCCGCCGGAAGTCAGTGTTCATCGTAAGGAAGTCTGGGAGGCCATTCAGCGCGAGAACCGCGCGGCGGCCATGGTGAAGCCGGAGGACATCGCGAATGTCGCCGGCGAATCGAAGGATCGATCCGGTTCGCGCAAGAAGCGCTGACCGCCGGCGCCCCGCGGGGGCCCTGCGGGCCGGGGACCTCGCGGCGGAGACCCGCTCCGGCGGGTCGGTAGTCCGGACTCAATCAAGGAGGATTGCACATGGCTAGAATCAACACGAACGTGCCGGCCCTCGTGGCGCAGACCAATCTGCGCCGGAACCAGCGGGACCTGCAGGTCTCGCTCGAGCGGCTCTCCAGCGGGCTCCGCATCAATCGCGGCGCGGACGACCCGGCGGGCCTGATCATGTCCGAGAACCTGCGGGCCGAGATCGCCGGCGTCACACAGGCGATCGACAACTCGCAGCGGGCCATCAACGTGATCGCCACGGCCGAGGGCGCCCTCAACGAGGTGGCCGCGCTGCTGGTGGACCTCCAGAGCCTGACCGTGCAGGCCGCCAACACGGGGGCCATGTCTGAGGAGGAGATCAAGGCCACGCAGCTCCAGGTCGATTCCGCGATCGAATCGATCACGCGGATCGCGAACACGACGACGTTCGCGGGCCGCCGCCTGATCGACGGGTCCCTCGATTACGTGACCAGTGGCCTCAACACAAGCGTCGTTCAGTCGCTCGAGATCACCGGGGCCCACTTCGGTACGCAGAGCTATGTCCCCGTGCACGTCAACGTCACGCAGTCGGCTCGCAAGGGCGAGCTGCAGTTTCGCGCCAGCGCCGTGACCGGCGGGAACGTGACGATCGAGGTGCGTGGCAGCGAGGGCGTGACCACACTGTACTTCAACTCCGGCGTGAAGGCGTCGCAAATCGTCCGCGCCGTCAACATGCAGAGCGACGCCACGGGCGTGATCGCCGCGCTGATCAACTCCGCCAATCCCGCCTCGGGCGTGCGGTTCACCAGCGTGGGGTACGGGTCGCGTGCGTTCGTCACCGTCGAGGCCCTGCCGAGCTCGACGGGTGCCTTTGTGACCTACGACAGAGCCGGCGCGCAGGCTCGGCGCAGCGAGGGTCGCGACGTCGTGGCCAACGTCAACGGCACGCTGGCCAGCGGCGACGGCAACACCCTGTCGCTCAATACGACGATGCTCGACCTCTCCCTGACGCTCGCGGAGTCGTTCGGAACGGGGTCCACGAGCTTCGCCATCACCGCCGGCGGCGCCCTGTTCCAGCTCGGCCCCCAGGTCAACACGAACCAGCAGACGAACCTCGCGATTCAGTCCGTGGCCGCGTCGCGCTTGGGCAACGGAACGGTGGGATACCTCTCGGAGGTCATCGCCGGCAAGGGCAAGTCGCTGATCGAGGGGAAGGCTCACGAGGCCTCGCTGATCGTGACCGAGGCCATCCGGCAAGTGTCCGTGATGCGTGGCCGGCTGGGTGCGTTCGAGCGAGACACGCTGCAAACCAACATCAACCAGCTCCAGATCACGAAGGAGAACCTGACGGCGTCCGAGTCCAGCGTACGGGACACGGATTTCGCGGTCGAGACGTCTCGGTTGACGCGGGCCCAGATCCTCGTCAACGCGGGCACGAGCGTTCTGGCGCTGGCCAACAGCACGCCGCAGAGCGTCCTGTCGCTGCTCACCGGCTGAGGGCCGGAGGGAAGGTGAAGCCTCGCGGGGCGTCGGGACGCGCCGAGTGACCGGCGCGTTCCGACGCCCCGTTCGCCTGCGCCGCTCGTGAGATTCTCACCTCTCTCTCACAAAAAACAATCGGATTCGCTTCTCGCGCAGTTCTCGGTCGTTTGCCGCGCTTGTCCGGTAAAAAGGTCGTACGCGTGCGTACAGCCGTGGGCTCTTGTTTATTGGACGGCCCCAGCGTCACGATAACCGCCGGTCGTCCGCTCCCGCTTGCCCTCGGCGGCGCGATTGTTCTAAAGGGGGTTATCCGTCGTGACGATTCGTGGCCTGTCACACGCGGTCCAGCGGGTGACGGCGTAGCGCGAAGTCCGGATCCCGGCGCGATCCGATTCGATTCGGGCCCCGCGCGGGGAAAGATGCACGGACGAGAAACGCCGCCGATTCGGGGGTACACCCTTCCGGTCGCACACCGAACGCAGGCGGTTCATGCGGGAAATCACTGGCCCGCGCGGGTTCCGGCCCTGACGCCGGAACGGACGCGCGCTCAGCGTCGGGCGGAGCTCGGCGGTTATCGCGGCAGGGGGGACCTGTCGCCGTCGGCATCGTAGCCCCGGCCTGAGATGGGAGGCTTTCAGGTATGAGTTCAATCAACACGAACGTCCCGTCGCTTATCGCTGGTCGCGCGCTGAATGCGAACCAGACCCTGCTGAACCGCACGCTGCAGCGGTTGAGCACGGGGTACCGGATCAACCAGGGGTCGGACGACCCCGCCGGCTTGATCGCCTCGGAGGCCATGCGCGCCGAAAAGGGCGCGCTGAATGCCGCCATGGAAAACGCGTCGAGGGCCGACAAGGTCCTCAGCGTCGCCGAGGGCGCCCTTCAGGAGGTCAGTGCCCTGCTGATCAACCTGGAGGATCTCGTCGATCGCTCGGCCAGCCAGTCGGGCATCAGCGATTCGGAGCTGGCGGCCAACCAGCAGCAGATCGATTCGATCCTCGCCACGATCAACCGGATTTCGTCCACGACGACCTTCGGCGGCAAGAAGCTGCTCGACGGCACGCTGGCCTACACCACGTCGGCCGTCGGCACGTCGGCCATCGCCGACCTCCGGATTAACTCGGCTCGCATCGCGAACAACGGCTATCGCACCGTTGTCGTGAACGTGACGACCTCCGCCCAAACCGGCGAGTTGCGGTACACGCTGTCGGCCGGAAGCGGACTCAACGGATCGCGCACCATCAGTGTCGCCGGCAGCAAGGGCACCGACTTCTTCACCTTCGCCAGCGGCACCAAGCTGAGCGCGATCGCGGCGGCGATCAATCAGTCGTCCAGCCTGACCAACGTGTCCGCGACTGTCAGCGGCGCGGTCGTGCGGCTCAAGAGCAAGGGATACGGCAGCGACGAGTTCGTCACCGTCCAGGCGATGTCCGGCGGCGCCTTCATCGCGGCGCTGGGAACCTCGACGACCGACAAGGGCGTGGACGCCGTCGTCACCGTCAACGGCCAGACGGCCACGACGAAGGGGCTGAAGGCCACCGTGCGATCGGCGGTGCTTGATGCCGAGATTACGCTGACCGCGGCGTACGGCGGCGGCGTGACGGGCACGCCGAAGACGTTCTACATCACCGGCGGGGGCGCGAAGTTCAACATTACGCCCGACCTGTCTACCGCCGGCCAGGTGGACGTCGGCCTTGATAGCATTGCCACCAGCAGCCTCGGCACCGCCGCCACCGGTCGCCTGTCGACCCTGGGGAGCGGTCAGGCGAACCAGTTGACTTCCAAGAACTTCTCGACGGCACAGTCGATCGTCCGGACGGCGGCGGAGCAGGTGGCGACCCTGCGAGGTCGCATCGGCGCGATCCAGCAGACGACGCTGGCGTCCACCGTCAACTCGCTGAAAGTGTCGTACGAGAACGTCTCGAGCGCCGAGAGTGCAATCCGCGACACGGACTTCGCCAAGGAGACCAGCACGCTCACGCGAGCGCAGATCCTGGTGCAGTCCGCGATGTCGACCCTGCAATTGTCCAACGCGGCTCCGCAGAGCATCCTGACGCTGCTGCGCGGTTGATTTCCGGCGGCAACGTCGTCGGTTCGCCTCTCTATGGGCTGATGTGATTTAGGGCCGGCGCCTGCCTGTGCGGGCGCCGGCCTCTCGTATGGTCTCCGAGAGAACGTCCGAGAATAACGGCGGTGGCGGGTCTCAACGCCGGCACGTCCCCTCTCATGAAGCCGAAGAAGCCTTTCTTCAGTCCGATAACCATGTCCCATGCAGGACTATCCCCATTATTGCGGAGTATTCACGGGTTTACCTCAAGCAGCGCCCGGTAATGTGACGAATACCCGATTGTCGCGATCGGGCCCGGGAAACACGGGTCCGGCCGCCGGAAAACGCGAGACAATTCAAGTTCCCCGCGGCCCGACCGATATATCGGGCAGCGTCCTTCGCGGGACGCGGGGGGCCGAAAAGGACTTTCGGCCGAGAGACGTGCGATCGGACGAGGTCGCTCGGAACCCAGGGACCTCATCGGTCGCCTCCGTATGGTGTGCGGTGGAATCCGTTGCCGACGGGCCAGGGTGACGTCCGAACCCGGGTCGGGATCGGACCGCTCCGGTCGCAGGGCTGCGACCGGATGGGTGCAAGACAGCGAGGCTTGCCCCGATCGTCACGGAGGATACCATGAGTCGAATCAACACCAACATTCCCGCACTTCAGGCCGTCCATCGCCTCATCGCCAACCAGAGCGATCTGACGACGCGGTTGGAGCGTCTCAGCACCGGCTTGCGCATCAACCGGGGCAAGGATGATCCCGCCGGTCTCATTGCTTCCGAGACCCTGCGAAACGAGATTCGCGGGATCAACGCGGCGATTGACAACTCCACTCGCGCGATCAACGTCCTCTCCGTGGCCGAGGGCGCATTGAACGAAGTCTCCGCGATGCTGCTCGACCTCCAGGGACTCGTCGTCAACAGCGCCAACGACGGCGCCCTGTCCGACGCCGAGCGGCAGGCAAACCAGCTCCAGATCGACTCCATCCTGGAGAGCATCGATCGCATCGCGAACACAACGCAGTTCGCCGGCGAGAAGCTCGTTAACGGCAACCTGGCGTACACGCTGTCCGGCGTGGCCACGAGCGCCATCGTTCAGGTGACCACGTACGGGGCGCGACTGCCGGACAACTCGAGCCGCGCAATTCAGGTGGAGGTCACACAATCGGCCCAGCGCGGCCAGTTGGTGTACACGCTATCCGCCGGCTCCGGCATCAGCGGCAACGTCACGATCGAGCTCACCGGTCGCAAGGGCGTGGAGGCGTTCTCCTTTGCCAGCGGGACGAAGCTCAGCAGTATCGTCAACGGCCTGAACACGGCCGTCTCGGCGACCGGCGTGTCCGCCGTCGCCTCGGGAAACAAGATCTACCTGCAAAGCACCGAGTTCGGCAGCAAGGCCTTCGTCGCCGTCAAGGCCCTCCAGGGCAACTTCATCGCCTCGGCGGGCAGCACGGCGGAGGACAAAGGCGTGGATGCCGGTGTCCTCGTCAACGGCCAGGAGGCCTCCGTCGACGGGAAGAAGGTCAGCCTTCGCGGGAACGGATTCGACGTCGTCATGGACTTGACGGCGTCGTTCGCCCAACGCAGGGCCACGACCCGCTTCTATGTGACCGGCGGCGGTGCGAAGTTCCAGATCGGTCCAGACGTCAACACGGCGGGCCGGGTGGACATCGGGATTCCCTCGATCGCGACGTCCAGTCTCGGCAATAATGACGTCGGATTCCTTTACCAGGTGAAGTCCGGTGGCGACTACTCCATCTTGAGCAGAAACTACGCCAAAGCGGAGGCCGTCGTCGATGAAGCGATCAGCCAGATCGCCACCCTCCGCGGGCGGATCGGCGGGCTTCAGAAGAACCAGATCGAGACCAACGTCAACAGCCAGAAGGTGGCCCTGGAGAACGTCACGGCGGCCGAGTCGACGATCCGCGACGCGGACTACGCCACCGAGGTGTCCAAGATGACGCGGGCCCAGATCCTGGTACAGAGCACGACGCAGGTGCTCGGCATGGCAAACCAGTTGCCGGCATCGGTCCTGTCGCTGCTGGGCGGCTAGGACGCCGCGTTCAGCGACCAGCCGGACGGTCTACACAGGTCAATCGCCCGAAGATCCACGGACGGGTCTTCGGGCGATTCTCGTCTCGTGACGCGGCCGGATGTCAAGGGCGCCGCGGTCGGATTCCGATATTGATACGGGGGGCCGTACCGGCCGCGATGGCGGTGCGCCCGCCCTTTGCGCGACGATTTCGCGCGCCCGCCGGGGCCGCCATGCCCGGTGGGGGGGAGCGGTACGATGGGAACGATCACGACGGGCGTCGGGCTGATCTCGGGGTTGAACACCGCCGACATCATCAAGCAGCTGATGGCAATCGAGGCGCGCCCGGTTGACCAGCTCAAGGCCCGCGTCACGGCCACGAACGAGCAGAAGCTCGCGCTGCTCGACCTCACCGCCCGGATCACGGCCATCAAGAACGCCGCCGGCCGGTTCGACGAAACATCGTTCTTCCGCTCGGTCAAGGCCACCAGCTCGGACGAGGCGACGCTCACCGCCACGGCGTCCGACGGCGCCGCACCGGGATCCTACACGTTCCAGGTCCGCTCGCTGGCGACCAATCACCAGATCATCGCGCGCGGGATGGCCGACAAGGACCAGACGCCCGTCGGCGCCGGGACGCTCACGATCGAGATGGGCGACGGCGCCCTCAACCCCGCCACCTCCCTCGACATGTTGAACGAAGGCGACGGCGTGCGGAGGGGCGTCATCCGGATCACGGATCGCAGCGGACGCGCGGCCGACATCGATTTGACGGCGGCCTTCACCGTGGACGACGTCCTCATGGCGATCAACTCGCGTCTGGATGTGAACGTCCGGGCGTCGGTTCAGGCCGACCGGATCGTCATCACGGACCTTTCCGGCGGCTCCGGGGATCTGCGGGTGACGGACGTCGGAGGCGGGCAAACCGCGTCCGACCTGGGGATCGCCGGTGTCACGTCGGACGGCCGGGTTGTCGGCCGTGCGGTTCTTCGGCTCGGGATGAACACGGCCTTGCGCGTGCTGAACGACGGCGCCGGCGTGCGCACGGACGGCGCGATGGACGACTTTTCCGTGACGCTGCGCGACGGGACGGCCGTCGCCGTCAATCTGTCGGGGCGCCTGCGGTTCGCGACGCGGCTGGAGGAGCTCAACAGCGGCAACGGCGTGCGGCTTGGGACGATCCGCCTCACCAACCGGGCGGGCCTGACGGGAACGGTCGATCTGGCCGGTGCGCGCACGATCGAGGACGTCGTGACCCGAATCAACGGCGCCGTGGATGAAGAGACCGGCGAAAGCCTGAAGATCAACATCAGTGTGGTGAACGCCAGCCTCAGCGTGGCGGACATGTCGATCTCCGCGAACGAGGCGGGGGCGTCGAATCTGATCATCGAGGACGTGACCGGCTCGGCCGCGCGCGATCTGGGTATCGCGGTGAACGTCGCGGCGCCCTCGGTCCGGGGCAGCACGATCTATCGCGTGCAGACCCTCGGTGACGCCATCCGGGCGATCAACTACGCGACGGGCAACGACGGCCGGCTCGTCGCGGCCGTCGGCGCCGACGGATTTCGCATCGAGCTCGCGGACCGGACCGACGGCGCCGGCGAAACCGCGATTACGGCTCTGAACGGGTCGAAGGCCGCCTACGACCTGGGGCTCGCCGCGGAGGGCGGCGGGCCGGTGACGTCGCGGCGTCTGCTGGCGGGGCTGAACACCGTCCTGCTGCAATCTCTCAACGGCGGCAGGGGCGTCGGCGTCGGTACGATCCAGATCACGGCCGGGGACGGCACCGTGACCGCGGTCGATCTGGCGGGGGCGGAGACCGTGCAGGACGTCCTGGATGCCATCAACGCCACCACCGGTTCATCCCATGTGCGGGCGGAACTCAGCCGGTCGGGTCTGGGGATCGTGGTGACGGACACCTCGGGCGCGGCGAGCGCGATGAGCATTGCAGACCTGTCGGGGACGACGGCCGCGGACCTGCGCCTCGCCGCGACCGGCCTGCGGCGGATCTCCAGCGGCAGTCTGCAGCGCCGATACCTCAGCGAGACGACGGAGCTGGCGTCGCTGAACGGCGGCCGCGGCGTGGCGGACGGCAAGATCCGGATCACCGACAGCCTGGGCCGCCAGAAAAGCATCGAGATTCAATCGGGCACGGATCGGACAATCGGCGATGTGCTCAAGAAGATCAACGCCGCCGGCCTCGGCGTCGTCGCGCGCATGAACGATACGGGCGATGGGATCCTTCTGGAGGATACGGCCGGCGGCGATCGCCTGCTGAAGGTGGAGGAGGATGGCGGGAGCACCGCCGCGGACCTGAACCTGAAGCGGCAGGCGGCGGAGGGGCAGACGACGATTGACGGCAGCTTCGAGATCCGCATCGCCGTTGCGGCCGGCGACACGCTTGAGGACGTCGCCCGCAAGATCAACGCGGCGGGCGGTTCGGTGGCGGCGACCGTCATCAACGACGGAACCCGGCTGGATCCCTACCGGCTGTCGGTGGCGTCGAGGATCAGCGGGACGGCCGGCCGGATCCTGCTCGACGAGGGAGACACCGGTCTGAGTTTTTCGACGCTCGTCGATGCGCAGGACGCCGTGGTGTTCTTCGGAGCGGGGGAGTCCGCCGCAGCCGTTCCCATCGTCACGTCGTCGAACACGCTGAGCGACGTCGTCGACGGCGTCACGCTGAACCTGACGGGAACCTCTTCCCGGTCCGTGACGGTGACGGTTGCGCGGGACGTGGACAAGATCCTCTCCGACATGAACGTATTCAAGAAGACGTTCAACGACACCATCGACCGGATCAACGAGCTGACCCGGTTCAGCGCCGAAAGCGGGGAGCGCGGGATCCTGTTTGCCGACGCGACGGTCAACGCCGTGAAGAGCCGCCTCTACGGTCTTTTTTCGCTGTCCGTCGCGGAGACGGACCCAAGCTTCAGTCGGTTGAGCTTCGTGGGCGTGAGGATCGGCACGGGCGGAAAACTGGAGATCGACGAGGCGCGCCTCCGCAAGGCGATCGAGGAAAACCAGCCGGAGGTCGAGAAGCTCTTCACACTGCAGAAGGAGGCGGAGGGCAAGTTGCAGCAGCTCGGCGCGGGGTATCGCATCCAGAAGGTGCTGGATGACCTCGCCTCGCCGACCGGCGGCCTGCTCGCTCGCCAGAAGGACCTCCTGACCAATCGGGAGGAGCTCTTCAACAAGCGGATCGCGTACATGGAGGAGCTCCTGGCCCGCAAGCAGAAGCGGCTGGAGGCGGACTTCCAGGCGATGGAGAAGGCCCTCGCCGCGATCCAGACGCAGCAGACGGCCCTGTCCCAGTTGGCGACACTGGCCTCTTCGTATTCCGTCGCCGGGCTGAGCGGATCGTGAAACCGAAACGAAAGTCACCCCTCGCGGCAGCCGATAAAATCCGAGCCATGACGACCGACGGCTCGGCAGCCTATCTGCGCGATGCGGTGATGACCGCGACCCCGGAGCAGCTTCAACTGATGCTGTATGACGGGGCAATCCGCTTCGCCACGCAGGGGCGCGACGCCATCCTCGCGAAGGACCACGAGCGCATTTACGACCGCTTCAGCCGGGCACAGCGGATCGTGCTGGAGATGCAGAGCAGCCTGCGGCCCGAGGTCAACCCCTCCCTGTGCGCCCAGATGGCGTCCCTCTACAACTTTATCTACCGCAAGCTGGTGGACGCGAACATTCACCGCGATCTGGCCGCGTGCGATGACGCCTTGAAGATCCTGCAATACCAGCGAGAGACTTGGGTGATGCTGATCGAGAAGCTCAAGGCCGAGCGCGCGGGGCTCACGTCGCCGTCCGCCCCGACGGCCCCGCCGGCCCGCACCTCGTCCTCATCGGCCGGACCCGACGCGGAGGTCGAAAGCACGCTTTGCGTCGAGGGATGATCCCGCGGTCGCGGGCGGCGCCCGTCGCTGTCGCCGCGGTGTCCGAACATGCCTGCAGCGCTGCGTCGCGGCGCTTCGCCGATCCATGCCGAAAGACCGGTCCCGTTGAAAGAGGCGCCCTCGCCTCTTACGATGATGAATGGCTTTCAGGGCCGCCAGAGGTACCGAGATGTTTGACGCTCTCAGCGACCGGTTCAGCGACGTCTTCCGGAAGATCCGCGGGCGCGGTCGGATCTCCGAGGACAACGTCCGCGAGGTGATGCGGGACGTGCGGACGGCGCTGCTCGAAGCCGACGTGAACGTGCAGGTGGTCAAGAGCTTCTGCGACGAAGTCCTGCAGAAGGCCCTCGGCGCCGAAGTGATCAAGACCCTGCACCCCGACCAGCTCATGGTCAAGATCGTTCATGACGAGCTGGTGCGGCTGCTGGGCCCGGTCGATCCGCGGATCCCCTACGTGACCCCGGGGCCGACGGTGATCCTGATGGCCGGCCTGCAGGGGTCCGGCAAGACGACGACGTGCGGCAAGATCGCCACCTTCGCGATGAAGAGCGGCAAGCGGCCGTTGCTGGTGGCGGCCGACCTGAAGCGCCCCGCCGCCATCGACCAGCTTGAGGTCATCGGCCGCCAGATCAACGTCCCCGTGTACGCCGAGCGCGACCATCAGAACGCCGTCAAGGTCTGCCGCAACGGCATCCTCGAGGCCCGCAAGACCGACAAGAGCACACGTCTGAACTCCAGTCCTGGACACGGCCGGTCGCCTCGCCATCGACGAGGAGATGATGCAGGAGGTCGCCCAGGTCGCGCAGGTCACGCAGCCGCACCAGATCTACCTCGTGCTGGATGCGATGACCGGGCAGGATGCGGTGAACACGGCCAAGGCCTTCAACGAGCGCCTGGAGCTCGATGCGGTCATCCTGACCAAGTTCGATTCCGATACCCGCGGCGGCGCGGCTCTGT
>CAZTVU010000061.1:0-10852 GCA_964617025.1 uncultured Planctomycetales bacterium | reverse complement strand
ATCCTGGGCATGGGCGACGTCGTCACGCTGGTGGAAAAGGCGCAGCAGCAGTACGACGCCCAGGAGGCCGCGAAGCTCCAGGAGAAGATGAAGACGGGGCTGACGCTCGAGGATTTCCTCGCGCAGATGAAGAAGATGCAGCAGATGGGATCGATGAAGTCGATCCTGAAGATGATCCCCGGCGTCGGGAGCGAGCTGAAGAACATCGAGGTGGACGAGGACGAGATCAAGCGAATGGAGGCGATCATCCTGTCGATGACGCCGAAGGAGCGTCGTCGGCCGGAGATCATTGAGGCCTCGCGCCGCCGGCGCATCGCCCGCGGCAGCGGGACCGAGCCCGAGGACGTCTCGGGGCTGGTCAAGAGCTTCGCGCAGGCCCGCGACATGATGAAGATGATGGCGGGCATGTCGATGGTGGATCGCATGAAGATGGGGACGAAGTTCGCCCAGATCTCCATGATGGGCGGCAAGCTTCCCAAGCTGAAGGGCCCGAGCATGGCCGACCGCCGTCGCATCGACCGCAAGGAAAAGCGCCGTCGGAGGAAGAGGGGGCGCTGATCCCGCCGTTGCCGCAGGCACGCCCCGGCTGCGTGCGCCGGCCCGTTTCGCTATAATCCCGCACTCTCTGCGTATCCGGAAGGATAACCTCCGGGCCGCCGGCGGCCGCATCGCCTTGTCGCGGCCCGGGCTCGACGAGGCGGGAACACGGGGGCTTCTGACGAAAGGGCAGTAGGTTCATGAGCGGTTCGCTTTGTTTGAACGGGACATGGGGTCTGACGTTTGCCGAGGGGACGCCGCTGATCGATCCGGTGAACTACACGGGACCGGTGCTGCCGGGGCGGCGACTGCTGGAGGTCGCCGTGCCGGCGCCGGTGCATGCGGCATTGATGAATGCGGGGATCATCGACGACCCCAACATCGGCCTGAACTCGTTGAAGGCGCGCTGGGTGGAGGAGATGCATTGGATCTACCGCCGGACGTTCCGTGTGCCGGCGGCTGCGCTGGAGCAGCGGGCGTGGCTCGTGTTCGAAAAGCTGGAGTATGATGCCGTCGTGTGGCTCAACGGCGCGGAGGTGGGCCGCCATGCGAATGCCCACCGCCCGGCCCGCTTCGACGTCACGGGCCGGCTCCGCCCGGCGGACAACCTGCTGGTGGTTCAGGTCAGCACCGGCATGCACGCCTGCGGCGACAAACCGACGCAGGAGTACGCCGCCTATGCGATGGATCTGCTGACGAAGCGCATCCTGCACCGCAAACCGCAGTACCAGAGCGGCTGGGATTGGAACCCGCGACTGGTCAACGTCGGGATTCTCGGGGCCGTCCGCGTCGAGTGGCGGTCTGTGCCGCGACTCGATCAGGTGACCGCGTTCGCGGTGCCGTCGACCGATCTCTCGACGGCCGTGCTGCACGTCCGTGCGACCGTCGAGGGCCTGGACGATGCGGCGCGCGACGCCGTGCTCCGCGTGCGGATCGAGGAGACGGGGCAGACGGTGTCGCGTCCCGTCCGCGTGACGGCCGGGGAGGGCCGCCATGAGATCACGCTGCCGATCGACCGGCCGCGTCTGTGGTGGCCGATCGGCCACGGCGAGCCTTACCGCTACACCGTCTCGTGCTCGCTCGAGGCGGGCGGCGAGACGCAGACGGTCGCTCGCCGCGTGGGCGTGCGCCGCGTGGAGATGGATCAGTCGCCGCATCCGGTCGAGGGCCGCTACTGCATCCTGAAGGTGAACAACCGCCCGATCTTCTGCAAGGGCGCCAACTGGGTCCCGGCGGACCTGCTCTACAGCACGGTCGACGCGGCCCGCTACCGCGAGCTCGTGGACCTGGCGGTCCGGGCGAACTTCAACACGCTCCGGGTATGGGGCGGCGGCCTCTTCGCCGACCACGCCCTGCTCGATGCGTGCGACGAGGCCGGCGTGCTCGTCTGGCACGATTTCCTGTTCGCCTGCTCGAAATACCCGGGCGACGATCCGGCCTTTGCCGCGGAGGTCCGCCGCGAGGTGACGTGGGCCGTCCGCGAGCTGGCCCACCATCCGTCGCTCGTTGTCTGGTGCGGCAACAACGAGATCGAATGGTTCGATGCGAATCCCGGCTTCGGGACGACCTTCAAGGCGCAGCCACATTACGCGATCTTCCATCGGGACATCCCGAAGATCGTCGCCGAGGAGGATCCGTCGAAGGTGCATTGGCCGAGCTCGCCGTGGTCGCCCGACTTCCGGCCGCCCAACGATCCGACCGTCGGCGACCAGCATCCGTGGGGGGTGTCCATCCTCACGCCGGGCCCGGCGGACTGGTGGATGTACCGCGGGTTCGTCGATCGGTTTCCCAACGAGGGCGGCGTGCTCGGGGCGTCGTCGCCGGCGACGCTGCGGCAGTTCCTGCCGGAGGGGCAGCGACGGCTGTTCTCGCTGAGCTGGGACCACCACGACAATCCCTTCGCGCACACGCACAGCACGCCGGGCGAGATGGGCCGCGCATATGAGACCGTCCGCTTCTGGACGGGCCGCGACCCGGAGACGATGGACTGGGAGGAATACGCCTTCATCAGCGCCCTGATGCAGGCCGAGGGCCTTGCGGAATACATCGCCAACTATCGTCGCCGCATGTTCAGCAGCGCGTCGGCCATCTTCTGGATGTACAACGATTCGTGGCCCGTCACGCACGGCTGGACGATCGTCGACTATTACCGCCGGCGCAAGCTGGCATATCACCCGGTTCGCCGGGCGTTTCGGCCGGTGACCGTCGTCGTGGCGACGGAAGGCGAGGAGGTCGTCGTGTACGGCGTGAATGACACGCCGGAGGCGTGGTCGGGCGAGCTGCGCTTCGGGCTCTTTGCGCTGGCCGGCGGCCTGCCGCTCGATGAGCGGATGCCGGCGTCGCTGCCCGCGAACGCGTCGACGCCGCTGGCCCGCTTTCCCCGCGCCCGGTGGGAGGCGCTGGGGCTTCGCAACGGCGGCGCGTTTGCCGTGCTGTACGAGGGCGGGCGGCCGGTCGCGCAGCATCGGTTCTTCGTCGAGCGATTCCGGGATCTGGCCTTCGCCGAGCCGCGGATCCGGCTCGATCGCCGGGACGGCTCGCTCACGCTCGCCTCCGATGTCTTTGCGTGGGGCGTCTGCCTCGACGTGGACGGGGAGCTTCCGCTGGCCGACAACTGCTTCGATCTGCTCCCGGGAATCGCATACTTCATGCCGTGGGATTCCGCGATGGGCGAACCGCGGATCGTGCGCGTGGGCAACCGCGACGCCGTTCGACCCGTCACGGGTCGTGGCGGGCGATGACGGAGAAGAGGTCCGCGGCGGTCGGTGCGTCGAGAACGGCCTGTCGAAACGAATCCGTCAGCATGAGCCGGCTGATGCGGGCGAGGGCCTGCACGTGGGGGCCGCTCTGTTCGAGCGGGCTGGCCAGCAGCACGATCAGGCGGACGGGTCGGCCGTCGATGCCGGCGAAGTCGATCGGCTCCCGGGGCTTTCCCACGGCCATGACAAGCCGGTCGCAGCCGGCGGACTTGCCGTGCGGCACGGCGAGCTCGCGTCCGATGCCGGTGGAGCGGGCCCGTTCGCGTTGCATGACGCTCTGCCGGAGTGCCTCGCGGTCGGCGATCCGGCCGTTCTGCCACAGCAGCTCGATCAGCTCCTCGATGGCCGCGTCCCGGGTGGCGGCATCGAGGGGAACCTTGACACAGTTCGGAGTCAGGATGTCCGTCAGTCTCATTCGTGTTCAAACCCCGGTGGTGCAGAGGATCGCGCCTGCGGCGGGGACTCGTCGGCGCGGGTGTCGGCGGCGAACGCGCGTCATGCCGTCCTGCTGATGTCTCCCTCCGTGCCGTCCGACCCCGAGGAAGCCGCCGGCTGGGGCGCCGTTCCGTGGAAGAAATGGCCCGCGCGTCGGACGGGGCCGGTCAGGGCGTACAGCGTCAGGCCCGAGGCGATCGTGATCTCCGGCTGCCAGAGGAACACGAAGAGCAATGCGAGCGTCAGGACGACGTAGCCGATGGGCCGCTTGCCTCGGAGATAGACGTTGATCAGGTGCGTGTAGTCAAAGCGGCTGACCATGAGCAGCGCGACGGCGACGGTGACGAACGGCATGGCGGCGACGACGACGCCGGCGACGCTCAGCGTGGTGGGCGTGCGGAGGAAGTAGAGTCGCTCGTGGAGGATGATGAGCGAGGCGATCATCCCGGCGGCGGCCGGGCTGGGCAGGCCCTTGAACCCGCGGTGAGAGGCGTCGTCGACGGTGGTCTCGACGTTGAAGCGCGCGAGCCGGATCGCCGCGCAGGCGGTATAGACGAAGATGAGCATCCACCGCACGCGGCCGATGCGGTCGTCGGTGAGCGGCGTGGGCCAGTCGTGCTTTCCCTGCATGAGCAAGGTGATCACGAGGAACGCCGGCGCGACGCCGAAGGTGACGATGTCGGCGAGCGAGTCGAGCTGGATGCCGAAGGAGCCGGCCTTTCGCTGGAGGCGCGCGGCGAAGCCGTCGAACGCGTCGAACACCATGCCGAGAAAGACGCACCAGGCACTCATCGCCAGGAACGACGGCAGCAGGCGTTCGAGGTGCTCGCCCCGCAGATTGCGGACGTCGGACGGATCGATATTGGCGCCGATGCCGAACACGACCCGCATGCAGAAGTAGATCGCGGTGAACCCGCACAGCAGGTTGCCCAGCGTCAGCAGCGTCGGAAGGACAGGGACGTTCTTCAGCCGCCGCCGCTTCGGCCGCGCCGGGCGATCGCCGTCCGCCGGGATGGGCTTGAGCATGGCCATCCGTCACCGGTCCTTTCGTCGGCGGGCCACAACGGTGGCGCCCGCCCGCACCTTGTCGCCGACCCGCACCGACACGTCCACCTCGTCGGGACGGGCGAGGACGAGTTCCGTCCGCGATCCGAACTTGATCATGCCGTACCGCTGGCCGGCAGCGAGGAAATCGCCGACGCGGGCGGCGCAGACGATCCGCCGGGCGATCAGGCCGGCGATCTGCGTGACGACGACGGGCCCCAGGTCGCGCCCGGCGTCGAGGATGAGCGCGTTGGCCTCGTTCTCGGTCGAAGCGCGCGGGTTGCGGGCGTCATGGTAGCTCCCGCGGCGATACGTGATGCTCCGCACCACGCCGTCGCAGGGGCTTCGGTTCAGATGCACGTTGAAAACGCTGAGGAATATCCCGATGCGGACGGCCGGGCCGCCGATCCGATCATCATGTTCGATCCGCGTGACCTCGGTGACCGTGCCGTCCGCCGGCGACAGCCATGCCTGCGGGTCCTCGGGGACGGTCCGCGGCGGGTCGCGGAAGAAGAGGACCCCCGCCAGCCAGAGCAGGCCGACGGGGACCAGGCCGGGCCACCACCAGAGCACGGCGGCGGTCGCCAGGGCCGCTGCCACGACGGTGATCAGGGCAACTTCGCGCAGGCCGTAGCGGGCCAGCGGCAATACCCAAGCGCCGTCGTCGGGACTCCGGTGGGTGGTCATCTCTCCCATTGTCGCCCCCATGATACTACGCTGCGGCTTGGCTGTGTACTGTGCCATCGTCGGCGCAACGAGCGTACGCCGAAAAAACCTCGCGTGGCCTCCAGCGATCGGTGGGGCACCTATCGTGAATCGGTAGCTGCGATGCGTTCCCACACAACCCGTTTTCGCGACACTCGGATCCCGCAGGCCCGGTCGTTGTCGGCTATGTCTATTATCGTCATGCACATGTATCCCTTTTCTTTACATATAGTTACATTCTGAACAGTCGGCTTTGGCGATCGGTTTGGCTGACCCGTGTGGCCCGGCCAGGGCGACCGCCGAGGACTTGATATCCCGACCAGACGTACCTGAAACCCTGAACCCGAAATCCTGACCCCACCTTCCGGGCGGGCCCGATCCGTTCGGTGTTTCTCGTGATCCGGCCGGGTTTCGTGTAGAATCCCCGCCTCAGCCGAGTATCGATTACCGGCGCAGCGGGCGGCGGGAGCTCGCGGCCGGGCCGTTGAGGTGGAGGTCGGACGCGTATGGACGCCGTATTCCCTTGGTTCCTCGTGGCGGCCGGTTTCCAGTTCCCCGAGGGGCCCGCGTGGGGGCCGGACGGCAAGCTGTACCTGAGCTCGTGCTGGACGCCGGCGGTCTGCCGTGTGGACGCACAAAACGAGTGGGTGAGGTATCGCGAGGTGGGATGCAACGGCCTGGCGTTCGACGCGGAGGGGCGACTGGTCGTCTGCAACCCGGACCTCAAGGGCAAGCCGAAACACCCTCGGCTCCTGCGGATCGACAAGGACGGCGGGGAGAAGGTGCTCGCGGACCGGTTTGAGGGCCAGCCGCTCAACGGGCCGAACGACCTGGTGATCGCCGCCGACGGAACGATCTACTTCACCGACCCGGAGGACGACCCGAAGCAGTACGACCAGGGAGCGGTCTACCGTCTGCGTCCCGGCGGCAAGCTCAGTCGGGTGGCCAAGGCCATGCGGTATCCCAACGGCATCGCGTTGCGCGCGGACGGCAAGGCGCTGCTTGTCGCGTCGACGGTGGACAAGGCGATCTATGAGATCGCCCTGGGCGCCCGCGGCACGGCCGGCGCGCCGAAGAAGTGGTGCGACCTGACGTCGCTGGGCGAGCAGGTGGGGCCCGACGGCATGGCGCTGGACGAGAAGGGGAACGTGTACGTCGCGGTCTTCGGGGCGGGGATGATCGCGAAGATCGACCCGTCCGGCAAGATCGTCGAGCGCCTGAAGACCCGTGGCAAGAACCCGACGAACTGCTGCTTTGGCGGCAAGGACTACCAGACCCTGTACGTGACGGAGACGGAACGGAACGAGTTGCTGGCCGCCCAGATGAGCGTGCCGGGCCTGCGGCCGGCTTGGGAGCGGAAGGCGGCGCAGCCGGCCCGGAAGCGTTGAACCGGTCGCCGTGCACACCAACGGAAGGACGCCCGAATGATTGTCGATTCGCTGGAGAACGCCCACCGGTACGAGTCGCTGCACGCGGGATTTCGCAGCGCGTTCCGGTTTCTGGCCCGAGGCAACCTCGCGGATCTGCCGCTCGGGCGGCACGAGATCGACGGCGACCGCGTCTTCGCGATCATCGAGCGGGGCACGCAGCCGGGTCGCGCGGCCGTCCGGTTGGAGGCACACCGCGAGTACATCGACGTCCGCTACATCATCGGAGGGACGGACGAGGTCGGCTGGCGGGCGACGCAGGCGTGCCGAACGGTAGCCGCGCCGTACGACGAGGCCACCGACATGATGTTCTATGCCGACGCTGCGGCCCTGTGGATCCCCCTGCCGACGGGCACGCTCTCGATCTATTTCCCGCAGGATGCGCACGCCCCGATGGCCGGTCACGGCGAGGTGCATCGCGTCGTGGTCAAGGTGGCGGTGAATCACCATTGAGCCGTCGCCCGCGGAAGCGACCGGACGAGAAAACGAGAAGGGGCGCGACTACGCCCGGCGGTATGCGACGAGCAGTCGGTGCAGCTCGTCCCCCTCGGCCGCAAGGGTGATCGGGAAGTCGGGCTGCGGGACGAGCCCGGCCCGAGCCGCCTCGCGCAGTCCCGCGGCGCGTTCGTCCTCGCTCAGCCGCGCGGTCTTGTAGCAGACGAGGTGGCCGCCGCCTGCCAGCAGCCGGGCGGTCTCGGCGATCAGGTCCGCCAGCTTCCCCACCGCGCGGGCCGCGATCAGGTCGAACGGGGCGGCCTTCCCCGCCATCTCGCGGGCACGGGCCTGCCGGACCGTCAGGTTTGCCAGACGCAGGGCCTTCGCCGCCTCCGCGACGAACCGGGCCTTTTTTCCCGTTGAGTCGATCGCCATCCACGCGATGTCGGGGCGCACGATGGCCAGCGGCACGGCCGGCCAGCCCCCTCCTGTGCCGACATCCAGCGCCCGGCGGGGCGGGCGCCTGCCGCCGGCGCGGGCCGCCAGCCACGGCAGCAGCGTCAGCGAATCGGCGTAATGCTCGACGGCGGCGCGTCGCGGATCGGTGATCCGCGTCAGGTTGAATCGTTCGTTGGTCGTACGAACGCGGCAGAAGTGCCGCCACATTTGCGTGACGTGGAACGGTTCGAGATGTACGCCGATCGAGTCGCAGGCCGCCGCCAGCGCGTGCTCGAACGCGGGATCCGTCGCTACATCCTGCATGCTTTGGATCGCATCGTGCTCATGCATGGGGCGGGCGTCAAGCCGGCGCGGTTTGACAGCGCCGGCCGCCGAGGCCAAGATGCGTCAGCGCTGCGGTTTGCGGCGTCGGCTAGCGAACAGGCGAGCGGCTGAAGAGCGGCGTCAACGGCGTGACGGCATCACGCCGTCGGGGCGGTGCATCCCGGTCCACGTGAACCGCCGCTTCGGCCCCCGCGCCTCTGCGTTACCGTGATTAGTGGAAGCGGCGACGGGGACGGCCCTTTACGCTGCTCTCACCGGGAGCAAAACGTGCCCGAGATACGCCCGTTTCAGGCGATTCGATACGACGCGAAGCGATTCGGCACCGATTGGTCGGCGCTGGCGGCGCCGCCGTACGACGTGCTCACCGGCGACGACAAGGCCCGGCTCCTGGGTCTGTCGCCGTACAACATCGTCGGGGTCGACATGCCGTTCGTGCCGCCCAAGCAGGCGGGTCCGCCTGAGGTGTATCGCCGGGCCGCCGAGACCCTCCGGGCCTGGCTGGATGAGGGCGTACTGGTTCGGGAGGACCGGCCGGCACTGTACGTATACCATCAGACCTATCGCTGGGGCGGGCGCGAGTTCACGCGCCGCATGTTCTTTGCCGTCGTGCGGTTGGAAGAGTTCGGCAAGGGGAAGGTCTTTCCGCACGAGCTGACGCACAGCGGTCCGAAGGAGGATCGGCTGCTGCTGATGCGGGCGACGCGCTGTCAGCTCTCCCCGGTGTTCGGCCTGTACAGCGACCCGGAGAATGCCGTCGCGGCGGCGCTGAACCGGGCGGGTGCGGCACCCGATGCGCGGGCGGTGCTCGGGGATGTCGTCCACCAGCTCTGGGTCGAGACCGATCCCCCTACGATCGATCGCGTCGGCACGCTGCTGGGTGACGCGGGCATCTACATCGCCGACGGGCATCACCGCTACTCGACCGCGCTGAACTATCGGAACGAGCTGGCGGCGGCCGGGTCGCTGCCGCCGGACCACCCGGCGCACTTCGTGCTCATGGGCCTGTGCGCGATGGAGGACCCGGGCTGCGTCATCCTCCCCACGCATCGCGTCTTCGGTTCGCTGTCGGGCGCCGAGCTGATGCGGCTGTGGGCGCCGGCGTGCTCGTTCGCTCCGGCGGATCGGGCGGCGTCCGATCCGTCGGCGCTGATCGATCCGGCGGCGAGTCACGACATTGCGCTCTACGCCGCGGCCGAGAATCGGCGGTACGTCGGCACCTTCACGGATCGGCGGGTCCTGGATCGGCTCGCGCCGGATCGCAGCCCGGCGTGGCGGTCGCTCGACCTGGCCTATCTGCACCGGTACATGATCGATGAGCTGCTGGCGTCGGCGTCGGGCGGCAAGGCCCCGGGCATCGGGTACACCCCGTCGATCGAGGAGGCCGAGCGGATGGCCCGCGAGGCGGCCGGCGTGGCCGTGCTGGTCAAACCGACGGCGATGCGCGAGCTGCGCGCCGTGGCCGATGCCCACGACTTCATGCCGCAGAAGAGCACATTCTTCTACCCGAAGCTTGCAACCGGCCTGGTGATTCACTCGCTAACGTGATCGCCGTCACCCCGCGACGACGGCTTCATGTCAGGCCGGGACGGTCGGAGTGGCCCCGCCGGTCATCGCGGCCACGATCGCCGGGAGGACCTCGCCCGATCGCCCCGCCAGGCCGATCGTGCTCGATCGGCTGAACGCCGACGGGTCGGGGTTGACATCGATCACCCGGGCCCCGTGCCCGGCGGCCCAGTGCGAGAACGACGCCGCCGGCTGCACCACGCCGCTTGTGCCGGCAACCAGCATCACATCGCAGGAGCGGATCGCGGCGTCGGCGGCAGCCAGGGCGCCGGGCGGCAGCAGCTCGTTGAACCACACCACCGCCGGCCGCAGCAGCCCGCCGCACCGGTCGCATCGCGGCAGGTCGGGCAGGTCCTCACCCTCGGCGTTGCGCTCGGCCTCGCAACGGGTGCATCGGACGTGGGCGAGGTTGCCGTGGATCTCGACCACGTTGCGGCTGCCCGCCCGCTGGTGGAGGCGATCGACGTTCTGCGTGATCAGCGTGAAGGCCGGCACACGCCGCTCCAGTTCGGCCAGGGCATAGTGCCCCGGGTTGGGCCGGACGGTCCGCAGGTCGCGTCGGCGGGCGTTGTAGAAGGCCCACACGCGCTGTGGGTTTGCCCGAAACCCCTCGGGCGTGGCCACCTCCTCGATGCGGTAGCCCTGCCAGAGTCCTCCGGCGTCGCGGAATGTGGGCACGCCGCTCTCGGCGGACACGCCCGCGCCGGTCAACACGCAGACGTGCCGCGCGGCCTTCAGAAGGTCGGCGGCCAGGCGAATCCCGTCAGGGTTCGTTGTAGACATGGCGGTACTGTACGCCCCGCGGCAACGAACGGCCAAGCCCGGGGTAGCAAGCGGGACGGACCCGGGAGACGGCGTCTCGCCGAACCGAGCTTGTCCCGTTTCCTGTCCGCAGACCGCGAGGAGTTCCAAAACCCGTTTCATGGGGCGATGTACTGAGGCTGTCGCTTCATGCCGGTCGCGCGGGAACGACCCCCGCGCGGCGGAGCAGGCGCGCTTGCCTATCGGGTACCTCCCCGCGTATCGTTGTGCATCGCCGACCGCCACTGCGGTCAACGGCTTGGGGTTCCGGTTTGCCTGCTCACCGGTTATTGGCGTTGTGCGCAATGGGAGCCGTCCTCGCGGGGGCGCGCGACGGCCTCGCCGCCGCGTCGCGCCCGGCAA
>CAZTVU010000060.1:0-22834 GCA_964617025.1 uncultured Planctomycetales bacterium | reverse complement strand
CTCGAAATACCAGAACCTCGCCCTCGGCCGGCGGGCCGGACAGTTTTCGCTCTTCTGCGACGGGCAGGCGACGGCGAGCTTCCCCGATCCGTACACCTTCGTGCCGCTCGCGCACTTCTGGATGTGCCAGCACCCCTCCCCCCGGCGCGTGCTGGTCCTGGGGGGCATTGCGGACGGACTGCCCGTGGAGATCCTTCGGCACCCGGTTGAGCGCGTGGATTGCGTCGAACCGGACCCGCGCGCGATCGATCTGCTCCGAGTTTTCCTGCCGGACGCCGATCGAAAGGCCCTTGAGGATCCGCGTGTTCGCCTTCGATTCGCGGATGCCCGCTACTTCGTGAAGACGCAGCGGGATCGGTTCGACCTGGTGATCGCGCGCCTCCCCGAACCGCTCTCGGCCCTGCGCGCCCGCCTCTACACGGACGAGTTCTTCGGCGAACTCCGTCGGTCGATGACCGCGCATGCGGTCCTCTGCATGACGGCGGCGGCGGCACCCACGTCGCTGGGCGCGCCGTCCGCCGAATACCTCGCATCGCTGCGAGCCGTCCTGCGCCGGCACTTCGCCGACGTGCGGATCGGCTGGGGCGACCCGGCCGCAATCCTCGCCGCCACCGCCGACGGCCTCGTCACCACGGAGCCGGCCGAACTCGCCCGCCGCTATCAGCAGCGACAGGTGCGGGCGGAAGGCTTCGACCCGCTCTGGTTCGATGGAGCGATGGACTGGCTGGCGGCCGACAAGATTGCCCAGCGCGGGCGCGAGCTGGACGAAGCCGTCGTTCAGGTCGCCACCGATCTGCATCCGGTCATCTACCTCCAGCGGCTCGCCGTCTGGGAGCGGATGACCGGCGGCCGATCAAGCCGCCTGGTGGAGCGGCTGCGAGGCGTGCGGATCGTTCACGTCGTGGCCGTCCTCGCGGTACTCGGCATCGGCTGCGCCGCGTCGGCCCGCGTTCACGGCGCGCCCGGGACCGGCTGGTCGGCGGGCGCGATCTCGGTTTCGATCGGCTCGACCGGCCTTGTCACGATGGCGTTGAGCATCGTCTGGTTGTTCGCCTTCCAGAGCCTGTACGGCTACGTCTACCAGCGGATCGGCTGGATCATCGCGCTCTTCATGGGCGGGCTTGTCGTCGGATCGTGGGCGGCCGATCGAGCGGCGAGGCGGACGGCATCCCGAAGCCGCGGGCCGTGGGCCCAGCTCATTGCCGTCGACCTGCTGATCGGGGGGCTTGCGGCGATCGTGCCGGCCGTTCTGCCCGCACTGGCGTCCGCGCAAACCTCCCCCGCGGCCCTCGTCGCCGTCGAATGGACGATCAGCATCCTCGTCGCGGCCACGGGGGTTCTCTGCGGGGCCGCGTTTCCACTGGCCGCCGCCCTGCAGGGACGCTGCGAAACGCGCCTCGGCCCGCAGGCCGGCGCGTGCGCCGGCCGGGTGGTTGGCGCTGATCATGCGGGGGCCTGCGTCGGGGCCCTGCTGACCGGACTCGTGTTGATCCCCGTCTTCGGCGTCGTGGCCTCGTCGGTCTTCCTCGCGGGGGTCAAGGTCGCCTCGGCCGTGTTCCTCGTGACGGCGAGCCGCGGACGATGACCGGCGATCGCCTTCCGCCGAAGGTCCTGTAACACTACGACGGGGCAGACCGTAGGGCAGCTTCCCGCCCGCGCGGCGCCGGCGGGGAAAAAAACGAACGTCTGTGCAAGCTGGAAATACACTCCAGGGGGCTACACGACCGATAGCAAGGATGAGCCTGCGCCGCATCCACGGAACCTGTCGGGTCTGCCCGAGCCGTTTCCTCATGCTTCGGATGAGGTTGGGGCGAGACAGGCTCGGTGACGGATCCGCGAGCCGGATCGCCCGGTCTCAGGAGAGTCTGAAATGCCCGAACGCGCACACCTTCGTATGCGTCATCTCCGCCGTCTGACGGATCGCGTGGGAGTTTTGAGTCGAGGGGAGTATGACGGTCCCGACCGGTTTGCCGGGTACGACACCGTCGACAACGGGCTGGCGCTGCGCCTGGCGACGCGCCTGTTCGGGTTGGGCGTTCACGACGATGCATCGGCGTGGGCGTCGATCTACCTCCAGTTTCTCCTTCAGGCCTACCGGAGCCGCGAGGGCTTCAGCGCCCATCGGGAGGCCCTCGGTACCTGGTCGCCGAACGTCCTGCCGCCTCGCGATCTGGCCGAGGTCGCCCGCGGGTTGGCGGTCGCGTCGAACAGCGACCTGCCAGCCATTGCCCGGGGGCGTGCGGATACACTGTGGAACAACACCCTGCCGGATTTCTCCGCCATCCGTTGCCCGCGCGCGGCGGCGACGTGGCTGATTGCCATCGGCGAACGCCCGCCGGCGGAGCAGCGGAAGATCGAGGATGTGGCCGACCGCCTGGCCACCTGGATCGTTGAGGACTGCTACTATGCCGTCCGCGCCGGCGACTGGGAGTGGTTCGATGACCGGGTCCTGAGCGGCGACGCCTGCGTGCCCCACGGACTGTGGGCGGCGCATGCCATCCTCGGCGAACAGCGTTACGCCCGAGTGGCGGCCGTCATGACCGGCTTCTGGATGGAACACCTCTTCGACGAGGACCGCTTCATGCCGGTCGGCACGCGGAACGGCTGGCCGCGTCACGGCAACAAGGCGGTCTTCGACCAGCTTCCGCTGGACATCATGCGAACCGTCGAACTGCTGGCATGCGCGTACGACATCACGGGCTCCGGCGAGTATGCCGAACGTGCGGCGTGCGCGCATCGGTGGTTCACCGGCAACAACGTCGGGAACGTCTGCATGCTCGACGACACGACCGACGGCGTGTACGACGTGCTGACGGCCGAGGGACACGGGCCGGGGCAGGGCGCAACCGCCCTCGTGAGCTTCCTGCTTTCGGCCGTGGCCGTCCGGTCGGTGCATTCGACCCGTGTCGCGCACGCCAAAACCGTCCTACGCGCAACCTGATCGCGACGACGTTCGCAAACACGCATCCCGGCAGCCTTCCGCCCTTGCGCCGGCGACTCTAGAATGCCGGCATGGCATCGCCCCAGCGGCATCCCGCCCGACCGTCGCCGCCTGATGAGGATACCGGGGCCACGTTGGAGCGGAGTATTCGCGCAGGGCCGCCCCCATGGCTCGTGCCGACGGTCGTCGCCACGGCCACGCTCATCGCCTTCCTGCCGGCGCTGGCCAACGCCTTCGTCGACTGGGACGACCCGAAGAACCTGCTTGAGAATCCGCACTATCGGGGGCTGCGGCCGGCGAACCTGGCGTGGATGTTCACCACGTTCTACATGGGCCACTATCAACCGCTGAGCTGGCTCACGCTCGGGTTCGACTACGTCGTGTGGGGGATGGATCCGTTCGGGTATCACCTCACGAGCGTCGCCATTCATGTCGCCAACGCGGCCCTCGTCTACCTCCTGGCTCAACGACTCCTGCAGCTTGCCGCAGGGCGGCGGTCGTCCCCCGGCGGACGGGACGGGGCGACACAGGCGGCGGCGGGCTTCGCGGCCCTGCTCTTCGCCGTGCACCCGCTGCGCGTCGAGTCCGTGGCATGGGCCACGGAACGGCGGGATGTCCTCGTGGGCTTCTTCAGCCTCCTGACGATCCTGGCCTACCTTCGCGCCGCGATCTCGACGAGTGTCGCGGAACGGCGCCGGTTGCTCGTCGCGTCCGCGGTCCTGTATCTGTGTGCCCTCGGCTCCAAGGTGATCGCCGTCACGCTGCCCGCCGTCCTCGTCGTGCTGGACGTCTATCCTTTGCGGCGCATCCCGATGGATCTGCGCGGATGGTGGCGGGGAGACGGTCGGCGCGTGCTGGCCGAGAAAATGATCTACCTCCTGCCGGCCGTCGCGGCGTCGGTCGGCGCGTTCCACGCGCAGCGACAGTATCCGGCCATCCTGACGCTCGAGCAGTACGGGATCGCCGAACGCATCGCGCAAAGCCTGTATGGATTGGCCTTCTACCTGTACAAGACGCTCGTGCCCGTGGCGCTCTCGCCGCTTTACGAGCTGCGCATCCCGATGAACGTCGTGGAGCCGCGATTCGTGGTCGGCGGCGCGGTCGTCGCCGCCGTCACAGTCCTGGCCTGGACCGCGCGGCATCGGGTGCCGGCACTTGCGGCGGCGTGGGTCTGCTACATCGCCGTCCTCTCCCCGGTGCTCGGCATCTTTCAGAACGGACCGCAGATCACCGCGGATCGGTACACGTATCTCTCGTGCCTGGGCTGGGCGATCCTGGCGGGTGGCGGATGGAGACGGCTCTGGACGACAACGGCGGCGGCGGCTCGACGGTGGCCGGCCCGTCCTGTCCTGGCAGCCGGCACGGGCGTCGTCGTCCTCGCGCTAGGCACGCTCACCTGGCGGCAGACCCAGGTGTGGCGCACCAGCGAGACGCTCTGGCGGCACGCGCTGGCGATCGACCCGAAGAACATCAAGGCGTGCACGAGCCTGTGGCGGTGCCTGCACGACCAGAATCGGCACGCCGAGGCGCTGGCCCTCTGCGAGGACTTCCTGCGAAGCTCGCCGGGGATCGCGGAGGTCGAGCGCAACGCGGGCATCACGCTGGCGGCGTTGAACCGAATGCCGGAGGCGGCGGTCTGTCTCGAGGCCTCCGTCGCGCGAAGGCCCGACGACGCCATTGCTCAGAACGCGCTGGCGGTCGCCCTCGTGCGTCTCGGACGCGAGGAGGACGCCATCCGCCGACTCGAGCAGGCGATCGACGCGGACCCGCGCCTGCCCGATGCCTATATCAACCTCGGCAACATCCGTCGAAGGCAGGGACGGCTGGACGAGGCCGCCCGGCTGTACGAGACCGCCCTGGCGAAGCGGCCCGACGACGGCGTCGCCCTGCGAGGCCTGGCCGCCGCCCTGGTTCAGGCGGGGCGAGCCGACGAGGCCGCTGCCCGGCTGCGCGAGGCGCTCGCCCGTCACCCGGACAACGCGTCGGTGCTCGCGGTGCTGGCAAGCCTCCTGGCATCCTGCCCCGACGACCGCATTCGCAACGGCGAGGAGGCCGTCCGGCTGGCCCAAGCGGCCGTCGATCGGACCCGACAGGAAAACGCCGCGGCCCTCGCGGCCCTCGCGACGGCGTACGCGGAGACGGGCGCGTTTGAGCCGGCGGTCCGAACCCTTCGGCTGGCGATGCGCATCGCCACGGCCCGCGGGAATCTCGAGCAGATGGAGCAGTTCGCCGAAATGTTGAGGCATTTCGAGGCGAACACGCCCTTTCGGATGCCCGGCCCGCCAACAACACCCCGTCCGTGACCGCCGGGCGGGTCGCCGGCCGGCATCACCGGGATATCGGGGCCACGATCGGCTCGGCCACGCGCTCGTAATCGGCGCGCAGCATTCGCACGGCCTCCGTGTGCGTGCCCGCCTGGAACACGAGGTATTCGTCGTCGCGCAAGGTGGCGTCCATCAGCGTCGGGATGCCGTAGGGTTCTCCGAACGGCGGCTCGGCGCCCAGCTCACAGTCGTCAAACACCTGGGCCAACTCGTGCTCGGACGCCAGCGCGGCACCCTCGACGTTCATGGCGCGGGCGACGGCGTCCAGATCCACCCGCCGGCACGCCGGGACCACGCAAAGGACGTAGGTCGTGCCGATTCGCACGAGCACGGGCTTGGCCACGTTCTGGCCCGGCGTGTGCGACTCGGCCGCCAGGCGCTGGGCGGTGAACGTGGCGGGGTGTGTCGTCTTCGTAAACGACATTCCGTGGCGGCGCAACAAGACATCGACATCCATGGTACCGCTCCACAGGTCTGCCGCCGGGACGTGCGATATCGGGGAATCGCTCCACACCACGCGCCGGCCGGCGGTGTAACCGGCGCGCGCGAGCGGGCCGACGCTTTACCGAACGATCCGCGGGCCGCGGCCGCCCGCACGGCGCCGGGCACCGCAACCGAACCGTCGGTCGTTCAAGTCAGGACTTCTTCGTGCGGTCCTCGTCGTCCAGGATGTCGTCCACGAGGTTCTGCTCGCCGCTGGCCGCGAGGGCCTCCAGCGCACTGATCGGATCGATGCTCTCGTTGCCCTGGCTGAAGAGGTCGTCTTCGTCGAGACGCCCCATCTCGGTTGCAGCCGACGAGTCGACGGGAGGGGGCGCCTTCTGACTGACCCGGGCATTCTTTCGCGATTCCAGCCGCGTCTTGACCTGCCGAAGGTTTTCCGGCTGACCGTTGATCTGAACGGTGAACACCACCGGTCCGATCACGATGTGGTCGCCGGGCGTCAGGTCCTGTTCCGCAATCCGGCGGTTGTTGACATAGGTGCCGTTCGCACTGCCCATGTCCCGAAGGGTGACCGAGTTGCCGTGGATGATCAGTTGGGCGTGCTTACGTGAGATTTCGCCGAGCGGAATCCGCAGGTCACACTCGTCCTGGCGGCCGATGATCGTCACCCCGTCGCCGAGCGGAAAGTCCTTCCGCTCGCCGTTCTCCTTGAACATCACCAGTCTGACGTCCATCAGGTCGGCCCTTTCGCCGCATCACACGGACGCACCGTCCGCGACATGCGTCAAACACCGGCCACGACCCGCCGGTTCGCGGCGCGTCCTCGCTCTACTGGTAGTCTACCCTGCGTTCCCGAAACGATCAACTCCCGCCGGTCTGTTACAATACTCTCGACCCCCGGGGCCTCCGGCGAATGCGATGAGCGGAATCTCGCTGTACATCCACATCCCCTTCTGCCGACGAAAGTGCGGCTACTGCGACTTCTATTCGGTCGTGCCGGATGCTCAACGATCGGCATCCTTGGTGGATGCCGTCGGCAAGGAACTCGATGCATGGTCGCGGAGCCTCGGCCCCGGCCAGTGCGTGCGCACCGTGTTCGTCGGCGGCGGTACGCCAACCGCTATAAATACGGATTCATTATGTCGCCTGTTTGACCACGTGGCCCAGTTTCTCAGACGCCGGCCACCCAGCGAATTCACCGTGGAAGCAAATCCAGAAACACTGAATCAAGAAAACCTTGACGTTATGCAGCGGGCGGGCGTGACTCGCGTATCGTTGGGTGCCCAGTCGTTTCGGCTGGATGACCTGGCCGTCCTTGAACGAAATCACTCCGTCGGTGACATCGACCATGCTCTCGCGTTGATTCGAAGGTCCGCCATACGTGAGGTGAATCTCGATCTGATATTCGGCATTCCCGGGCAAACCGTTGACGCATGGGGAGAGTCGCTCGAGCGAGCAATCGCTTCGGGGGTGACGCATCTGGCCTGTTACGGGCTGACCTACGAACCGGGAACCCGGCTGTACGATCGTCGGGCGCGGGGCGAGGTTCGGCCCTGTGGGGAGGATGAAGAGGCGGCCATGTACGAACTCGCCATCCAGACGCTGACGGACGCGGGTTTCGAGCACTACGAGGTCAGCAACTTCGCCAAACCGGGATCGCGATGCCTGCACAATCTGGCCTACTGGCACAACCAACCGTATGTCGGGGTGGGACCCTCGGCGGCGTCGTACGTCGACGGCGAACGCTCGCGCAACATCGCCGATGTGGATGAATATGTGCGCCGCATACGCCACGGGGAGTCACCCGTGATCGAGGCGGAACGGCTCTCCGGCCGGGCCCGCGCCGGGGAAACGGCCATGCTGCGGCTCCGCCTGACGGAGGGCATCGACCGCGCGAGATTCACCGCGGACACGGGACTTGACCCGGTAGAGCTGTTCGCTGATCCGATCCGGAGTCACGCAGCGGGGTGTCGGATAGCCGTCACGCCGACACACATACGGCTGACGCCGGCAGGTTTTCTCATCGCGGACGTCGTAATTGCCGATTTTATAAGAGCGGCGTCGGGATGAGCGGCGGTTGGCGGCTCTCGCGGATCGCGTGCGGGGGTTGACAACATTTCGGACGCACGTCTAAATGCTGCGTGTGGCGATGTGAGTCGGATGGCGTAAGCCGGCAGGCATCGCGTGCGAGTGGAACGGCGCGGTGGGTGCCAGCGCCGGCAGTGACAAGGAGATCAGCACTATGGACGCGTTGCTCAACGGAACGATGGCAGCCCTGTTCGGTCCGGACGGTATCTTCCAATGGTGGCAGGGCATCCTGTTTCTCATCCTGATCGGCCTGATCGTTTTCTACTGGCAGTATAAGAAGAAACAGATGTAGTCCGCTTGTTGCCGCTCCCGCGTAACCGTGCAGATAGCGAGCCGTGTGCGTCCGCGCGCGGCTCGTCTTGTTTTTCGGATCGGGCGGCGGCGACTCTCACGAGCCGGCCGACCGCCTCGCCGAAGAAGCCGGCGGGCCTCGTCAGGTCGGCGAATCCATATCCGTATGCTTGCCGCGAGACGCCACACGGCAACATGCCGCCCGGTTCGAATCAAACGCCCGACAGCACCGAGGGTATGCGGCCCGGTAGGAGGCGCCTCGCTCGCGTTACTGCGGGATGCCCTCGATGTGGGTCATTCCGCAATGTCTGCTCTCGGCTGCTACGTCAAGAGGGAGCAGGCCGCGGGCCCGTGGGTCCCGTTCGTAAGATTGATTGCATAGAAGGCGAGGCGACGTTGCCCGACCAATCCTGACGCCTCGCGCACAACATGCGCGATCGTGATGGACCAGACCAAGGAGCACCATCCCGGTTCGATGCGCGGTATCGCCGGCAGCGCACGATCGCCCCGTGCCGCGCAGACTCGTCCGTGCGACCCCGTTGGGAGAGTGTACGGAAAATCGGCCCGGGATGACGAAAACGTCGAGCCGAAAACGCTTGGCCTGTCAGGCGTTACAACCGTCGATCAAAAAAGAACGGAGAGGGCGGGATTCGAACCCGCGGTACGGACAAGCCGTACACAGCCTTTCCAAGGCTGCTCCTTCAGCCACTCGGACACCTCTCCACGAACTCGGCCCGGTCAGTGCGTCATGCGCTGCGCCACGGCGACCCGGTGCATCGGCACCCGAGTGTCGGCGGTTCGACCCCATCCGATTCCGCAGACGCCAAGGCCGTAACTCGCTCGTCCCGCCCGAGTTACGTCACCGTGGACCTGCGTAATCTCCGCAAAGGATACGAATTCCGCCAAACTCGGTACCGTAACACAGGGCATTGTACCGCGTGATCGTGGGCGATCAACGTCCACGACGGGGCGCTGGGGCGATCGCCGCGCCCGCGATCGCAGCGGAGCAGACCGCATCACGGATGCCACCATCGCGCAGCCCTGAATCAATCGGCGACTCATGCCGCAACAGGGCACGGCGTTGCAACACGCCGACGCGGCGTCTGTCGGCGTGGGCGGTCGCGGGCGAATGCGGGTATACTACCTTCTCACGCAACACCGAGGTGGCCATGCCGACGGAAAGCGCCAGCGCGATTCAGCCCCACGACCGGGTTATCCACGTCGTCGTCCGCAAGCGCGCATTGGACGAGGCATCGACCCGCAGGCTCTGTGACGAGGTGTTGACGGCGGCGGCCGGCCAGCCGGGGCGGCCTATCGTCCTGGATCTCAGCGCGGTTCGATTCGCCCCGAGCGTCGCCCTGGGGCTCCTGGTCCAGATGGTCAAGAGCCTCCGGCTGGATGGACGACGGACGGCGCTGATCGGCATCGAGGAGCGAATCCTCGGAACGATTCGCGTGACCCAGTTGCACCAGGTGCTCGAAATTCACGACACGCTGCAGGAAGCCGCGGACGCGATGGTGGGGAATCGGTGAAACGTGCCAGGGCGTGCGGTCGCGCTCGCGGCGGGAAGCAATGGACGCGGACGTGTGTTGAGATTCGTAATTCTTCTGATCGCTGTCGTTGTGGCCATCCGACTGCTGCCGGACGTCTTCGGGCACGTCGATGCGCCGCTGCCGTGTTTCCTCATCATTCTTGGGGGTTTCGGGGGCGTGTTCTACGCGCGGCGGAATCGAGCGGCCACACCACGTGGGAAGGAAGCTCGGGGCGGCGGCGCAGGTGCCGCGTGCCCGCGGTGCGGCCAGACAACGGGCGACCGGCCCGATGCGAGGTTCTGCCCGGTATGCGGGGCTCGACTGGACTCGTTGGGCGTCCGATCACCCGACAACTCCGGCGCGGGGTCTCGGGCGTCGGAGAGCCCGGACGGCTGAGAACGGCATTGACGCCGCCGCGCCGGCGACCTTAGTATGGGCCGTTTGACCCGGCCGGGGGCTGCGTCCCACGTGGGCCGGGGGATGGTGCCATGTTTGCGATCATCAGCGACATTCACAGCAACCTCGAGGCCCTCACGGTCGTCCTGAACGACATCGAGGCGCGAGGGATCGACCGCATCGTATGTCTGGGCGACGTCGTGGGTTATGGCCCAAGCCCCCGCGAGTGCATCGATCTGCTGATCGAGCGGTGCGAGGTCTGCCTGTGCGGCAATCACGACCACGCGGTCTTCTTCGAGCCGTACAACTTCAACGTCGGCGCGGAGCGGGCGGCCTTCTGGACGCGGCAGGTGTTCGAGGACGAGCCGGACAAGGCGAAGCGCGACCGGCGCTGGGCCTTTCTCGGGAGCCTGCCGATCCGGCACGAGTTCGACTCGATGCTGTTCGTCCACGGCTCGCCGCGCCGGCCCGTGAACGAGTATCTGTTCGCCGACGACGTGTACACCAATCCCACCAAGCTGACGCAGAACTTTGATCGGATGGAACACGTGGCGTGCTTCGTCGGGCACACGCACGTCCCGGGCGTCTTCGTGGAGGATCCCTACTTCGAAAGCCCCGATGAGCTGACCGAGCCGGGCCGGTACGAGATTGCGGAGGACGATCGCGTGATCATCAACGTCGGCAGCGTGGGCCAGCCGCGCGATCGGGATCCGCGCGCGAGTTACGTCGTGGTCAATGATCGCGAGGTCGAATTCGTGCGGCTGGAGTACGATGTCGAGGCGACGGTCCGGAAGATCCTTGCGATCCCCGACCTGGACGACTTCCTGGCGCACCGGCTGCTGGACGGCCGCTGATTGAGCAGACCCACCACCCATGGAAAAACGCCAGCTTTTCATCGCGTTCGCCGCTGCGGCGACCGTGTTCGTCGTATGGACCCTCGTGGCTCCGCGCCTCCTGCCCAAGCCGCCTGTTCGGCCGAGGCCCACGACCGGCACCGCGCCGGCCGCAACGCCGCCGGTGACGGCACCATCCGCCGCTACGACGACCGCCCCGGCGGTCGGCGGCGCGGCGGCCGAGCCGCCGACCACGTCTTCGGGGCCCGTTCCCGGCGAACTCGTCGCGAAAGCCGCCGGGGGAGGGCCGACGATCGTGTCGCTGGGCGACATCGACGAGAAGGGGCCGTTCCCCATGCGGGTCACGCTGGCGACCCGCGGCGCGGCGATCACCGACGTGCGCCTGCGCGGATTCATGCGCGACATCGGCAAGCCGGATCCGTATCCCCTCCTCATGCCGGTGACGGATCCAATGACCGGCCAGGCCTACTACTCGTTCGCAACCGAAAAGATCCGCATCGAACCGCTGCGAAAAGACGTCGTTCTGAATGAGCTGGCCTGGGCGGTCGACGACAGCCAGTGCCGGGACGGAAAGGCCGTCTTCCGCGTCGTCATCGAGCAGGACGGCCGACCCGTGATGGAGGTCGCCAAGACGTACGAACTTGTGCGGACGGGCCCGATGCCTCGACCGGGCAAGGAGACCGTCGAGAGCCGCCGTTGCGACGTGTTGCTTACCTACTCGTTCCGCAATCTGACGCCGCAACCGCTCGACGTGATCCTTGTTCAGCGGGGGCCGATGGGCCTACACCAGGAGGATCCGCGGACGGATGATCGCGGCGTCATGGCCGGCATCCAGGACGGGGGATCGATCAGCGTCGACAAGAAGTATGCCCGCAAATCGGTCACGCCGCACCGGGACAAGAACGACGGCACGTTCGTGCGCCCGGCCGTGGAGCTGGGAAAGGACCAGGACGGCCGACTGCTGGCCTGGGCGGCGAATGTGAACAAGTTCTTCGCGTGCATCGTTCGCCCGAACCGCGACGGCCCCGGAGCCGTCGGCATCGCGCAGGCTCAGGCCGTCAGCCTGACCCAGAGCGAGTCGAGCTCCTTCTCCGGCGACATGACGTTCGACCTGGTTACGCGACCGATTCCGGTCCATCCCCACGCGACGGCGGAGGCGGGCTTCACCTGTTATCTCGGCCCGAAGTCCAAGATCGCCTTTGCCCGGGTACCCGAGTATGTGAAGTACGATTACTTCGCCGTGATGAAGGTCGACTTCTGCTGCCTGGCGCCGGCGCCGATCGTCGGGTTTATGATGGCGCTGCTGCAGACGCTGTACTGGCCGCTCAAGAACTACGGCGTGGCCATCATCCTGCTGGTGCTCATCGTCCGCATCATCCTGCATCCGATCACGAAGGCCGGGCAGGTCAACATGGTCAAGATGCAGAAGAACATGGCGAAGCTCCAGCCGAAGATCGAGGAGCTGAAGAAGAAGTACGCCAACGACAAGGGCAAGCTGCACGAGGAGACCTACGCCCTGATGCGGGAGGGCGGCGCCTCGCCCATGGCGCAGATGCTCACCTGCCTTCCGATGTTCCTGCAGATGCCGATCTGGACCGCGCTCTATTCGGCGCTGGCCGCCGCCGTCGAGATGCGGCACGCGCCGTTCGACGGATACTGGATCAAGGATCTCGCCGGGCCGGACGCGCTCATCCCCTTCGGCCGAGAGATCACCATCCCCCTCATCAGTTACATGACGGGGCCGATCCACGGGTTCAACCTGCTGCCGATCCTTCTGTCGGTCACGATGTACTTCCAGCAGAAGTTCATGCCGAAGGCCGCCTCTTCGGCGACGCAGACGCCCGAGCAGATGGCGCAGCAGCAGATGATGATGAACTTCATGACGGTGTTCATGGGGTTCGTCCTCTACAACGCCCCCAGCGGGTTGAACCTGTACATTATGGCGAGCAACATCGGCGGGATCTTCGAGCAATGGCGGATCCGCAAGCACATTCGCGACCTCGATGCCAGGGGACCGCAGCCGCCGAAGCCCGGCCTCTGGTCCAGGCTTCGCAAGCCGCGGTTCTGGGAGGAGCTGGAGCGCAAGGCGGAGGAGGCAAAGCGCGTGCGGGCAGGTCGGGATTAGCCGCCGCCGAAGCCGCCCCCCTTCCCGGATACCGGCCGCGGCCGGTTAGGCCCGTGGCCCACGCGCCGAGTGCTCGCCGAACATGCTCGCGTCACTGAACATCTATCCGGCCCTTGTCCGCGCCTACGCCGCCTTTCGCGAGGCCCGGTTGGCCCGCGTGCACCGCGACCCGATGGAGGTGCAGCGCCGAACCCTGCACCGGCTCATCCGCCGCGCGGCCGACACGGCCTTCGGCCGGCAGTTCGACTTCCGATCGATCCGTTCCGTGGAGGACTACCAGCGCCGCGTTCCGATTCACGATTACGCGGCCATGCGCCCCTGGTGGCAGCGCAACTTCGACGGCGAAACGGACGTGACCTGGCCGGGGCTGCCGCCGTGGTTCGCACAGACGTCCGGCACCACCGGCGGCGAAAAGTATGTGCCGGTCACGCGGGCGCTTCTCCGTTCGCATGCCAAGGCGTCGGCCGACATCCTGGTGCTGTATCGGCGCCGCGGGATGGACCGCATTCGACGGGTCTTCGGGGGCCGCTTCCTGTGCCTCGGCGGCAGTACGACGCTGGATGTCCGCGGCGCCGTGCGCGTCGGCGATGCCAGCGGCATCGCCGCGGGTCGCATCCGCTGGCCGCTGACGCGCCGCTACAGCCCCGGCCGCGACCTCGCATCGATCGTGGACTGGGAGGAGCGGATCCGCCGCATCGCCGAGCGGGTCGCCCGGCAGAATGTGACGTTTCTCGCGGGCATCCCGAGCTGGATCCAGGTGCTACTCGATCACACGCTCCGTGCGTCGGCGTCGGCCGGCACACCCCCGACCCTGGCACGCCTCTGGCCCCATCTTACGCTGTTCGTCCACGGCGGCGTCTTCTTCGAGCCATACCGTCCGATCTTCGCCGAATGCTTCCGGGGCCTCGACGTGGACTGCCTGGACGTGTATTCGGCCAGCGAAGGCTCGATCGCCGTCCAGTCCGACCCGACCGACGCGTCGCTCCTGCTGGTCCTTGACCACGGCATCTTTTATGAGTTCGTGCCGCTCGACGCGTGGGGATCGCCCGACCCGCCGCGGCTGACCGTCGCCGATGTGCGCGAAGGCGTGCCGTACGTGGTCCTGCTCACGACCTGCGCTGGCCTGTGGAGCTACGACCTCGGCGACGTCGTACGATTCACATCCCGGCGTCCGCTTCGGCTGCGGATCACCGGCCGCCACCGCCTCCACATGAACGCCTTCGGAGAGAACATCATCGGCGAATTCGTCGAGGCGGCGGTCGTGCACGCCTGCGAACGAACCGGCGCCCGCGTTCGCGAGTATACGGCGGCGCCCCGTTTTCCCGACGCGGCACACCCTCGGCCCGCGCACGAATATGTGATCGAGTTCGCCTTGCCGCCGGCCGATCTTGACGGGTTCCGGCGAGCACTGGACGAAGAGCTCTGCCGGCAGAGCAACGATTATGCGGCGAAGCGCCGCGGCGACCTGGCCATGACCTGCGTGGAGGTCACGCCCGTCCCCGCGGGCACGTTCTACACGTGGATGAAACTCCGCGGGATGCTCGGCGACCAGCACAAGGTTCCGCGCTGTGCGAATCACCGTGAGATCGTGGAGGCCCTGCGCAGCCTCGGCCGCTAGCGGCTCCGAGAAGGCGTGCCGCCGAGTTTTCAAAAGTTTTGAAAACTACTGATGCTCGGTTGGTCGCACGGACTTGGCTCGATACAATCGGACAGCCGGGTGGCGCAATGCCGCGCCCCTGGGGGGCAACCATCGGCTGGAGCCATGACTGACCCGGTCGGACTATACGAACCGATCGCCGAACGACTGGAGCAGGTCCGTCGCATTTTTGACGACGAGCTGGCCACCGACGATCTCTTTGTGCGCGAGTTATGCGGGCACATCGCCCGGTATCGCGGCAAGATGGTCCGCCCCGCCCTGGTCCTGCTGTCCGCGGACGCCTGCGGCCGGGTCGTGCCCGAGCACCTGGTGCTCGCCGCCGTCGTCGAGATGGTCCACATGGCCACGCTCGTGCATGACGACGTGCTCGATGAGGCCGACGTCCGCCGGCGGGTGCCGACGATCAACGCCGCGCGCGGCAACGAGGCCGCCGTCATGCTCGGCGACCTGCTCATCAGCCACGCGTTTCACCTGTGCAGCAGCCTCGACACGACCTACGCGTCGCGCCTGATCGGCTCCACGACGAATACCGTATGCGAGGGGGAACTGATGCAGATTCGCCAGCGCGGCAACGCCGCCCTCTCGCAGGATGAGTACCTCACCATCATCGCGAGGAAGACGGCGAGCCTGATGAGTACCTGCTGCGTGCTCGGCGCCCGGTTTGCCGGGGCCGCGCCGGCGGTCATCGGCCGCCTGGAGAACTACGGACTGGACGTCGGCATGGCCTTCCAGATCGTCGACGATGTGCTGGATATCGTCGGCTCGGAGCGGGCCATGGGCAAGACGCTCGGGCGCGATCTCGACAAGGGCGAGCTCACGCTGCCGATCATCCACTTCCTCGCCAGCGCCCCGGCCGCCGATCGGGACCGCGCCGTCGAGGTCCTGCACAACGGCAACCCCAACCGGAAGCGCGTGTTGCGCGAACTCCTGATCGGCAGCCCCAGCATCCCCTACGCCATGAGCCTCGCCGACCAGTACGTGCGATCGGCCCTGGCCAACCTCGCCGACCTGCCCGACACCCCCGCCAAGCACTCGCTGCGCCGCATGGCCGAGTTCATCGTCCGGCGAGAGCATTGACGCGGGGATCCGCGCGACTCGGACGTGCGGCTCATTGCCGAACCGACGGCGAAGCGTTGCCCCGCGCTTCCCTCATCGCCCCGGCAGGTGCCGCAGGAGGTCCGCCACCGAATCCACGCGAATGTCGGGCCGAATGCGTTCGAAATGCTCTCGCGGATACGGGCTGTGATCGTTCCGCACCAGCGCCGTCTTCATCCCCAGCGACGCCGGCCCTTCGATGTCGGGGACGGGCGAATCCCCCACGAACAGGACGCGCTCCGCCGGCGGCAGGGTGCCATCGCCCGCGGCATTGCGGAGCGCCGTCTCGTAAAACACCCTGGCCGGCTTGCGGTAGCCCACCTCGCACGAGATCGTCACGCCGTGGAGCCAGCGACCGAAGCCCTCCCGCGCCAGTTCGGCCCGAACGTAGCGCGAGGGCGTCCAGCAGTTGCTCGCCAATCCGAGGCGGTATCCCCGATCGCGCAGGGCCGCCAGCGTCGGCGGCGTCTCCGGAAACATCTCGAGGCAGCCGACCCAACACTCTCCGAAGAGGTGGATGGCTTCGTCCCGAAGGGCGTCGTCCGGCGCGGGCCACCCGCAGGAAGCCGCCCACGCCGCAAAGACATCCCGGACGTCGACCTCGATGCACCGCGGATCGTGCTGGGCCCGCACCTCGGCCTCGTGGATGCACTCGACGAGCTTGTCGAGGGCGTTGGCGTGCGTGAAGCCGTGCCGGGCAAGCAGACGACATCCCTCCGTCGCCCCACGAAGCCACGCCTCGTTCTGCGTCGCCACGTGGGCGAGCGTCCCGCCCCAGTCCAGCAGAATCACGTCGATGTCCAACGGCATGCCGTTCCCTCCTATCTCAACCACATACCGCAAGGGCGGTAAAATACCCTCGTCGTTGCATAACGCAACGACGGAAAAGCGAGAAAGCGGAGCAAGCCGGAAGACGTCGTGATTGCACGAGGGCACCCCGGCCGTGTTCTGCGGGCGTCCCTTCGCAGCTTTTTCGCTTTATCGGTTTTCCGCTTTCTCGCTTTTCCGCCGTTGCACTGCTCCATGCCGGGATATGCGGGAAACCCCGTCCAACGCATGCGGGCACCGGGGCGGTCGGGGCCGCTATCAGTATCGAACCCGCAGCGTGACGGGCGTTGATCCCGGGGCGAAGCGGAGCGTGTCGCCCGCCCATTGCACGGTCATGCCGCCGTCCGCCTTCGCGCTGCGGATCGGCCGGTCCTCCGGGTGGCGCAGGCGCAGGCGAATCACGCGAGGAGGCCGTCGCGACGGCGGATCGATGCGAACGTCGATCATCTCGCGGCCGACGTGCGACTCCACACGGAACGAGGCGGGGCCGAAGGCCGTCGCGGCGTTCTTCACCTCGATCCGCGTGCCGTCGGCCAGCCAGGGCCGCGGGACGGCCTGACCGAGAATCAGCTCGTCGTCCTCCTCCCGCAAGAGCATCATGCGCAACAGACGGAGCTGCTGGGTGCCCGAGTAGAGGTGCGGCATCGTCGGGGTCGGCTCGCCGGTCGTGATCTGCGTGACCTCGACGCCGCAGTAGGTGTCGCGCCCCATGCCGTACGCCAGCGTCCCGTAGAAGCCGAGCAGCACCCGGCGGACCTCGTCGCGGCCGAGGCAGTTGAGCCAGTACCCGTACGTGTAGGCGTGGTCGACGCCGTCGTCGAACTCGCACATGCCGAGGATGAGGCCGGCCCGCTTCTCCAGGGCGTCCGTGACCCATCGCGCCCGCGGGTCCGACGCCGGCAGGAACTCGGACTCCAGGAGCATCGACGCGACGAGGCCGTAGTAGTCGCCCGCCTTGTACCCGCTCGCCTTGAGCAGCCGGTGCGTGTCGGGCTCCATCGGCAAGAGCTTCATTCCGTCCCGCTCGATGACGGCCGCGTCCATCGACCGCAGGATGTCCCCGCGATACGCGCTTGCCTCCCGTCCGAGCCGGTCGGCCTCGGTCTTCCGGCCGATCTCGCTGAAGACGGCGGCGACCTGCTCAAGGCCGACGCAGCAATACGCATCGGCGTAGTAGTTCGAGGTCGGCACCTGAAAGTCCGCGTAGGGCGTGAATCGGATGAGCCCGTACGTCACCGGCTTCGGTTCACTCGGTCGGCTGGTTGCCCGCTCCCGCTGGCGAAGGATCCAGTCGCACATCGCCTGCATCCGCGGCGCTGCGCGACGAAGCCAGTCGGCGTCGCCCGTCATGCGGTAATGCCGGCAGAGAGCCAGCAGCAGGGCGCCGTGGTCCGGCAGGCCGTAATTGACGAAGAACAGGCCGTCCGGCCGCAGAAGCGTGAGCATCGACTCCAGGTAGCGGCGGGAGTCCTCATGTCGGCCCCAGAGATCCAGCGCGTGGCAGTACAGCGCGGCCGAGTAGCCGTACACCTGTTCGTAGAAGCCGCCGCCGTCGTGCGGCTGATAAAGGTCGCCCTTCTTGTCCACGTTGAGGTAGTTGTACGCCAGCCACGCGCGCCAGGCGTCGTTGACGCGCTGCTCGGGCGCCTCGACGACCATGCCCCGGCCGAGCGTTTCCCTCCAATGGCGCGCCACCTCGTCCAGCCGCCGGTCGAACTCCTGTGAGGTGATTTCCGCCGCCGAGTCCGGCCGAAGCGGCACGGCGATGCGTACGCAGAAGTCCGCGGAGGCGCCGGCGGCGATCGGTACGTCGCGGTGAAGCGGCTCCCGGACGACGGCCTCCGGCCGGAACCGCAGCCGAACGCTCAGCACCTTGTCGTTGGTCGACGCATTGCGAATGCGGAGGCGCGCATAGGCGTTGAGCGGTTTGTCGGGGCTCATGCCGTCCGACTGCCCGAGAATCGTCTCCTCGCACGGGAGCAGCGCATCGGGATGTTCGCAGACGACGATCGGCAGATGACCGTCCAAGAGCCTCTTGGCGCACCCCGTCGAGCCGAACCGCACCGGCGGCGTTCCCCATTCGAAGTACGCGACGGCCCCGGTCTGCTCCCACGTCTGCGTGTCGTCGGGGATCTGGATCGTCCCGTCGTACTCCACGCCGATCTCGTACGGATGGTCCGGGACGCCGACGACCTCCCGCGGCTGCGACAGCGCCGGCAGCAGGCCGGCAACCGCGTCGTAGCTCGGGTCCGCGCCGTCGCTCAGGACCTTCGTCCCGAGCGGGTCCCGGTCGGCCATCGCCTGGGCGTGGCGCTCCTCCTCGCGGATCGTCATCCGCGCCGCGTCCGTCCGCGTGATTACGATGTCGCGCACGCGCGACACGGCCGTTGCGCCCCGCTCGCCGTAGTCGCCGTCCAGGTCCGGCTGGTTCGCGTCGAGGCCGAACCCCTTGCCCACGATCAGCAGCACCGGCGGGCCGGCCAGCGCGTCGGGCCGCGGGATGAGCAGCTCCGTGTTCCACGACCGGCCGTCGGCGCCCGACAGAAACCGAATGCAGTCCCGGCCCAGTTCGATGGCCACGTGACGCCATTCGGAAAACCGGCAGCGGGCAAGGTCGTGCTCCTCCCTCCGCCCCCGGGTGGTGATGCAGGCGTAATACCGGCCGTTGCCGCGCGGAACGATGCCCATCTGGCACCAGTCGCCGGGGCTCCAGTACAGGAAGATCGACGTGCACCAACTGATGCCCGAGCCGGCCCGGATGGCACACGCCGCCCGCACGTGGTCCGTGCCGAGGGGCCGCTCGATGTGGGCGTAGGTGTGCTCGGCGGCCGTGATCTCCAGGGTGCCGTCGCGGACGGCGACCGTGTTCTCGCCGGAGACGTCCACCGTCCAGCCGGGACCGAGGCGGCCCTGATCGAACGACTCGCGAAAGACGACGGTCGGCTCGGCGGCCGCCGACGCCACGGTGAGAGCGAGGGCAACCCCCCCGATGACGGCTGGCGTTTTCGTCATATGTGACTCCTGCTCGATCGAGCGCAGACGCCTCCAAACGGGCCGGCGGCAAACGATGTCGCCGTCCTCCCCGACTATCCCTTGATCCCGCTGGTCACCACGCCGCGGATGAAGAAACGCTGCATGGCCAGGAACACCAGGAGCACCGGGACCAGGACGATCACCGCCGCCGTCATCTGGAGGGGCCAGCGGGTGACGCCGTACGAGTCGCGGAAGACGGACAGGCCCACCTCGAGCGGCCGCATGGTCGTCGAACTCGACGCCAGCAGGGCCCAGTAGAAGTCGGTCCACGTCCAGATGAACGCGAACGCCGCGACGGTCGCCAGCGCCGGCTTCGACGACGGCAGGATGACGTGCCAGAAGACGCCCAGGTCGCTGCACCCGTCGAGCCGGGCGGCCTCATCGAGGCTCCGGGGCAGCGTGACGAAGAACTGGCGCAGCAGGAACGTCCCGAAGGCCGTGTTCAGGTACTGGTACGGAATGATCAGGCCCCAGTACGTGTCGAGCCAGCCGATCCGGTGAACGATCAGGAAGAGCGGGACGATGAGCACCTGGCCGGGGATCATCATCGTCAGCAGGAACACGAAGAAGATCGCGTTTCGTCCGCGAAAGTGCAGCCGTGCGAAGCCGTAGGCGGCGAGCGTGCAGAGCGTCAACTGGAAGAGCACGACGCCGGCGGTGATGACGACGCTGTTGACCGCGAAGCGCCAGATCGGCAGCTCGCGGAACGTCAGCACGTAGGCGTAGTTCTCGACATGGAACCGCTTCGGGGTGAACAGGTTGGTCATCGTCGGCGGCTCGGCGTCGGGCGGGTGGAGCGAGGTAAACAGCATCCACACGAACGGCAGGACCGTCGACGCGGCGATGGCCAGCATCGCCAGGTAGAGCAGGCCCGTCCGGATCGGTCGCGCGTTCATCGATCCGCCTCCGGCTCCGTGCCGCGCCGCAGGATCGCCATCTGCACGACGGCCACGAGGAGAATCATCCCGAACAGGACGTAGGACTGCGCCGACGCCATGCCCGCCTCAAACTTCTGCCACGCCTCCTTGAAGATGTGGAACGAGACGACGTCCGTCGTCCGCTGCGGACCGCCCTTCGTCATCACATAGACCGGCGTGAAGAGCTGAAACGCCGCGATCGTCGTGGTGACGATGACGAAGAGCGTCGTCGGGGCGAGCTGCGGCAGCGTGACATAGCGGAACTTCTGCCAGGCGGTGCACCCGTCCAGCTCGGCGGCCTCGTAGAGCTGCTCGGGGATGGCCTGGAGGCCCGCGACGAAGATCACCATCCGCGGCCCGAGTCCGATCCACAGGCTCATCAGCACGAGGGCGGCCATCGCCCATCCCGGCTGGTGCAGGAAGTCCGTGGCGGTGTCGACGTGGAGAAAGGCGAGGTCGACGCCCGCCCGACCGCCCGCCCAGGCCACCGCCCGGTTGAAGGCCCCGAGGCTCGAGTTGATCAGCCCGACCTCCGGCAGCAGGATCCAGATCCACACCATCGAGATCGCCACCTGCGAACAGACGGCCGGCAGGTAGTAGACCACGCGAAAGAACCCCACCGCCCGCAACGGCCGGCTCACCAGCAGCGCCACCGCCAGCGCCGACGCCACGCCGAGCGGCACGCTCGCCGCGACGTACACCAGCGTGTTGTAGATCGCGTTTCGGAACAGCGGATTGCCCAGCAGCTCGCGGTAGTTGCCCAGGCCGACGAAGCGGTGATCGGGCTTGAGGAGGTGCCACTGATGCAGGCTGAGCCACGCGGCGAAGAGCACCGGCCCGATCGAGAACACGCCGAGATAGAGCGTCGCCGGGGCGATGAACAGATAGCCGCGATAGTTGGTCCGCTCGGTCCGGTTCATCGGGTCAACACCGCATCCATCAGGCGGGCCGCGCGGGTTGCCGCCTGCTGCACGCCGCTCGTGCCGTACAGGATATCCTCCATCATCTCCTCGCCGAAGCTCTCGCACTGCGGAAAGTTCTCGACCCTCGCCCCCCACGGCGGACGGGCGTACTCCACCGCACGCAGGCAGGCATGCTCCACCTGGTTGTTCGGATCGGCCGCGTAGTGCGCCGCGGCCCGCCGGTTGCCCGAGATCGCCAGCCCGGACGCCACCCGCTTGATCTGCACTTCGGTGCTCGTCATGTACTTGATGTATTCCCACGCGAGGTCCGGGTGCCGCGTGTTTCGCGTGATGGCCAGCCCCGAGGCGTAGATGACGGTCGTGGGACTGCCCGTTCGCGTCGGCAGGCTGACCGCCCCGACGTCCAGCCCGCGGGCGCGGTAGTCGATCAGCATCCAGTGCCCCTTCAGGTCCATGGCCGCCTTCGCGTTGAGGAATGCGTCGCCGCCCAGCGCCGCCCGCTCCGACAGGTTCGGCGCGACCCGATGCCTGAGCATCAGATCCGCGAGGAATTGAATGGCCTCCACGGACGCCGGCCCGTCGAAGTGGCCGGAGGCCCGCGTGCCCGTCGAATCGAGGATATCGCCGCCGTTGGTCCACAGCCACGGCAGCCAGAACGGCAGGACGTTCTCGAAGTTGTAGCCGTACTGCTGCGGGCGCCGCGCGCCCGCGGGGAAGATGGTCAGGGCCTTGCACGCCGCGAGGAACTCGTCCCAGGTCCAGCCGTCGCGGGGGTAGGGCAGGCCGGCGCGGTCGAACATCGCGCGGTTGTAGAAGATCATCATCGGCGTGAAGTCGAGCGGGATGGAGTAGATCGCGTCGCCCCGCCGCGTCATGTTCAGCACGTTTTCGAAGTAGAGCGAGCGGTCGAACGTGGGGTCCTTCGCCATCAGCGGCGCAAGGTCGAGCAGGACACCGTTGTCGATGAAGACGGCGGCGGAGGAGACGTCGAGGTGCATGACGTCCGGCGCGCACCCCGCGACGTGCATCAGGCACAGCTTCGGGGCGTATTGGCCGGGGCCGGGAATCTGCTCCTTTCGCACGCGGACGCCGGGGTGCAACTTCTCAAACCCCTGTTTGAGCTCTCGCTCCACGGTCATGAAGACCGATTCGACCGCGGGGCTTCCCCAGTCGCTCACGCGCAGAACGGTCCGGGTGTCGCTCGCGTCCTCGCCGCATCGGATGCCGGCGCAGCACGCGCCGACCCCCAAGACCATCGAGCACCGGATCAGCAGTCCGCGCATGCCGAACGTCGCCCCATCATGGCGTCACAGTACATCCCGTCGCCGAACATCGCAACGACGGGAAAGCGAGAAGGCGGAAAACCGGATAAGCGAAAAAAAACGT
>CAZTVU010000059.1:7895-22974 GCA_964617025.1 uncultured Planctomycetales bacterium | reverse complement strand
CCACCTGCCCGGGCGACAGCTCGATCGCCGCGCCCAGCGCCCGGTACGCGCGGACGGCCGACTGCGCATCGAGCGAATCCAGCGGTTCGCGGATCTGGCTGTCGCCCTCGGCCAGCGCCGCGAATGCGACCGCGCGAATCGTGTGGCTCTTGGAGCCCGGCATCGCCGCGGTCCCCCTCAGCCGGCTCGGGCGTGCGATCAGATTCATCGGTGCTCCATGCAGCGCGGGCGTCGATCCCCGGGGCCGCTCTCCGCTTCGTACGTCCAAACGACGGCGCCCGCGACCCGCCTCTATACGCCCGCGGCGGGCACGGGTCAACGCCGTCTGCATCCTCGCGACGCCTCGACGCCCCCGGCGACGGGCGGTACAATCCGCCGGCCGCGATGGGCGGCGCATCACGAGACGCTTCAACAAAGAGGACCGCATGGCCACTCGTCGGTTCCTGGTGACGGCGGCGCTGCCGTATTCAAACGGCCGGCTTCATGTCGGTCACATTGTCGGGGCCTATCTCCCCGCCGACACCTACGTGCGCTACCTGCGGCAGCGCGGCGACGATGTGCGGTTCATCTGCGGGTCGGACGACAACGGCGTCGCCATCACGATCACGGCCGCGAAGGAGGGGCTGACGCCGCAGGAGGTCTGCACGCGATACAACCGGCGGCAGAAGGCCGACTTCGACGGGCTCGGCATCCGGTTCGACGTATACGGCGGGACGCATCAGCCGGAGTTCGTGGAGCTGCACAACCGCATCAGCCAGGGCTTTTTCCTGGCCATCCACAAGAAGGGCCTGTTCACCAAGAAGACCACGCGGCAGCTTTACGACGTGCAGGCCGGCAAGTTCCTGCCGGACCGCTACGTGCAGGGCACGTGCCCCTACTGCCGGCACCCCGGGGCCTACGGCGACCAGTGCGAAGACTGCGGAAAGAGCATGGATCCCATCGCCCTGATCGACCCCAGGAGCACCATCACCGGCACGACGCCCGAGGTCCGCGAGACGACGCACTGGTATCTGCGGCTCGGCGAGTTCGAGGAGCGGCTTCGCGTCTGGCTCGAATCGAAGCGGTCGCCCTCCGGCGACGACCCGCCGTGGCGCGAGGCGACGCTCAACTTCGCCCTGGGCCAGATCCGCGGCAGCCTTCCCGAGCGGGCGATGACCCGCGACCTCGACTGGGGCATCCCCGTCCCGCTGCCCGACGACCCCGATGCCGTCGGCAAGGTGTTGTATGTCTGGTTCGATGCCCCGATCGGCTATGTCTCGTTCACCGCGCGGCACTGCGAGCAGGTCGACGGCGACTGGCGGGCCTACGAGCGCTGGTGGAAGGACCCGGACTGCCGCATCATCCACTTCATCGGCGAGGACAACACCGTCTTCCACACCCTGACATGGCCGGCGATGCTGATGGCCGAGGGCAGCTTCCAGCTTCCCCGCAACGTCGTCGTCAACGCCTTCATGAACGAGCGCGGGCCCAACGGCGAGATGCTCAAGATCTCCAAGAGCCGCATGGGCGACGACCATCCGCTCTGGCTGGAGGAGTTCCTGAAGCTGTACGACCCCGATCCGCTGCGCTACTACCTGACCTCCATCGCGACGGAAAACCAGCGCGGCGCGTTCGACCTCCGCGAGTTCGTCTCGAGGAACAACGACGAGCTCCTTGCCGTGCTCGGCAACCTCTTCAACCGGACGCTGACGTTCGCCGCCCGCTACTTCGACGGCCGCGTCCCGCCGGCCGGCGCCCTCGCCGAGAGCGACCGGGCGCAGCTCGCGCGGATCCCGGAGGCATTCGACCGGGTGGCGGCCGAGTTCGAGGGCTTCCATTTCAAGGCGGCGATGGCCGAGATGATGGCCCTGGCTCGGTCCGGCAACGTCTACTTCGACGGCAAGCAGCCGTGGTCGCAGCGAAAGACCGACATGACCGCGTGCGGCACGACGATCCACGTCTGCCTCCAGACCGTCCGGGCGCTGACCACGCTGATGGCGCCGTTCCTGCCGCACATGGCCGAGAAGGCGGTGCAGATCATGAACCTGGGCCCCGATGCCCTGCGCTGGGACGCGGCAACGGCTCGCCTGCCTGAGGGCCACCGGCTCGGCGAGCCGGCGATCCTCGTCAAAAAGCTCGATCCCCCGCCCCGGCCGGGCGGGGGTTGAGCGGGCCAGCGGTTGCAGGTCCGGCCGGCCATGGCGCCGACGCCCTCGTCGGCAATCTGAAGGCCACAGTAGTGCCGACGCCCCCGTCGGCAATGGACGGAGCCGCCGGAGACGATGGGAACAGCCGTCAGAACCGCAGAGCGTCGTGGGAAGCGTGATGAATGGCCGGTGAGGGCACCGGCCCCACTCTGCCGCAAGACCGACGCCCTCGTCGGCGGCAGGAACGAGCGAACGGGCCACCCGGCCCTGGCGTCCATGCGACACCCCCCAACGGGGCCGACGCGCGGCCGGTAGCTGACAGGCTCGGCCTTCCGGGGTAGGATCTCCCGCGGAACGGGCAGCCGACCCCGTGGGGGGCCGGCGGTACCCGTTCCCTCCGGCCCTGCGAGGTGAGCGCCATGGTAAACTCCGGATGCCGGCTCCGCGGGTTCCTGTTTGTCGCAGCCCTGCTGCCGCTCAACTCAGTCGCAGGGGCGGCCGAGGCGAAGGTGACTCGATACGCCCGCTTCGCCGTCGACGGGCGGGTCGCCTACGGGATCGTCGAGGGCGATCGCGTCCGGGAACTGGCCGGCGACCTGTTCGGCGACTGGAAGCGAACCGATAAGACCTATGCCTTGTCGGAGGTGAAGCTGCTGGTGCCCGCCACGCCCACGAAGGTCCTCGCCGTAGCCGTCAATTACAAGAGCCACGCCGGGGACACGGCGCCCCCGGCGACGTGCGAGGTCTTCTTCAAGGTCCCCTCGTGCCTGCTGCCGACGGGCGGCGACATCCTCATCCCCCCGGGCACGAGCGACGTGCATTTCGAGGGTGAACTGGTGATCGTGATCGGCCGGCGGGCGCGGAGCGTGCCGGTCGAGCAGGCCCTTGACCACGTCCTGGGCGTCACGTGCGGAAACGACGTCAGCGCCCGCGACTGGCAGCGGAACGACAAGCAGTGGTGGCGGGCCAAGGGATCCGATACGTTCGGTCCGTGCGGGCCGTTCATCGCCTCCGGCCTGGACTACGACGACCTGACCCTGGAGCTTCGCCTCAACGGCGAGGTGAAACAGCGGGAGAGCACGAGGAACATGGTTCACGGCGTGGCGAAGATCGTGAGCTGGATCAGCCGGCACGTGACGCTCGAGCCGGGGGATCTGATCTTCACGGGCACGCCGGGGACGACGTCCGCGATCAAGCCGGGCGACGTGGTCGAGGTGGAACTGGAAGGCGTGGGTATACTGAGGAACGGCGTCAAGGCGAGAAGGGACTAGGGCCGTTGCGGCGAGATCGTTTCGGACTTGGCGCCCGGCGGAGTGCTCTTGTCGCCACTTCGGGGCTTGGGGCTGCGGAGCCGGCCCCGGCCCGAACGTCGCGTGGGTGACGGCTCCTGCCAGAGACGATGAGGTGCAGAGGTATGACGCGTGCGAAGCGGACCGGATGGAGGCGGGTCGGTTTGTGCGGATTGATCGTTGCGGCGTTGGGCGTTGCGATGGGCTGCTACGAGGAGCAGCCGCGGAATCCCGCCGGCACGTCGGGCAGCCCGGCCGAGAAACCGGCCGCGAAGCCGGCGGTCACGCCGGCGGCGGCACCGAGTGCGAATGCGCCGACGACGCAGCCGGCAGGCGGCCCGGCCCGCGTGAAGATCGACACGAGCTTCGGGGCGATCACCGTCGAGCTGGATGAGGCCAAGGCCCCGATCACGGTGAAGAACTTTCTGTCGTATGTCGACGACAAGTTCTACGACGGCACGATCTTTCACCGGGTGATCTCGAACTTCATGATTCAGGGCGGCGGTTTCGAGCCGGGGATGAAGGAGAAGGCCACCAAGCCGCCGATCACCAACGAGGCCACGAACGGACTGAAGAACGACCGCGGCACGATCGCGATGGCCCGCACCAACGATCCCCACTCGGCCACGGCGCAGTTCTTCATCAACGTCGTCGACAACGCATCGCTCAACCATCCGCGTCGCGGGCCGCGCGGGGAGGAATTCGGTTATTGTGTCTTCGGCAGGGTGGTCGAGGGCATGGATGTGGTGGACAAGATTCGGAACGTCCCGACGCGCCGCGTCGGCATGCATGAGAACGTGCCCGTGCAGGACGTCGTGATCAAGTCCATCCGCAGGGTCTAGTCGGATCGGAGGTCTGTAGTGACAAGGTTCCTTCTTCTCGCGACGCTGCTGGCGGCGCCGCTGCTGTTCGGTCTGAATTGCACGAGCGGTTCGTCCACGCTGGAGCCGCCCGGTCCGCCGCCACCCTATGTCGGCAACCCGAGGGTGGGCATTACGACCAGCCGGGGCCGCATCGTCGTCGAGCTCTTTCCGGTGCAGGCCCCGCTGACCACCTGGAACTTTCAGACGGCGCTCTACACGGGCTCGCTCGACGGCAAGACGATCCTCAACGACCCCAACGAGGGCATCGGGATCGCGCAGATCACGGCCACCAAGGACGAATCGGCCAACGGCCTAGCCTACGCCCGCCGGTCGGTGGCGATGATGCTCCGCGAGGGGGCCACCGCGGGCGAATCGGAGATGATCATCTGCACGTCGCAGCCGGCCCGAGCGACGTCGCCGACCATCTTCGGGCAGGTCGTCGACGGCATCAGCGTGGCGGACACGATCGCCCAGGACACGGGCACCACAGACGCCACCGTGGTCCGGATGCGGGAGTTGGATGCAAACGGCCGCGAGATCAGCGGCGTCCCGGATATTCCGGAGATCGAATGCCCGCTGGATATCGATGTGACCGCAACGGGGACGCTCACATCGGTGGATCTCGGCAGGCCCGTCGTCACGCATCCCGACGGCAGCACGCCGCTCATCGCCAGCGATGCGCCGTCCGGCGGCTTTCCCATCGGCACCACGTCGGTGTATTGGTGGGCGATCGACGCCAAGGGGCACGTCGCGGCCTGCAAGCAGACCGTCATCGTCCGCTCGCCGGACGCCCCGCGCATCAACTGCCCGCCCGACGTGAGCGTCGCCGCCACCGGCGAGAAGACGACGGTCGACCTGGGCACCGCCGCCGCGGTCGATCCGCAGGAGGGACCGCTGGTCCCCACCAACAACGCCCCGGCGGCGGGGTTCCCGCTCGGCGAGTCGACGGTCACCTGGACGGCGACCGACAGCAAGGGCAACAAGGCGACGTGCCAGCAAAAGGTCACGGTGGCGAACCCCCGTGCTCGCATCCGGACGACGATGGGGGATTTCACGGTCGAGCTGTCGCCCAAGGAGTCGCCGAAGTCGGTCGCGAACTTCCTGCAGTACGTCCGGGCCGGCTTCTACACCGACCTGGTCTTCCACCGCGTGATCAAGGACTTCGTCGTTCAAGGCGGCGGCTTCCGTGCGGACGGCACGCAGCCGGACACGCGCGACCCGATCGACAACGAGGCCGCGAACGGGCTGAAGAACGACCGCGGCACGCTCGCCATGGCCCGCACCGATGACCCGGACAGTGCCACCTCGCAGTTCTACGTGAACCTCAAGAACAACGACTCGCTCAACTACGTCTCCACCACGCAGCCCGGGTACACCGTCTTCGGCCGCGTCGTGGATGGCATGGAGGAGGTCGTGGACAAGATCGCCGCCGTACCGGTCGGCGATCGGACGGTGCCCGGCTCGCCCGAGCCGCTCGAGGATTGGCCGATCACGGACGTGGTCATCCAAGCGGTCGAGATCCTCGAGGTACCGCAGGTGATCACGACCGCCAGCGGCCTGCGCTACGCCGACTTCGTGACGGGCACGGGGGCCGTCCCGGCGGCGACCGCCACGGTGGTGGTGAACTACGTCGGCACGCTGGAGGACGGCACGCAGTTCGACAGCGGCCGGAACTCCGAGTTCTCGCTGAACGGTGTGATCCCGGGATTCGCGGAAGGGATCCGGTCGATGCGCGTCGGGGGCAAGCGGCGACTGATCATCCCGCCCGAACTGGGCTACGGGGCCGAGGGCTCGCCGCCGCGAATCCCCCCGAACGCGACGCTGATCTTCGTGGTCGATCTGGTAAGTATCAAGTGACGGGCGGGTGACCCTGCCGCCGCCCGCAGGAGAGGTGCCATATGTCCGGGCCGGGCATTTCCCGCCGAGGGTTCATGAGGTTTTCGCTGGGAACGGCGGCCGCCGGATTCGCCGCCGCACGGACGACGGCACGCGCCGCCGCACCGGACACCCGGTCGTCAATGGGCGGAAACGCCGCGGGCGAGTTACACCCGGTGCGTCTGGGCGGGCCGGTCTTTGGGGCCGGCGACGATCCCGAGCAAATCGCCCTGGCCCACCGTAAGCTTCAGTACCGCGGGGCCTATTGCCCAAGCGTGGACCTGAAGGACCAACCCCGGATCCGGGCCATCCGCGAAGCGTTCGCAAAGCATGACGTGGTCATCGCCGAGGTCGGCCGCTGGGTGAACCTGCTCGAGGCCGACCCGGCGAAACGCAAGGCGAACATCGACGCCGTCACCGAGGGCCTGGCGCTGGCCGAGGCCGTGGGCGCCCTGTGTTGCGTCGACATCGCGGGTTCGTACAGCCGCGAGTCGTGGTTCGGCCCGCACCCGGACAACCTCTCGCAGCGGTTCTTCGACGAGACGGTCGAAAACGCACGTCGGATCATCGACGCCGTCAGGCCGAAACGGGCGAAGTTCTGCCTGGAGATGATGGGCTGGGCCCTTCCGGATTCGCCGGATGCCTATCTCCGCCTGCTTAAGGCCGTCGACCGCCCGGCGTTCGGCGTGCACGTGGACATCGCCAACCTCGTCAACTCGCCCGCCCGCTTCTATCGCAATACGGAGCTGATTCACGAGGTCTTCGACAAACTCGGTCCGTGGATCGTCAGTTGTCACGCGAAGGACCTCACGTGGGATGTCGAGATGAATGTGCACTTTCGCGAGGTGCCCGCCGGCGGCGGCAAGATCGACCTCGCGACGTACTTGCGGCGGGTCGCCGCCCTGCCGCAGGAGGCCCCGCTGATGATCGAGCACTGCGCCAACGAGAAGGAGTATGACACGGCCCGCCGCCACCTGCTCGACCTCGGCGCCCGGATCGGCATCCGCTTCGGCTGAGCCCGGAGGCCGTCGGCAAGGCGCGCCGGGCGGCCGCCTCGACGCAACGGCACACCCCGGCGCACGGAACCGTGCCGACGCTCCGTCGCGCGGTTCGCGAGACATGCGAACGCATCGAGCGGGAGGAACACATGACGCCCCGACGTGCCGCCATCCTGACCGGCGTATTGTGGACCACAGTCGGCGCGGCGGCCGCCGCGGATCGCCCGCCGAACTTTGTTATCCTGTATGCCGACGACCTCGGCTACGGCGACCTCGGCTGCTACGGCCACCCGACCATCCGCACGCCGGAGCTCGATCGGATGGCGGCCGAGGGGATGCGGTTCACGCAGTTCTACTCGGCCGCGCCGGTCTGCACGCCCAGCCGGGCGGCGCTGCTCACCGGCCGGCTGCCCGTCCGCAGCGGCATGACCGGCGATTCACGCCGCGTGCTGTTCCCGAACTCCACGGGAGGCCTGCCGGACTCGGAGATCACCATCGCCGAGGCACTGAAATCCAAAGGCTATGCCACGGCGTGCGTGGGCAAGTGGCACCTGGGCCACCTGCCGCCGTATCTCCCCACGCGACACGGCTTCGACAGTTACTTCGGCATCCCCTACAGCAACGACATGAAGCCGACACCCCTGATGCGCGACGAGGCCACGATCGAGGAGCCCGCCCGGCAGGAGACGCTGACGGCCCGCTATGCCGAGGAGGCCGTGCGGTTCATCACGCGGCATCGCGACCGGCCGTTCTTCCTCTACCTCGCGTTTACGTTTCCACATGTCCCGCTTCACGCGTCGGACGCATTCCGCGGCAAGAGCCCGCGCGGCCTCTACGGCGACGTGGTCGAGGAGCTCGACTGGGGCGTCGGGCAGGTGCTCAAGGCGCTGCGCGACGGCGGTCTGGCCGAGCGGACGCTCGTGATCTTCAGCAGCGACAACGGGCCGTGGCTGACGCAGGGGCTTCGCGGCGGTTCGGCGGGGCTGCTCCGCGACGGCAAAGGCTCGACCTGGGAGGGCGGGATGCGCGTACCGGGCATCTTCTGGTGGCCCGGGCGGATCCGCCCCGGCGTGCAGCGCGAGATGGCCACCACGATGGACCTCCTCCCCACGCTCCTGGAACTCGCCGGCGCCCGGCCGCCGAAGGACCGCACGCTGGACGGCACCAGCATCGTCCCGCTGCTATTCGGCACGGGCACGCCGGGGCCGCGGCCCTTCTTCTTTTATGACGGCACCCTGCTCCTGGCCGTCCGCAAGGGACCGTGGAAGGCACACGTCATCACACGGCCCGGATACGGGCCGGAGCGGGCCAACCCGAAGCGGCACGACCCGCCCCTCCTTTTCCATCTGGAGCACGATCCGTCGGAGGCCCGGGATGTAGCCCGCGACCACCCGGATGTCGTGGCGGACCTCCTCGCCGAGATCGATCGCCACCGCGCCGGGGTGAAGCCCGTCCCGTCACAGGTCGACACGCAATAGCGGACGCCGGCGGCGGGTCCGTGCCACGCCGGCGCGCAACGTCGCGCATACAATGGGCCCGCTCGGCGCAATGCCGGCGGGCCCGTGGTTCCGGGCACAACCGAACCACACGCAACCGTGGCGCAAATCAATCGTCGTCGAACATCGTGTTGATCCCCTCAACGAAGCGATCCCAGTCGCTGGGCTTCTTGCCGTCCAGATCGTCCGCCGCCTGGGAGATGCCGTCGGCCAGCTCCCGCATCGCGTCGCCGACGCCGCAACTGCTCGTCAGGCAGACGCCCGTCGCCGCCGCCACCAGGAACCACCGGATCCAACTCTGTGCCCGCGCAAACCTTTTCATGGAAGATACCTCCTCGCTCCTGCCCAGTCCGCATCGGTCGCGTGCCGACGCTCGGGTGTACTTATCGGCCGGGCACGGCACTGTCCTTAGTTATGCCGGGCGGGATCTTTTCGGACCGCGACGGGCGAGTACGGTCGCGCGGGTTTTTATCGGGCGCCCGGTTCCCGTTATCATGGCGACCTCAGGCGGTTGTGCGGGTTCGCCGCGGTCGTGGCGACCCGGCGACCGCCGAAACGCGATCGGCAGTGCTGGAAAGTGCAATCGCCGCCGCTGACTCCCGAGATCCTGGTCGCCGCCTACCGGCAGGGCATCTTCCCCATGGATGTCGAGGGGCGTCTCTGCTGGTTCAGCCCCGATCCGCGTGCCATCCTGCCGCTCGACGGATTCCATGTGTCCAAGACGCTCCGGCAACTCTGCCGGCAGGGCCGCTTTGAGATTCGAATCAATCACGGGTTTCGTGCGGTGATGGAGGGATGCGCGGACCGGGAGGAGGGCACGTGGATCTCGCCCGAGATCATTGAGGCGTATGTCGTGCTTCACGAGCGCGGGCTGGCTCATAGCGTCGAGGCCTGGTACGAAGGCGAGCTGGCCGGCGGGCTCTACGGCGTGGCCCTGGGCGGGGCGTTCTTCGGCGAGTCGATGTTCCACCGCCGGCGCGACGCGTCGAAGGTCGCGCTGGTGCACCTGGTTGAACGTCTGCGTGAGCGCGGCTACCGTCTTCTCGATGTTCAGTTCACCACGCCGCACCTGGCGCGGTTCGGGGCGATCGAGATCCCGCGGACGGCGTATCTGCGCCGGCTGCGCGCGGCCCTGGCGATGGAGTGCCGGTTTGTGGATGAAGACGGAAAGTGGAAAAGTGGGAAAGTGGAAAAGTGACGAAAGGTCCCGGTATACCGGGCGCGTCGAACAACAGAGCTTCCGAGTAACCGAGCGGAAAAGAACGATGAACGCAGAACGACGAAGGATGAACGGGGGGCGAGATGGGGTTTGGGGTTCAGGGTTTCGGGGTTCGGGTTCCGGGCTCTGGGTTCCGGAATAACGGACTAACGAACCTCCCGAGTAACCGAGCAACCGACTCTCGGAATAACGGAACAACGGAATAACGACTTCCCGAGTAACCGAGCAACCGATCCCTGGGAAGAACGGAATAACGGACTAACGGATTCTCCGAGTAACCGACTTTCGGACAAAACGATCTCCCGGAAGTTTGCCCAGCGCATCAGCCGCCCGCCATGTCGTCCACTGCTTCGTCGACCGAGATCTACCTCCGCAACATCGCGGCCCTCTGGAAGGCCGATCCCTCCCTGGCCTGGGAGGTCGACGATTGGGGCGAGCCGCGGAACGTTGTGATCGAGGCCTCGCGGAGCGGCGCCCCCACGGCCCTCGCCGCCGACGGGCAGGGGCGCCGGGTCTACCTCCACAGTCGCCACGACCCGGAGGACGAGGCGCGGCGTCTGGTCGCGTCGGTCCGCATCGAGGGCAACCATTGCTTCGTCGTCAGCGGGCTGGGGCTGGGCTACCACGTCAAGGCCCTGTTCGAGCGGACCCGAGGCGAAGCCGTACTGCTCGTCTTCGAGCCGAACCCGGACGTCCTGGCCGCCGCCCTGTTCAGCGTCGATCTCTCCGACGTCATCGCCTCCGGCCGGTGCGTGTTCCTGACCCGCCTGGACAAGGACTACCTGTACGAGCGGCTCGAGCCGCACGGCACGACGATCATGCTGGGCACGCAGCTCGTGACGCACCCGCCGAGCGACCGCCTCGCCCGCGAGTTTCACCAGACGGCGCGGGCGGCCGTGACCGACTACGTCGCCTACGCCCGCATGTGTCTCGTCACCGTCGTCGCCAACTCGCGCATCACCTGCCGAAACGTCGCGAACAACCTGCCGACGTACCTCAGCACGCCGCCGATCGACGTCCTGCGCGGTCGGTTCGCCGGGTGGCCCGCGATCGTGATCTCGGCGGGGCCTTCGCTTGCCCGCAACATCGACCAGCTCGGGCCGCTTCGCGACCGGGCCGTCCTCATCGCCGTCCAGACGACGCTCAAGCCGCTGCTGGCCCGGGGGATCAAGCCGCACTTCGTGACGTCGCTCGATTTCCACGAGATCTCGAAGAGCTTTTTCGAAAACCTCAGCGAGGAGGCGATCGCCGACGTCCACCTCGTGGCCGAGCCGAAGGTCACCTGGCACGTGATCGACGCCTATCGCGGCTACCGAGGCATGATCTCGATGCTGGACAACGAGTTCGCCCGCCTCTGTATCGGCGACGCCCTCGCGGCCCGCGGCGGCCTGACGGCGGGGGCGACGGTGGCACACCTGGCGTTCTACCTCGCCGAGTACATGGGCTGCGATCCGATCCTTTTTGTGGGGCAGGACCTCGCGTACAGCGACAACACATATTACGCCCCCGGCGTCGCCATCCACGACGCCTGGCGGCCCGAACTCAACCGCTTCTGCACCATCGAGATGAAAGAGTGGGAGCGCATCGTCCGCGCGCGGACCATCCTGCGCAAGGTCCGCGACATCCACGGCCACGACATCTACACCGACGAGCAGCTCTTCACCTACCTCCAGCAGTTCGAGAAGGACTTCGCCCAGTCGCGTGCCCGCCTGATCGATGCGACCGAGGGCGGCGCCCGCAAGGCCGGCACGACGGTCATGCCGCTCGCGGAGGCGGCCCGGCGGTTCTGCACAGCGTCCATCCCGCCCGAGCGGTTCGACTATCGCCGGACGTTAACCTGGTACGACGGCAGCCGCCTGCGGGCCGGACGGGAAGCCCTGCAGCGTCGTGCCGACGACGTGCGGCTCCTGCGCGACCGCTCCAAGGCGTGCATCGACGCCCTGCGGGAGTTGCAGGGCCTTGTGGAGCGGCCGGCGGAGTTCAACCGAAAGCTCGCCCGCGTGGATGAGCTGCGGACCCAGATCCAGCACCAGGAGGACGTCTATCGCATGCTCAGTCTGATGGGCCAGCACGCCGAACTGCGGCGCTACAAGGCGGACCGGGCCCTCGAGGTCGCGAATGTCCAGGGGCCCGAGCGGGCCCGGCGCCAGCTCGCCCGTGATATCGAGTTCGTCGCGGCCATGGTCGAGGCGGCCGACGCCCTGCTCGCCGTCTTCGACGAGTCGATGGCACGGTTTGACCGGGCCATCGGGGAGATGACGTGAAAGCCCTCGCCGTCCTGGAAGCGGACCTCGACGTCTCGCCGCTCGGCACGCGGAGTCGGCTCCGCGACGAGCTGCCCGCCGGCTCCGGCGACGTCGTCCTGCGCCGCACCGTCCGCCGGCTTCAGCGATGCCGGCGGCTTTCGGCCATCTGCGTCGCCGTGCCCGCCGAGCAGATGGCGCAGGCCGTAGAGACGTTGGGCGGGCTCGATATCCGCATCGAGGGTCACGCCGCCCCCCGGCCGCCCTGGCTGGTTCCGGCGTCCACGGGCGGGCAGGTCGCGGCGGCGCGGAAATGGTCGCTGGACCGCTGGCGGGGCGGCCTCGCCGGCTTCGCCGCGATGGACGAAGGCACGAACCCGCTGCTGCTGGAGGCCCTGGCCCGACGTGACGGTCACGACGCCGTCGTCCCCGTACCCGCCGCCGCGACCCTCATTGATCCCGTGCTTGTCGACGCCGTGATCGACAATCTGGAGAAGATACGCCGGGAGATGCGGCTCACGTTCGCCCCGGCGCCGCCCGGCCTCGCCGCCCCGGCGTTCATGACGGACCTGCTGGTCGACGCGTGCCGGGCGGGTTGGCCGCTGGGCCGTGCGCTGGCGTACCGGCCCGACGATCCGCAGCGCGAACTGCTCGTGAGCCCCTGCTGCTACCACGCCGGGCCCGACATCGAGCAGGCGATCGGGCGCATCCTGGCCGATTGCGGCCGCGGCTTTGATCGCATCGAGCGTTTTCTCCGCGGCTTCGCGGGCGACCCGGATGCGCTTGCTGTCGCCCGGTGGCTGCGCGAGGAAGACCGATTCCACGTCGAACCGTTGCCGCGCGAGGTGGAGCTTGAGCTGACCACGGAGGATCAGCTCACCCGCACAACGCTCCGGCCGCGCGGACCGGCCGTCGGCCCGCGCGGGCCGATGGACCTCGCCGTGCTCGACCGCCTCTTCGCGGAGCTGGCACAGTCGGACGACAGCCTGATCGTCTTCGGCGGCTTCGGCGAGCCGCTGCTGCATCCGGCGTTCGAGGAGATTGTCCGACGCGCCCGGCGGGCCGGGGTCTTCGGCATCGCCGTTCGCACCAACGCCCTGGGGCTGGAGCCCCGGCACATCGAGGCCCTGCTGGCGGCGAACGTGGACGTCGTTTCCGTCCTGCTCGACGCCCACTCCGCGGAGGTCTACCGGCAGGTCCACCAGCACGACGGCTATGACCGGGCCGTCGCAAACATCCAAAGCCTCCTCGATACGGTGGCGGAGCGCCGGACCCCATGCCCGCTGATCGTCCCGGAAATGCTCAAGACGCGCCGGGCCATCCCCGAGATGGAGGCCTTTTACGACGACTGGATCCGCAAGGCGGGCTCGGCGGTGATCGTCGGGCCGCCGGCATACGGCGGACCGTTCGCCGACCTCGCCGTGATGAACATGGCCCCGCCCCGCCGCTTCCCGTGCTTCCGGCTGTGGTCGCGGCTGTTGGTGCTGGCCGACGGCCGGGTCACGATCTGCGATCAGGACTTCCGGGGCGAACACGCCGTCGGCAGCCTGCACGATTCGTCGCTGGCGGACCTGTGGACGGGTCCGCGGCTGACGGATCTTCGCCGCGTTCACCGTTCGGACGATTACGAGGGCACCCCCTTCTGCGCTGCGTGCCGGGAGTGGCATCGACCATGAAAGCCCGCCGGTGATCGCGCTCCGCCGGTGCCCGGACGCCCGGCCGGTCAGGCGGTCGTCGCGCGGCCCCAGGAGTGGCCGGCCCTGGGCGCCTGCGTCTGCTCGATCAATCGCTTGTAGTCGGGGTAGCCGCCCTTCTCGGCAAAGGCTTCGAACATGACGAGCCGCCGGTCGAGCGTGACGCCGATCGCCTCGGCGTCGTTATAGTCGCTGGCGATGAAGCCGCCGGCGGGCGTGCCCCACTTGTCGAGCAGCTCGCGGGCCTGGGCGCGGATCTCGTCGTAGGTGCCGCGCGGCAGCGTCGACTGCGTGTCGACGATCGATTCGAAGCAGATGCGGCCCCGGTAGCGGCGGCTCATCTCGTCGATGCCGACCGTGTTGGGCTGCTGCGGGTTGATGACCTCGAGGCCGACCTCGATGAGCTCCTCGAGGATGTCGTTGATCCGCCCGCACGAATGCATCCACGTGTGCAGTCCGGCCGCCTTGATCTCGTCGAACCATCGCTTGTAGCGCGGTTTGAAGAACTCGCGGAAGAGGTCCACGCTGAGGAACGCCCGGTCCTGCAGGCCCCAGTCGTCGGCCATGGCCGCCGCGTGCATGCGGCCCTTCGCGATCCGGACGCAGTTGCGAAAGATGCCCAGGTGCACGTCGAGGATACGGTCAAGCATCTCGTGGATCCGCTCGGGCTCCACATACACGTCCGTCAGCGTCTCCGTCATGCCGTGCAGCATGTGCAACCGCTCCCAGATGCCCTGCCCGAAGCAGAACATGACGAAGCGGTCCTCGGCCCCGGCGAGCTGCTGTTCGAAGTCCACGTACCGGGCGGGGTCGTCCGGGTCGGGCCAGCGATAGTCGGCCAGCCGGCCCCAGTCGCGGAGCGGGTGCTCCACCACCTGACCGGTGTTCGAGACGTCCGTCTTCTCCCAGATGCAGCCCCACTCGTCCGCCGTGCGACCCTCGAAGCCCCACGTCCACCCCGTCGGGTCGGGCGTCCAGACGTCGTAACAGTCGTTCACCCCCACCACGTCGAACTTCATCGCCAGCCGCGGCGGGTTTTGAAACGTAATCGTCCGCTCAACAATCTCGCGTCGAGTCATGGCAGGTGGGTCGCTCGGTTACTCGGTTGCTCCGTTACTCGGTTACTCGGGAAATCATTATTCCGTCGGTCCGTTGGTCCCTTATTCCGAGACCCGAAACCCTAAACCCTAAACCCCATCTCTCATTCTCTCCAGCCCCGCTTCGGCCGGGGTTGCGGCCAGTGCATCGGTTCCGGTCGGGTCGTCACACGCGCAGC
>CAZTVU010000059.1:2567-7877 GCA_964617025.1 uncultured Planctomycetales bacterium | reverse complement strand
AACAAGCGTTGCCCGAACCCGGTTCGTCGGCGACCCGGTCCTCATTCCCCGAAGCCCCGAACCCGAAGCCCCAGCCCCCATACTTTACCGCGAGAACTTGCGTCTGGCCGCAACACGTAATCCGAAATGGAGAATACCGAGTCTCGCAGCAGCTCGGCGATTCGCCTTACGCGGAGCGTGAAACTCCGGTGCAAATTGAACACCATCATCCCGATCGGGGATGGGGCACGGCCGCGAGGGCATTCTCTTTGCCGACAAGCCCCGTCCATCGACGCGCACGGGGAAGATGTTACCCGCCCCTCGATTCCCGCCGATAAGACCCTCAAGTAGTTCGGCCGCCGTCAGCGATGTTATCGGGCAACGCAAGCATGAGCGCAGTGGAAACGGCAGTGGAAACGAAGGCCGGCACCGTCCTGATCGTCGATGACGATCGCGCGCTGCGGTTCGCACTGAGCGCCTACCTCCGCACGCAAGGATATGAGGTCGCGCTCGCGTCAAACGGCAGCGAGGCCCTGGCTGAGATCGGACGCAACCGGCCCGACATCATCATCCTGGACGTGGCCATGCCGGGCATGGACGGGATCGAGCTGCTGCACGAGCTCAAGAAGGGCGAAGGCACGTGGGACATCCCGGTGGTGATGCTCACCGGGCGCACGTCCGAGAGCGACCTGGTCTCCGGGCTGGAGTACGGCGCCGATGAGTATGTCGTCAAGCCCTTCGGCATGGCCGAGCTGATGGCCCGGCTGCGGAACGTGCAGCGGCTCGCCGCAACGCGCCGCCGTCTGGCGGAGGCGAACGATCGGCTGGCCCGCGAGGTGTCGGACACGAATCGGCGGCTCAATATCCTGTATCGCCTCGCCCGCCGTCTGAACGAGGTCGAGTCGGAACAGGAGGCGCTGGACCTGACCATCGAGGCCGTCCGCGAAGCCGCCGGCGCCGGCCGGATCAGCATCATGCTGCCGGAGCCCGACGGGCAGCACCTGTACTGCGCTCGCGCCGTCGGGCTTCCGGAGCACCTGGCCGCGAGCCTGCGGGTCCGCGTTGACGAGGGCATCGTAGGCAACGTGTTCAGCACGGGCCGCACGCTCGTGGCGAACGCCCGGTCCGACGTGGAAGCCCGCCACGCCCGCTACTCGAGCGACGCGTTCGTCAGCGTGCCCCTGATCTCGACGACGCTCAAGACGCGCGACGAGGTGATCGGCGTCCTCAACGCCACCGACCGGCCCGACGACGCGCCCTTCACCCCGGAGGAGATCGAGTGCATCCGCTCCATCTCCGACATGGCGGCCGTCACGATGCACAACCTGCTCCGCCGATCGCGTCTGGAGAATTTCGTGCAGGTCCTCCTCCTCACGATCGGACGGCTCGCGGAACACCGCGACGACAACACCGCGGCGCACCTGGAGCGCGTTCAGCGATATGCGAATCGGCTCGCGCGGCAGCTTCAGCAGAACCCGCGCTACCGATCGGTCCTGACGGACGCCTACATTCACGAACTGACGCTTGCGACCCCGCTGCACGACATCGGCAAGGTGGGCATTCCCGACGACGTCCTCCTGAAGCGCGGGCCCCTGACCCCCAAGGAGTTCGAGGTCATGAAGCGGCACGTCGAGATCGGCCGGCAGACGATCGCCTTCGCGGCGATGCGCACCGGCCCGCTCACACTGCTGGCCGTGTGCCTCGACATCGTGTCGGGCCACCACGAAAAGTACGACGGCTCGGGCTACCCCGCCGGGCTTCGCGGCGAGGAGATTCCCCTGGCGGCGCGGATCGTCGCCCTGGCGGATGCCTACGACGCGATCACCAGCCGACGCCCCTACAAGCCGGCCCAGTCGCACGAGACCGCCGTGCGGATCATCCGATCCGAATCCGGCCGGCATTTCGACCCGGCGATTGTCGACGCCTTCCTCGAATGCGAGGACCAGTTCGACCGGATCCGCCGGGAAACGCCGGAGGAAGAGGCCGAGGAAGAGCTCGCCGCGGTCGCCGGCTGAGCCGCCTCAAATCTCGTACACCCACGACTCCATGTCGCCCGGCTTCCCGCCTCCACCCCGCGGAAGAACGCGAAGGCTCGGGGGCGCGAGCGTCACGGAGCAATCCGCCGGAATGCTCCGGGTCAGAAACACCGACCCCCCCACCACGCTGCGCTGCCCCAGGCGCGTGTCGCCGCCGAGCACCGTGGCGTTGGCGTACACCGTCACGTTGTCCTCCACCGTCGGGTGCCGCTTGTGTCCCCGGATGAGCCGGCCGCGCTCGTCCTTGGGGAACGACAGCGCGCCGAGCGTCACGCCCTGATACAGCTTCACGTTGTCGCCGATCTCCGTCGTCTCGCCGATGACCACGCCGGTGGCGTGGTCGATGAAGAAGCTTCGGCCGATCCGGGCGCCCGGATGGATGTCCACGCCGGTCATGGTGTGCGCCCACTCCGTCATGATGCGCGGCATCAGCGGAATCCCCTGCTGGTGCAACTCATGCGCGAAGCGGTAGACCGTCACGGCGAGCACGCCGGGATAGGCGAGAATGACCTCGTCCGTGTTGACGGCGGCCGGATCGCCGTCGTAGGCCGCCTGAACGTCGCTCGCGATGATGTCGCGCAGGTCGGGAATCCGCTCAAGGAACTCCAGCGTCAGGCGTCGGGCGCGCTGGTCGCACGGACAAGACGGCTCGCCCGTCCGCCCGGCGATCTCCTCGCCGTAGCACAGGCAGTGATAGATCTGCCGAAACAACCGATTGCCGATCTTCGGCAGGAGCTCGCCGACGTGGTACGTAATGTTGTGCGACGTCAGGTTCTGCCGCCCGTAGTAGCCCGGATACACCAGTTCGAGCAGCATCTCCGTGACCTCGACGATCTCCCGTCGGCTGGGCAGGTACACGCGGTCGATGTGGTGCGTCCGACCGTCGGCCTTGTAGCTGGCGACGATGCGGCTCACGAGCGCCGGCAGCGCATCGCCCAGTTGAAGTTGGTCCACCATGATTCAGGTCTCCTGTCCCGGCGATTCTATGGCACCCCGGGGAATCCTGCGACAGGGGCGGTTGCGGATGTCGGGTGATCCGCGCATACTGTGTCGGCTTTTCCCGCGTTGAAACCCGCACAGCAAAGGGTTGAACATGAACGCGTTTCGAACCTCGACATCGGGCCTCTGGATCGGTCTGCTCGGTGCGTATGCCGTCTCGGCGGCGGAGCCGGCCACGCCGGTCGGGCGATGGGACTTGACCATACAGGACGGGCCCCGGCGCCTGCCCTCATGGCTGGGCGTGACCCGCAAGGACGGAAAGCTCATGGGCACCTTCGTGAGCACCGGCGGGGGAGTCCACAACGTCGAGGATCTTCGATTCGAGAAGGACCGCCTGACGTTTCGCCGCGGCAACGAGACCTACGAGGCGAAGATCGCCGGCAACGGGATGCTGGGCGAAGTCATCCGGACGGACCCGAAGAAGCCCGATGCCCCCCCCGACCGACGGAAGTTCACCGGCCGGCGCTTCGTGCCGCAGCCCGATCCGGCCCACGCCAGGCCGGAATGGGGCCAGCCGATCACGCTGTTCAACGGCCGTGATCTCGCCGGATGGAAGACCTTTGGCGAACCAAACAACTGGAAGGTGATCGACGGCGAGCTCGTCAACACGGCCCGCGGGGCCAACCTCCGCACAGAGGCCGAATTCAAGGACTTCAAGCTCCACGTCGAGTTCAACATCCCGCCGCCGCAGGGCAACAGCGGCGTGTATCTTCGCGGTCGGTACGAGATCCAGATCATCTCCGATCCTCCCGGCCAGCCCCTCGGCGGCGGCAGTTGCGGGGCGCTTTACAGCCGCATCGTCCCGAGCAAGAGGGCCAGCCGAAAGCCGGGCGAGTGGCAGACGTTCGACATCACCCTCATCGGACAGCGCCTCACCGTGGTGCTCAACGGCGAAACCATCATCGACAACAAGGAGGTGGAAGGCATCACCGGCGGCGCGATCGACAGCAACGAGGATTCGCCGGGGCCGCTCTACCTTCAGGGCGACCACAGCGCCATGAAGTTCCGCAATATCGTGCTCACGCCGTTGAAGCCCGCGCCGAAGGAACCGCCGGCGGCCGAACCCCCGGCGAAGCCTGCTCACGAGGGGCGCAAGGGCCCCGCGGCCAAGGGCAAGAAGCAAACGTCGCGGGCCCCGGGGGGCTGAAAAGGCCCGGTCCGACCGCGCCCGGAAAACGAAACCGCCCCACTACCGGGCGTTCGCCGCCGCCGGTATACTCCCCGCCTCGCGTGAACCAAGCGCAGCCGCCCCGAAAGGGTCGCACGGCACGGAGCCGCGCGGCTCGAGGCCCTCACGGCCTCGGGGCGGGGTCACACGGGTGCCGGGGTTCGCCCACACCCCCGAAAGGAGTAGCGTCTGTGTCCAAGCTCGTCGCCCCGCACGGCTCGCCCCAGCTCAAACCCAGACTCCTGAGCGGTCCGGCCCGGGAGGAGGCCCTGAAGCGGGCCCGGACCCTGCCGCAGGTAGCCATCACCAGCCGTGAGACGGGCGACCTGATCATGCTCGGCATCGGCGGCTTTACCCCGCTGGAGGGCTTCATGGACCGGGCCGACTGGAAGGGTGTGTGCGACCGCATGCAACTGGCCGGGGGGTTGTTCTGGCCGATCCCGATCACGCTGTCGACCGACAAGGCTACGGCCGACGGCATCCGCGAAGGCGATGAGATCGCGCTGGTCGGCGGCGAACCCGCGGAGGTCATAGGCATCCTCCAGGTCACCGAGAAATACACCATCGACAAGACGTACGAGTGCAAGGAGGTCTTCAAGACGGATGACCCGGCCCACCCCGGCGTCAAGATGGTCCTGGAACAGAAGGACGTGAACCTCGCAGGGCCGGTTCAGGTCCTCAGCGAGTCGTATTTCCCGCGGGAGTTCGGCGGTATCTACCAGCGTCCGGCCGAATCCCGCCGAATCTTCGAGGAAAAGGGCTGGAGCACCGTTGCCGCCCTTCAACTCCGCAACCCGATGCACCGCAGCCATGAATACCTTGCCAAGATCGCGATCGAGGTCTGCGACGGGCTCTACATCCACCAGCTCCTGGGCAAGCTCAAGGCCGGCGACATCCCAGCGGATGTCCGCGTCCGGTCCATCCAGGCCCTCGTGGATCACTACTTCGTCCCGAACACGGTTGTCCAGGGCGGCTATCCGCTCGATATGCGCTATGCCGGACCCCGGGAGGCCCTGCTCCACGCCCTGTTCCGGCAGAATTACGGCTGCTCGCACATGATCATCGGGCGTGATCACGCCGGGGTCGGAAACTACTACGGCCCGTTCGACGCCCAAAAGATCTTCGACG
>CAZTVU010000059.1:0-2481 GCA_964617025.1 uncultured Planctomycetales bacterium | reverse complement strand
CCAGCATGCGGACGTGCCCGCACGGCAAGGATGATCGAGTCCTGCTCAGCGGCACCGCCGTCCGCAAGGCACTGAGCGAGGGCGGCACGCTGGATCCGCACTTCTCGCGGCCGGAGGTCGCAGCCATCCTGCGAGAATACTACTCAACACTCGACGAGAAAGTTGAAATCAAGCTTCATCGAGCCGCAACCGGGGAGTGATCCCCCGGCGGCGGCCGCGCATCGCTCTCTCGCGGCTCTCCGGTCACGGTCCCTCATGCGTGCCGTCGGCAACGCGCCACGGTGAGCGGCGTCCGGCGGAATCACGCCGCCAGGGCGATCGGGACGCCGGGCCGCACAGGCCGGTCCGCGCAACCGGCGAGCGAGGCACCCGATCGGCAGCACGGTCTGGTCCCGCGGTGGTGGGGTTCTTTCCCGAGATGCCGGAAACACGGACCACGAACCGCAATCCGGGGCGCATAAACTCCGCTCGCGGCCCCATAAACGACCGTTCGTCCCGCGTGAAAGAAAACCGCGCGGGGGCTTGACATTTTCGTTCGTCGGGTTCCCGATTTCGCTGGCCGCGCAAGCGCAGGTAGTGTATATTAGTAGTGGATCGTGGCAGTTGACTCCCCGCAAGGAATCTCCCCAAGACCGTGTGACTCCGGGTCCGCATGCGGACGAAGTGTCGTCGTGCCGCGTTGCTGTTTGAGGTGTTCTGCCGAAATCGCGCTTGGGCAGTGTGCAAATGAACGATCCGGGAGTTCGCCGAGGCCGTAGTAACAAGTGTCCGACCGAGTTCGGACGCTTGCGCGGCCGAGGGAGTCGAACCATGAACACGAAGCCCGCCGAAACCGCCGTGACCCGGAAGGTTCGCGGCAACCGGTCGATGACCCCGGCGGTGAGGATGCCGCCGGAAGAGGTGCTTGTCCGCCTCAGCCCGGAAGACCGCGAGCTGCTGGCGCACCTCCTGCGCGAGCCCTGCGAATACATGGACGATCCGGCGTTCGCTTCGCCGGCGGCGGAACGACAGATCTTCGGAAAGGCCGCGAGGCTGGCCGGCCCCGACGCCACGTATTTCTCCGAGACGCCCTCCATGCTCCGGGAGGGCGGCCGGTCGGACGCCACCGGCCTGACGCTGAACTCGAAAGAGGAACGCCTGCTCTTTCAGCGGTTCAACTACGCCCGTTTTCGCGTTTTCCGCATCCTGGAGGCGCACCGAGGCAAGGCGCTCGACTTCGCCAAGACGCGGATGCTGCTGGCGTGGGCGCACCGGGCTCTGATGGCGCGCAGCGAGATCGTGCAGGCGAACGTGCCGCTGGTCCTGGCGATGGCCAAGCGGACGCGTCTGGGGAACGTCGACTTCGGTGACCTCATCAGCGAGGGAAACATGGCCCTGCTGCGGAGCGTCGACAAGTTCGACTGCGGGCGCGGCTTCAAGTTCAGCACCTATGCGTGCCGGGCGATCCTGAAGAGCTTCTCCCGCGTCGTGATGCGGACCAGCCGCTATCGCGGACGCTTCCCGACGGAGTTCGATCCCACGCTCGAAAAGAGCGACTACATCGAGATGAAACGGGACGATGTCGAGAGCGAGTGCGTCGGCGAACTCCGCGACATCCTCAACAACAACCTGGCCGATCTCAGCGATATCGAACAGACCGTGATCCGGGAGCGTTTCGCGCTGGATGCCGCGCCGGCGACCGAGCCGGTGGTTCCCAAGACGCTCGAGCAGGTCGGCGCCCTCATCGGCGTGACCAAGGAGCGCGTCCGGCAGATCCAGAACAAGGCGCTGCAGAAGATCCGCGCCGCGCTCGAGGAAAGCATCCTGGCGGCATGACATCCGCCCGCGAACCCGGTGCATTCTCGTGCCGAAGGGAATCTCCTCCCCGGCCGCCTGCCCGCAGGACGCGTCGGGGCTTTGCGTTTTGCCGTCCGCATCCCACAATGTCGCCGTCATCATGCACACCGACCTCGGAATCCGCGTGCGTGAGGCCGCCCCGGGCGACCGCGAGCGGGTAACGGCACTCATTGGGGCGCAGCTCGACGGTTCGTTCCGCGCGGCCGCCGACCGCGCGAAGGTGGCCAGGGCCGTCGACCTGCTCCTGGCCGACCCCCGGAGCGGCCGGATCTTCGTGATGGAGGCCGAAGGGGAGGGCGTCGTCGGGGTGATGAACGTCCTCGTCCGCGTCAGCACATACGAGGGCGGCCCGGTGCTGTTGATCGACGATCTGTACGTCGATGCCCGCTTTCGCCGGCGCGGGGTCGCCCGCTCGGCGCTTCGATGGCTTGAGGACTGGGCGCGGGCCCACGGATACCCGCGGATCGAGCTGGCGGTGGAGGAGGGCAACGCGGCGGCCCAGGCGCTATACGAATCGATCGGCTACGTGCCCGTCACCTGGCGGTACTATTTTCGATACGTGTGAAGCTGCGTTCATCGACGCGAGCGGCGTGAACCTTCGGCCAACCCCATCTTGATCGGTTCGCTTCCGGTGCGATGATGCGG
>CAZTVU010000058.1:0-23159 GCA_964617025.1 uncultured Planctomycetales bacterium | reverse complement strand
CCCCCGCGAGGCGTGCCGGAAACTCTTGACAATGCTCCCATCGGCCGATAGGATAGGTGTGCTCATGAGGACGGAGACACGCGAGTACGTTTTCGGTGTTGAGGCTCGCCGGGCGAGCTGCGCTCCGTTCCCGGGTTCCCCGATCCTGGCTCTGGGCTTGCTTAGCGCCCGCGTAGGGCCTCGGACCGGTTGAACCCGAAACCCAGCCGGATTCGAGAAGCCCTACGCAAAGAGGCGTAGGGCTTTTTTGTTACCCGCCCGGCACGGGCGAGGTCCGCCAGCGGAAGGGCGTTGGCGCAGTGGAGACTACTGGTTATGAGTCCGTCGAGTACCCCCCAAGTCGGCGACTACGTACGAATCTTCGACACCACGCTGCGCGACGGCGAGCAGTCGCCGGGCGCCTCACTGAACCGCGCGGAGAAGCTTGAGATCGCCCGACAGCTCCAGCAGCTCAACGTCGATATCATCGAGGCCGGCTTCCCCATCACGTCGCCGGACGACTTCGACGCCGTCTCGGCCATCGCCGACATCATCGACCGCTGCACCGTCGCCGGTCTGGCCCGGTGCGTCGAGGCCGACATCACGCGCGCGGCCCAGGCCGTCCGAAACGCCCGCCGGCCGCGCATCCACGTGTTCTGCGCGACCTCGAAGATCCACCGGCAGTACAAACTCAAGCGAGCCCGGGAGGAGATCGTCAAGCTGAGCGTGGACGGGGTGAAGCTGGCCCGGTCGTTCGTGGAAGACGTCGAGTTCTCGCCTGAAGACGCCTCGCGCACGGAACCCCCCTTCCTGGCCGAAGTCGTCGAGGCCGTCATCGACGCCGGCGCCACGACGGTCAACATCCCCGACACCGTGGGCTACGCCACCCCGTACGAGTTCGGCGAGCTGATCCGCTATCTCTTCGCGAACGTGAAGAACATCGGCAAGGCGATCATCAGCGTGCATTGCCACAACGACCTGGGCCTGGCCGTGGCCAATTCGCTGGCGGCGGTCCGGGCCGGCGCCCGCCAGGTCGAGTGCACGGTCAACGGCCTGGGCGAACGGGCCGGAAACTGCAGCCTCGAGGAGGTCGTCATGGCGATGCGGACGCGCCGGGACATTTACAAGGTCCGCACGCGCATCAACACCCGCCGGATCTTCCCCATCTCGCGCCTGGTCGCCTCGCTGACCGGCATCCACGTGCAGCGAAACAAGGCCATCGTCGGCGAGAACGCCTTTGCCCACGAGGCCGGCATCCACCAGCACGGGATGCTCGCCCACCGCTCGACCTACGAGATCATGGACCCCCGCGACGTCGGCATCCCGGAATCCCGCCTCGTGCTTGGGAAGCACTCCGGGCGCCACGCCCTGAAGAACCGGCTTGCGAAGCTCGGTCGAAGGCTGACCGACAAGCAGTTGGACGAGGCCTTTGCCAAATTCAAGGCCCTGGCCGACAAGAAGAAGGAGGTCTTCGACGCCGACCTCGACGCCATCGTGGAGGACGTTCTGGCCGAGCGGGAAGCCGTGCAGGTCTGGGAGCTGGCGAACCTCCAGACCTCCGCCGGCACCAATGTGATCCCGACGGCCACCGTCCGCCTGCGAAACCGCCGCACCGGCCAGGAGGTGCAGGACGCCGCGATCGGCGACGGTCCCATCGACGCCGCCTTCGAGTGTGTCCAGCGGATCACCGGCCTGCACGCCACGCTGAAGGACTACCAGCTCCGCGCGCTGACCGGCGGCCGCGATGCACAGGGCGAGGTCCACCTGGAGATCGCGACGAACGGGCACACATACCGCGGGCGCGGCGTCTCGACGGACATCATCGAAGCCAGCGTCCACGCGTTCATCCACGCCGTCAACCGCGCCCTGGGCGACCATGCCGGCAGACGATCGACGCGGCCGCGCGGCATGACAAACCGCAAGCGTGCCCGCTGAGCACGTCGCCCGGTCGAACGGGTTCGAGAATCCGTGCAGCGCCCGCGGCGTTCGTCCGCCCGCGAAGCGCGACCCCCGAGCCGACGTTCGGAGCCTGACACGGGGCAGCCGGCCCGGCTTGCATCGAACGCGATGCCGGCTTGCCCAAGTGCCCAACCGGAGCACCCGCTTGCCTCCGCCCGAAGCCGTCGGGTAGACTCCCCCCCGCGTCGGGCGAGGCGCGTGTCCGTCGTCCGGGCGCACCATCGGCAGTCCAGCCGCGGAGGACCCTGCAATGGCAACGCTCAGCGCTTTCGCCGACGAGATCGGCCCCGACCCCAAGCTCCAGCTCGACGTCCTCGAGAAGAACGGCATCCGCCACATCGAGTTTCGCGGCGCCTGGGACACCAACGTGATGAGGCTCTCCGACGCCCAATGCCGCGAGCTCAAGAAGATGTTCGACGACCGAGGCGTCCGCGTCGCCTGCATCGCCTCGCCGATCGGCAAGGTCAAGATCGACGACGACTACGCCAAACACTTCGACGACTTCAAGCATGCCGTCGACCTCGCTCAGTTTTTCGGCTGCCGCTACATTCGCATTTTCAGCTATTACCCGCCGGACGGCCGGGCCATCAGCGACTACCGGGCCGAGGTCGTCCGCCGCCTTCGGCAGAAGTGCGAGTACGTCGCCGGCCGCGGCCTGACGCTCGTCCTCGAGAATGAAAGCCGGATCTTCGGCGACCTCCCCGAGCGGTGCCTCTACCTGCTGGCGATGCTTCCGCGGGAGCAGATCGTCGCCGCCTTCGACCCGGCCAACTTCGTCCACACCGGCGTGCAGAACGTGTACGAAACGTGCTGGCTCCCGCTTCGCCCCTACACCGGCTACTTCCACATCAAGGATATGAAGTACGGCGTCGGCGACCGCGCCGTGCCCGCCGGCCAAGGCGACGGCGACATCGAGCGGATCCTGCGGGATGCCGTCGCCGACGGCTATGACGGCATCCTCGCCCTCGAGCCGCACCTGGGCACGGCCGGCCAGTTCTCCGGCCATACCGGCCCCGACCTCTTCGGCGTGGCCACCCAAGCCCTGCGGGAAATCGCCGCCCGCGTGGGCCTGCCTCTGACCTGACGCCCGGAGATCGCCAAAAAAGCACGCGGCGCCCGCCACCGGGGGGTACCGCGTGCGTATTCCATCCGGGCGTCAAACCCGCTCGCCGATGATCAGCGGCGCCGGCTCGCCTTCGTCGCCGGCCCGGCCTTCTTTGCAGGCCTTGCCTTCCTGGCGGCCTTCGTCTTCGGAGCCGCGGCCTTGGGGGCCTGCTTCTCGGCGATGGCGGCCTGGGCCGCCGCCAGCCGGGCAATCGGCACGCGGAACGGCGAGCAGCTCACGTAGTTCATCCCGACGCGGTGGCAGAACTTCACCGACTCGCCCTCGCCGCCGTGCTCGCCGCAGATGCCCACCTTGAGGTTCGGCCGCGTCTTGCGCCCGCGCTCGATCGCGATCCGGATCAATTCGCCGACGCCACCCTGGTCGAGCGTCTGGAACGGGTCGGCCGGCAGGATGTCCTGCTTGATGTAGTCGGGCACGAACCCGCCGATGTCGTCGCGGCTGAACCCGAAGGTCATCTGCGTCAGGTCGTTCGTTCCGAAACTGAAGAACTCGGCCACCTCGGCCATCTCGCCCGCCTTCAGCGCCGCGCGCGGGATCTCGATCATCGTGCCGTAGAGGAACGGCACCTTCTTCATGCCGAACTTCGCGGCCACCTCGGCGGCGACGGCGTCGACCAGCTTTTTCTGGTTCTTCAGCTCATTCACGTCGCAGGTCACCGGGATCATGATCTCCGGCTCGGCCTTCTTGCCGTCGCGGATGAGCTCGGCCGCCGCCTCGAGGATCGCGCGGATCTGCATCTCGCTGACCTCGGGATACGTCACGCCGAGCCGCACGCCGCGATGGCCCATCATCGGGTTCACCTCGTGCAGGCTCTCCGCCCGCTTGGCGAGTTCCTCGAGCGTGATGCCCAGGCTCTCGGCCAGGCGCTGCCGCTCGTCCTCGCTCTGGGGAACGAATTCGTGTAGCGGGGGATCGAGCAGGCGGATCGTCACCGGCAGCCCGTCCATCGCCTCAAGCGTCGCCTTGATGTCCGCCTTGACGTGCGGGAACAGCTCCTGCAGAGCGGCCCTCCGCTCGGCCGCGTTGGTCGCATGGATCATCTTGCGAAGCTTGAACAGCGGCTCCTCGGCGCCCTTGCCGTAGAACATGTGCTCCGTCCGGAACAGCCCGATGCCCGCCGCACCGAACTCGCGCGCCTTGCGGGCGTCTTCCGGCGTGTCGGCGTTCGCGCGAACGCCGAGCGTGCGGAACTTGTCGCACCAGGTCATGAACTTGCGGAAGGTCGGGTTGTCCTCGCTGCCGGCCACCATCGGGAGCCGGCCCTTGTAGGCCGCGCCTTTGGTGCCGTTGAGGCTGATCCAGTCGCCCTCGCGGAGCACCTCTCCGCCCACGCGCATCTCGCGGGACGGCAGATCGATGTGGATGTCCGCCGCGCCGACGATGCAGCACTTGCCCCAGCCGCGGGCCACCAGCGCCGCATGGCTCGTCATGCCGCCGCGTGCCGTCAGGATGCCGACCGCCGCCCGCATGCCCTCGACGTCCTCGGGGTTCGTCTCCTCGCGGACGAGCACGACCGTCTTGCCCTGCTGCGCCCAGGCCACCGCATCCTGCGCGGTAAACACGATCTGCCCCGTCGCCCCGCCCGGACCGGCCGGCAGGCCGGTGCACAGCTTCTTCGCGGTCTTCTCCGCCTGCGCGTCGAGGATCGGATGCAGCAGCTCATCGAGCTGCGCGGGGGTGACGCGTTGAATCGCCTCCTCCGGCTTGATCATCTTCGACTCGGCCATCTCCACCGCGATGCGCACCGCAGCCGGACCCGTCCGCTTGCCGGTGCGGGTCTGGAGCATCCAGACCACGCCCTCCTGGATGGTGAACTCGATGTCCTGCATCTCGCGGAAATGCTTCTCGAGCCGGTCGCGAATTGCGTGCAATTGCTTGTACGTCTTCGGCATCGCCTTTTCGAGGCTGGGCTCCGTGTTGCCCTCGGGCCGCGTAGCCTCGTTCAACGGGCTGGGCGTGCGAATGCCCGCCACGACGTCCTCGCCCTGCGCGTTGATCAGCCACTCGCCGTAGAACGCGTTTTCGCCCGTCGCCGGGTTTCGCGTGAAGGCGACGCCGGTCGCGCTGCTTTCGCCCATGTTGCCGAAGACCATCGCCTGCACATTCACCGCCGTGCCCCAGTCGTCGGGAATGCCCTCGATCCGCCGATACGAGATCGCCCGCTTGCCGTTCCACGACTGGAACACCGCCCGGATCCCGCCGAGCAACTGCTCCATCGGGTCGTCCGGGAACGGCTTGCCGAGGACCCGCTGCACGATCTCGCGATAGGACCCGCAGAGCCGCTCCAGGTCATCCGCCGTCAGGTCGGTATCGAGCGTGTAGCCGCGCTCGTGCTTCACGCGATCCAGCTCGCGCTCGAGCTGCCGGCGCACGCCCATATCCTCGGCCGGTTCGATGCCGGCGGCCTTCTCCATGACGACGTCCGCGTACATCTGGATCAGACGGCGATACGAGTCCCACGCGAACCGCGGGTTGCCCGTCTTGGCCGCCAGGCCCGGCAGCGTCTTGCTCGTCAGCCCGATGTTCAGCACCGTCTCCATCATGCCGGGCATCGACTGGCGGGCGCCCGACCGGCACGAGACCAGCAGCGGATCCTTGGGGTCGCCGAACTTCTTACCCATGATCCGCTCGACCTTCGCGAGGGCCGCCTTGACCTCCTTGATCACGCTGTCCGGAAGCCGCCCGCCGCGCCGGTAGTACTCGGTGCACGCCTCGGTGGTGATGGTGAAGCCCGGCGGCACCGGCAGGCCCAGCCGGGCCATCTCGGCCAGGTTGGCACCCTTGCCGCCCAGCAGCGTCTTCTGGTCGCCCCGCCCATCCGCCTTGCCGCCCCCGAAGAAATACACGAACTTGGTTGCCATCAGTGTCATCTCCTGTTTTGCAGACGAAAAGCGGGTATGATACGGACCGCCGCCCCACGGGTCAACCGACTGGAGTCCACCCATCCGCCGGCCCCCCGAAATGCCGACGAGGCGTCGGCACCACAAAAGCCATGTCCGCCGCCTTCGCCACCCGCGCCCGGCCCTTCCCTTTGTCGCTCGGTCGCTTCTTCCCCCGCTTATTTCGTATTCCGCCCGTTCCGTGCGCCACCCGCGCCCTGACCTTCCCTTCCCGTCGCTGCGTCGCTGCGTCGCTCCGTCGCTTCCCCGTTCCGCGTTCCTCGTTTCCACAGCCGCCCCGTCTCGCCAACAAACTCGCTACGCTGTACGCTGAACTCGCAACTCCCTACCCGCATGCCGGCGGGCGGTTCGGGCCGTTGAAACAAGTCTGGAACAGCGCGAAGTCGCCGAGATCCACGTCGCTGTCGGCGTCCATGTCCGCATCGACGGAGCAGTGCAGGGCCGGCGGGGTGTTAGGCCCGTTGAAACACAGTTGGAACAGCGAGAAATCCGCCAGGTCCACGTCCCCGTCGCGGTCGAAGTCGGCCGGCGCGACGTACGGCGTCACGGTCATCGTGACGCCGATCGTCTGCGGGCTGTTGGCCGCCGCGGGGTCGCTGATCGTGATTGTCGCAACGTACGTGCCGACGGCGAGTCCGTCCGGCGCGTAGTGGATCGCCAGCGTATCCGTTTCGCCGGTGCTGGTCCCGCTCGCCGGCGAGCACGAGAGCCAGCTCGCGTCATCGGTGATCGTGTAGCTCAGCGTGCCCGAACCGGAATTGCGGACCGTGAACGCCCCATCCGGCGGGCTGGAACCGACCTGTGCGGAGGCGGCCACGGCGGCGGGCGACCGCTCGATGATCGGAATGACGCTGCCGTCGTCGATCTGCCGTACCTCGACCAGGTCCACGTAGCACCGGAACGACGGGTTTGCCGCCGCCTGGCTCGCCCGCAGCCATAGGCTCGCCGTGCCGCCCGACGCGGTGAACGTCCGCCAGGCCCGCGCGTAGATCTCGTGAATCCGCACCTTGTCGGCGATCTGGTCGGCGCCCCAGTCGATCGTCGCCGCGTTGCCGTTGGTCGTCTGCCCGGTCGGGTCGATCCCGAGGTGAAACGCAAGCTGCGTCGGCTGCGCCCCGCGAAACTCGTACTTGAGCCAGCACGACGCCAGGTATCGCCGCCCCGGGATCAGGCCCGAGATCGACTGGTTGATGCCGCCGGTGAACTGCCCCCGAGGCGTCATGTCCGACAGCGTCTTGGGATGCGTGGCGCCCGAGCCGAACACCTGGGCGTACAGCCCGTCCACGGCGTCCGCCGGGTGGTCCGCGTTCCAGGCCCCGACGGCGGCGATGATCGCCGGCCGGTTCGCGATCTCGAAACCGCCCCAGGAACACGATGCACCGACGACGAAGTTCGTGTAGCCGCACCACCAACGATCGGCGTTCATGAACGTGCCCATCGACGTCAGGTCGTTGCTCATCACGGCGTCGCCCCAGTATGCGGTGTTGCCCCCCCACGTGGAGCCCTCGGTGGCGATCACGGGCGGAAACCGCAGGCCGCGCCGATCGTACATGTCCTTGAACTTCCGCGGCCGCATCGCAAAGCTGCACACGTCGTCGCGCACCTGGTTGACGACCATCAGGTCGTCGCTCGGCCCGCCGTAACAGTGGTGCCCGAGGTAGTCGGCAACGGCCAGCAGGTCCGGGCAGCTCGGGTAGCCCGGCACCGCCGGCGCGACCATCTGCCAGATGTTGCCCGGCGAGCCCGTCGACAGGTTCAGCGAGCACGACTTCATCCCCAGCTCGTGCAGGCGCTCCGCGAACGCCTTCTCGAACGCCAACACGAGGTGAAACGTGCCGCCCCAGTCCGGCTCGTTGAGCCCCTGCCAGCAGTCGATCCGCGGGAACTCCTGCTGCTCGAGGTACAGCCGGTCGGCGAGGAATCGACCCCAGTAGACCGGATCGGTCAGGTACTTCGCCGCGTGGTGGTCGATCGCCGGCCGGCCGACCACGATCGTGTCATCCATGATCGCGTAGCCGTTCAGGTAGTTGATGTCGTTGTACACGCCGTTGTGCCCGAGTTCCGGGTCGCCGCCATAGAGCAGTATCGTCTTCGGGTTCATCTGCCACAGGGCATCCAGCGACCCGCAGTCGTACCGGCCCCCGCCTACCTTCCCCACGCGCAACGACCGCTTCCAGATGCGATACGGGTCGGTGCCGACGGTGGACCACTTGTTCCAACCCGAAGACACGCCCCCGGCAAAGGCCTGCTCGAAGCTCGGATTCGTCACCAGGTTCGGCCCGGTCGTCGCCGGGACGAGCGTTTCCGGGTCTACGGGATCGGGCTCCGGACCGGGCGGCGGATCGGTCGGCACCGGCCCCGCGATCGTGACCTGGTCAAACCAGACGCGCCCGCCGTTGCCGTGCTGCGGCCACTTGCGGGTGGCCTTCAGGGCGATCGTCATAACGGGAAGCTGTGCGCGAACCGTAATGCTTCGGGTGTGCCAGACGTTCTTCTGTGCCGCCTCAGTGGCCCACTGCATGCCCGGCCCGTCGCCGTTGGCTTGCCCCCAGGGGTCGACGCCCAGCCACGCGAGAAGGTCCTCGCCGGCGTAGGTTTCGGGCGGAAACACCATGTAAATCCGCACGGTCACCGTGTATGTCGCGCCGGCGACCACATAGAGTTGCTGATAAAGCCCCGCCTCCTGGTAGTCGCTTGTCGGCTGCGGCAAGTCGAGCTTCTGACTGTACGAGCCGTCCGCCCGATACTCGGTGCCGACGAAATGGACCGTCCCGCCGTAGGACGCGTCCTTCCACCCGACCCACTGGTTCGCGACGCCGCCGGTGAACCCGTTTTCGAAACTCGGGTTGTTCACGACACCCCACGGGGCCCCCGACGGCGGATACGGCGTAGGGACCGGGCATCGATCGTTAGGGCCGACAACCCCCAGCGCCGCTTCAAGGGCGACAATGTCCGATAAAATCCATGGTATCAGGGCCAGGAAAACGCTGCACCAACGAGGCCGGACTGCCCTACCGATACGAACCGCACGGCATATCCCCCGCATGAACAGCATGAAGTGCTTCTCCTTCCTGCACAGTCAACCCGACGGCAGACGACCGCATCCCTGGGGCACGCGAGACCCTCTGAAGAAGTGTAGCAGAATGCCCCGGTCCGCTCCAAGCGAAAAAACGCCGAGATTCGGCGAGCCGACGGGAGCCTAACGACCGGTCTTGGTCTGCCCCGCGGCCAGGGCCCCGATCGCCTTCAAGCGGGGTGAGACACACAATCGAAACTCACGGCCGATCTGTGCCTCCTGCATGGAGTCATGCCGGATCGTCCCGGCGATTCGGCGAAGGCACTGGGCAAGCCCTCGCAGCGACTCGGGCAGGGTGCCGACGTCACTCTCCGGACAGTAGACCCATCGCCCGTTGACCTTCCGCAGGGCAACGACCTCAAGCGGCACGAGGTCGGCCACCTGCACCGTCACCTTCGCCTCCGTCCCCTGCACTCGTTCTTCGACGACTCGAACGTCGGCCGACATCACCCCCTGCCGGTTTTTCAGACCGCCGAGATCCCAGATCGCCGACGGGGCCGTCGGCGCGGAATCGCGGATCGCCGCCTGGGCCTCGTCGTTGGCCGCGAGGAGCTCATCCATGGCCAGGAGGAACTCGACCGTACCCGTGGCGTGCAGCGGCTCCACGTACTCGGCAAGCTCCGAGTATCGGCCCTCCATCCGGAGCCGGTGGATGTGCTCCACGGTCTGCGCGGGCGACGCCGGCGACGCCGCCGTCGGTGATACGACGTCCGCGTGACTCTGCTGGGGCGCGGCTGAACGATCGCACCCGACCACGACCAGCGAAAGAACGCATCCGACTCTGACCGCGTTTCGTGTGTTCATCGCAGCACCTCGCCATGAACGCCCGACACGGCAAGCCGCCCTAGCGTCCAAACCGGCGCACGTGCCGGTCGGTCACGAGCATATCGACCGGGATATCGTGCGGCCCGGCCGGCACCTTCTCCACGAACTGCTCCTCGAAGGCCAGGGCGCAGGCCACGCCCTTGAAGTCCCGATGGGCCAGGAACCGATCAAAGAACCCCCGCCCGCGCCCGAGCCGATTGCCCATCGGGTCGAAGGCCAGCCCCGGAACGATCACGAGATCGATATCGGCGACGGGGATCGGGACGCCGGCGGCGGGCTCCCGGACGCCCAACTCCGAATGGGTGACGGCATCCGCGAGTGAGTCGATCTGAATCGGCAGCAACCGCCGTTGATCCCAACTGATCTTGGGGGCGAGGACGCGCTTGCGGTCCTGCCAGGCCCGCAGCGCGACCGGCGTCGTGTCAATCTCGTTCGGCAACGAGAGGAACAGCATCAGTATCTCGGCCCGCTTCCATTCCGGCTGCTGAAAGAGGAGAGTGGCGGCGGAGAGGGACCGCTCCTTGACCTCGGCCGGCGTGAGGTTGGCCAGCACGGCCCGCACGGCGTCCCGCAGGTTTTTCTTAGCCGGGGCGTCCTGCCCGGTCGGCTGTGCTGGAGTCGAGGGTCGTGTCATTCTTCCGCCTCGCCTGGAGCATCCGCGCCAGTTCCGCCTCGCGGCCACGGCCGGTCGGCTCATAGTATGTTTTATCGACGCCCAGGTAATCCTGCTGCACAAAACCGTCTGGGGAGTCGTGAGCGTACTTGTAGCCCTCGCCGTGCCCCAACCGCCTCGCCCCGGCGTAATGGGCGTCCCGCAGGTGCCGCGGCACCGGAACGGTCCGGCCGTTGCGGACATCCTCGCGGGCGGTCCAGATCGCCACGGCCGAAGCGTTGGATTTCGGGGCACAGGCGACGTAAATCGCCGCCTGAGACAATGGAAGCTGGCACTCCGGCACACCGACAAACTGCGTGACCTCGGCCGCCGCGTTCGCCACGACCAGCGCCATCGGGTCGGCGTTGCCGACGTCCTCCGCCGCACAGATGGCGATGCGACGGGCAAGGAACCGCGGGTCCTCCCCGGCCTCAAGCATACACGCCAGCCAATAAACGGCGGCGTCCGGATCGCTGCCCCGCATCGACTTGATGAAGGCGCTTGCCATGTCGTAGTGCGCGTCGCCGGCCCCGTCGTAGTGAATCGCCTTGCGCTGGATCGACTCTTCCGCGACCTTCAGGTCGATGCGAATGGGATCGCCGCTCGAACCGCTCTGCTGTGAGAGGACGGCGATCTCCAGCGCCGTCAACGCGCGGCGGGCATCGCCGTCGCTGACGCGGGCCCAGTGGTCGATCGCCTCGTCGGTGATCTCCACGCGCAGCCGGCCGAAACCGCTTTCCGTGTCGGCAAGGGCCCGGCGGACCAGCGTTCGGATTGCGTCCTCGTCCAGCGGCTCGAACTGGAATACCTGGCTGCGCGACACCAGCGGCGAGTTCACCGCGAAAAACGGATTCTCCGTCGTCGCCCCGATCAGGATGAGGATGCCGTTCTCAACGTCCGGGAGCAACACATCCTGCTGCGCGCGATTGAATCGGTGGAGCTCATCGACGAACAGGACCGTCCGCTGCCCATCGGTCTCGATCCGCCGCCGGGCGCGCTCGATCACATCGCGGATTTCCTTGACGCCGACCGCCGCTGCGTTGACCTGTTCGAAGGCGGCGCGGGTCGTGGCCGCCACGATCTGCGCGAGCGTCGTCTTGCCGGTTCCCGGCGGGCCGTAGAAGATGGCGCTGGTCAGCCGATCGGCGTCGAGCATGCGCCGCAGCAGCTTGCCCGGGCCCACAAAGTGCGTTTGCCCGACAAACTCATCGAGCGTCTTCGGCCGAAGGCGCGCCGCGAGAGGGGCGACTTTCGCGTAAGCCTGTCGTCGCTGTTCGGCGAACAGTTCCATCGCCTGTCCCTCGCATACGGCGCCGTCACGGCCGCCGATACCCTCTCCGAGCGACACCATAATAGTATGGAGCGCACACCCTTACAAACCCACGGCACCGAGGGCCGCGAGCCACTCCACGTACGCATAGGGCACTTGAAGCCGCTCATGCAGCAGGCGCACCCGGGCGAGGTATTCTTCCGTCATCGGCCCCTGCCAGTCGCGCATCGCGGGATCACAAAAGAAGATACGACAGCCCATCGGCCGCCCCTCGCGGGCAGTGCAACGACCGCCCCGTTGAAACGGGCATGCGAGCGACCGGGCACCGCCATCGGACGGCGGCTCCAAGCCGTCGAGAGATTGCCCGCCGTGCCTTGCGAGGAAAAACGCGACCTCCAGTGTCGTGACGAACAGGTGATGACCGTACTCCCCGAACCGGCAGCAGGCGCCGCGGTTCCGGCAGACGGGATCGCGCAGCGCGATGCAGCGATCAAGGTCCTCGTAGAGACTCCGCATCGCCGTTTGCACGTCGGCGCGAACCGCCGCGGACCGAACGGCCGAGGCATGCTCATCACTCAGGGGACGTCCGACCATTCTTTCGCCGTTCGAATCCGCTCGATCCGCTCAACGGGCTGCACGCCGCCGCAGTTCATTCCCGGGCAGTTTTCCGCCGCGCAGGCCCAGCTCTCCGGCGTCTTGAGGTTGACGTTCCAGAAGGGCCACGTCCGGCACTGAAGCGGGCGCACGGGGTAGATCTCGCAGAGCGCCCTGCCGTCGACGCGCCGCAGGAAGACGCAGTCGTAGTCGGGCTTTTCGATGAGGCTGTGCTTGAAGCCGACGCGCCGAACGTATCTTCGCGCAAACAGCTTGACATCCATGCCGAGATGGGCGGCGATCGCGGCCATCTCCTCGCGCGTCAGCCACACGTATCCCGGCGCGCCGCTGCAGCAGTTTCCGCACTGCGTGCATTCGAAGCGCAGACCCTCTCGATACCAGCAGCCATCATCCATGCGTTTTGTCTCCGGCCCGAACCGCGTCTACCATTATAGGGGCATGGATTGGCTTCAGCATGCGTCGTACCTGGGCATCTTTCTCGCGCTGATGGCGGCCGGGTTCGGCGTGCCCATTCCGGAGGACATCCCGCTGCTGACGGCGGGATACCTGTGCCACCTCGGCAAGGCGCGTCTGGCCTTCATGATCCCGTTGACGATGGTCGGCGTGCTCGGCTGTGACATGGTGCTGTTCGGCATCGGGCGCCGGTTCGGCGACCACGTCCTTGAACACCGCTGGACGGCGCGCCTGTTTCGGCAGGCCACCCTCACCGCCACCAAAGCCCGGTTTCACGACCACGGCGTCAAGATCATCTTCGCCGCCCGCTTCATGCCCGGGGCGAGGGCGGTGCTCTTCGTCTCGGCGGGGATCGTCGGCATCCCGTGGTGGAAGTTCCTCCTGACGGACGGCAGCGCCGCCCTGATCAGCGTACCGACGCTGGTGTTCCTCGGCTGGTACTTCGGCGAAAAGTCGGAAGCCCTGCTCACCCAGGTTCGCCACGCGGAACACTACATCGCCGCCGGCATTATCGTGGCGACCGTCGCGGCGATCGCCTTCGAGGTGTATCGGGGGCGGCGACGCCGCATGCGGGAGGCCCCGCCGGTCGAGGCGCCGGCGGCGACGGGTTCGCTGCACGAAGTCGCGTCGGCCGCGGACCCCGATGACCCGCCCAGCGGCGCGGGCGGACCGGATGCCCACGCGACGAGGAAGACGAACGGCAGGACGACGACACGGTCGCTGACGCCCGCGCCGTAGGCACCACCGATGGCCTCCGCACAAGCCTACCTCCGGCCCGACGTCATCCAGCAGGTCGAACGGCTCGACCTGCGGGCCCGCTTCATCGTCGAGGGCTTTCTGGCAGGACTGCACAGCTCGCCGTTCCAGGGCTTCTCGCTCGAGTTTTCGGAGCACCGCAAATACGTCCCCGGGGACGACCTCCGCCAGATCGACTGGAACGTATTCGGCAAGACGGATCGCTTCTACGTCAAGAAGTACGAAGCGGAGACGAATCTCGACGGCTACCTGCTGGTCGACATCTCGAAGAGCATGGCCTATCCCCCCGGGGCTCACGGCCCCGAGGGCGGCGGGCGAATGAGCAAATTTGACTATGCCGTATGTCTGGCCGCATCCCTAGGCTACATGATGATTCACCAGCAGGACGCGGTGGGGCTGGCTTGCTTCGACGACCGGCTGCGGACGTTCCTTCCTCCGCGAAGTCGGCGGGCGCACCTGCTGACGATCTTGGGTCACCTCGCCCGCATGCGGCCTCGACGCGGTACGGGCCTCGCCGCCGCCCTCCACACGATCGCCGACCGCGTCCGCCGCCGCAGCCTGATGATCGTCTTCAGCGACTTTCTCGACGACCCCGACCGCGTCCTCGAGGCCCTGCACCACCTCCGCTTTCGCGGCCACGACCTGATCCTCTTCCAGGTACTCGACACGGATGAGACGCAGTTCCCCTTCGCGGGCATGCAGCGATTCGAGGACGTGGAGTCGGGCGAATCGTCCGTGGCGGAGGCCGAGGCCGTGCGGGCCGACTACCTCGCCGCAATCCGGGCGTTCATCGATCAATACCGCCGGGAAGCCGCAGAGGTGCGGGCGGACTTCGTCCAGGTGGACACCGGCATGACGTTCGACCGGGCCCTGATCCAGTTCCTGATCGATCGCCGGCGGCGGTTCTAATGATCCCGGTCGAGCGCGGCACGGTCCGGGCACGATACGGACGAGCCGCGGGACTGTTTCGCATCCTGAGCCGTGATGTCCCGGTAGGAGTGAAGATCGCCGCCTTCGGGCCGGACGGCGAGGCGCACCTGATCCACGCCGACCGGTGTCATTCGGATACCGCCCGCACGCGCGTCGCACCTGCGTCGGCTCATCGAGAGTCCCGACCGACAGGCTCCCGCCGAGCAGCGCGGCCATTCCGGGAAATCGGCCACGCCATTTGACGCGACCGCGACGCGATTTATAATCACGCCGCCCATCCGGGGATTGTCTCGGATGGTTCCCTGAACGGAGGCCGGCATGCGCACCGGGGCAACGATGGGTTGGAGCGTGTCCCTCGCGATCCACAAGCCGTTTTGTCTGTTGATGTTGGCGGCCGCGTGCGCCTGGATGCCGCCGGGGCTTTCCGCCCTCGCCCAGGAGCCGGCGTCGGGCACGCCGGCGACCACGGAGCCGACACAGGCGCCGGCCGACGCAACGACCGAACAACTCTTCGCGGACTACCTCCACTTCGCACGGATGGGCAGCTTTCCCAAGGCCGAGGCGTATGCAACGGCCCTCCTGCGGCGAATCCGGCCCGACAAGGGCGACACCAAGCCGGAGGAGTACGAGAAGCTTCGGCAGGACGCGGCCCGGGAGATGCTCGCCCTGTCCAACAAGTATCGCAACAGCCGCGAGACGCTGCTGATGATCATCAGCGGCAGCAACATCGCCGAAAACGCGGAGAAGATCCTCGCCGTCATCCGCGAGGGCGAGGCCCTGAATCGAAAAAGCCCGGACCAGATCACCAAGGCCATCGAACTGCTGGCCGGGGACCCGACGCAGCGCTCCGTCGGAATCGATCGGCTCAAACACGCCGGAGAGTACGCCATTCCCTGGATGATCGCCTGGATGGTCGATCCGGCCCGCAAGGACCTCTACCCGTTCATCGAGCGATCGCTGGCGCAGGTGGGCAAGGCCGCCGTCAACCCGCTCGTCATCGCCCTCTCCATCCGACATGACGCGGTTCGGCAGACCGCGATGGACGCGCTCGGCCGGTTGGGCTATCCGCAGGCGCTGCCGTACCTCAAGCGGATCGCCACGAACGAGCGGGAGTCGGCCGCCGTGCGGGAGACGGCGCAGAAGGCCGTAGCACGGATCCTGGCCGCCAATCCCGGCACCGCCGACCTGCCCGCACCGACGGCGTTCCTTCACCTCGCCGAGCAGTACTATGCCAACACGCCCTCGCTGCGGCCGGATGAACGGGAGGAGCTCGCCAACGTCTGGTACTGCGACGGCAAGGAGCTGACGTTCAAGTCAACGCGCCGATCCGTCTTCATGGAAGTGATGTGCATGCGGTGCTGCGAGGACGCCCTCGGCGTTCAGCCGGAGATGCCCGAGGCCGTCGCCCTCTGGTCCGCAGCCAACTTCCGCCGGGAGGCGAAGCTCGGCCTAGACGTGCAGTCCGTCCAGGCGGACCCGAAAGCGCTGGAAGACACCACGCGCCCCGGCGAATACCCGCGGAGCCTGTACTTCGCCCGCTGCTTCGGCCCGCGTGTCGGCCTGCTCACGCTGGCGCGCGGCGTAAAGGACCGCGATGCCGCCGTCGCCCTCGGCGCCGTCACCGCCCTGGACGGGATCGCCAGCGCCGAGGCCCTGCTCGGCACCGAGGATGCCCGCCGGACCGTATTGCAGGCGCTTGGATTCCCGGACATCCGGGTCCGGATAAATGCCGCGCTGACGCTGGCGCGGACGCGGCCGCCGCGAGACTTCCCCGGCGCGATGCAGGTGGTTCCCGTGCTGGCATCAGCGCTTGACCTGCGGAGCCGACCCACCGTTGTCATCGTCGACCCGAACACGGACAGCCGGCGCCTGTTGGAAGAGTTCGCCAGGCGGGCCAAGGCACGCGTGATCGCCGCCGCCCGATTCGCGGAAGCGGCCAACCGGGCCCGAGAGGAAGCGACGAACGTCGACCTCGTCGTGCTGGCAAGCGACATGGACGGGCCGAACGTATCCAGCGCCCTCCAGGAGCTTCGCAAGGACCGTCTGCTCGAACTTGCGCCCGTCATCATCGCGGCAAAGCCGGGCGGAGCGGGCGTGTGGTTTGAGGCGCGCCAGGCCGATGAGCGGTTGCAACAGATCGACCTGAACCTCGGAGGGTTCAGCGGTCTGAGCGATGAACAACTGGCCCAGGTGGGCGAGTCGTTCGATCGGGCGTGGAAACGGGCCCAGGCCGCATTCGGCCGCCAACCCATCGCCGAGGAGGAGGCCCTTGCGTTGTCGCTGGCCGCTGCCGACGCGCTGCGGGACATCGCGGTGTCCGGGACGTCGGTGTTTCAGTTTGCCGCGGCCGAGGCCGCTCTCATCCGGGCCTGCGGCCACCCCGACGAGGGCATGCGACTGAAGGCGGCAGACGCGCTGACCTGGTCGGCCGGCCCGGCCGCCCAGAGCGCCATCGCCCGGCTCGCGATGGATGCCGCCGGCAGCGAATCGCAGCGCATCGCCGCCCTCGGGCTCCTGGCGGAGTCCGGCAAGCGCTCGGGCAGACGCCTGAGCGGCGAGGAGATGAACGCACTCACGCAGCTCTCGCTGCGCGAGCCTTCCCTGGCCATCCGAACGGCCGCGAGCCAGGCATTGGGCGCGCTGAACGCCGATGCAAGCCTGGCCGCGGAAATCGTACGACAACAGGCGGCACAATGAGGATCGCCGCGCGAAGCCCGACGCCGACCGCCCCCAGGGGATAGCGCCCCGCCCGGTCGGCGTGAATCGCGACCGCCGACGCGCTACCCCGCGGAATTATCGGCGACCCCCGGGACCGCCGCGTCGGCCGGCCGATCGTCGAGCGGCCTGCCGCCGAGCGGAGAGGGACCTTCGGCGCGAAGCATGTCGAACCATTTCGTGGGCGATTCGGCCTCTCCGGTCCGTGCCGAGAGATACGCCGTCTCGATCACCGCCATCGTCCAGAGGTGGTCGCGGGCGAGCGACTGCATCCGCTTGCGGTCGCCGGTGAGGCCGTTCACGAATGCCTGGATCGGGTGGGTATACGGATTCGGCGCACGGTTGAACGGCGTGCACGTCGGTTCGCCGGCGCGGCTGAGAATCGCGATTCTGGACGAGTCCATCCGCAAGGTGCCATTCGTTCCCCAGATCGTCAGTTGGGCGGTCGGCGGGCCGGCCGTCCAGCACGACGTGAACACGGCCACGGCACCATCGGCGTACTTGAGGACCATCGCCGCGGTGTCTTCGGTATCGTACGGGTAGCGGGTGTTCGGGCGCGAGGAGCGGCTCATCGCGGCATAGACCTCGGCGGGCGGCCCCAGCCAGTGCACCACCGTGTCGATCGCGCTGTAGGCCTCGTGCAGAAGGACCCCGCCGCCGGCACGCTCGCTGTCGCCGCGCCAATCGAGGTCCTCGGCGCGACAAACGAACACTCGCGATTCCACGAGAAACGGCTTGCCCAGGCCGGGCAGCGCCTTGCCCGCCTCCTCCATCGCGGGCTCCGCGGGCCAGGCCCGGGCGATCACCAGGGGGCATCCACCGGGCACCGCCCGCTCAAAGGCCCGAGCCAGTGCCAGCGCCTCCTCGAACCGCCGGGCCGGCGGCCCCTGCTTCCAGACGGGTGTGCCTCGTCCGGCCGCCAGCTTCAGGTAGCCCTGTGTCGCGAAGTGCGGCGTGGCGACGAACAGGGCGTCCAGCCGTGGCTCGACGATGAGCGACCGATAGTCGGAATACGCCTTCGCCCCGAGCGCCTCCGCCTGCCGCACCGCATATTCGGGGTCGCGGTCGCCGACGGCGGTTATGCGGACCCGCGGCTCTGCCAGCAAGGCCTCGAGCACAAGGGCGGCGCCCCCGCTCAGCCCGATAAGTCCCACCTGCAACTCATCCGCCACGAGAAACCTCGGTCTCTGCCCGATTCTGACGTGCCCACCTCGGAGGGAAACATGTAACGCCCGGCCACCCGGGTGTCAAACCGCAGACGACGCCGGACGACACGCAAGTTATCCCGCGGGGCATCCGACCAAACACTCAGGTCCACGCCTTCGCCGGGGCTGCCTTGCCGCAAGGCATGGAAGACGGTCGCCATCACATGATGAGACTGTTGCACAACCGGCCGCCGTGCCGAACGCGAATCACAGGCCCGCCGGATGAACCGCTCGGCGATGCGTGGAGCACGCTCCGCCTGCTTCGCCCGGTACCCGCGGCCGAGCGACCCCGTGCGCCGCTTGCGAAGTTCCTTGCGGAGGTCCGGCGCGGAACGCGAAAGTATGAGCAGGCGCGCCGTGCCCTGGCGAGCGTCTTCGACGCAATGCGGGGGCGGGCGACCCCGCGCACCGGAGGCCTGCGTGCGATCATCGACGACTTTGCGGCGATGGTCGCAATGGATTTCGACCTGCTTCCCACCATCCTGAGCCTGGCGCAACCGGCGCGGGAGTGGCTTATCGACCACGGCGTCAACAGAGCGCTGCTGAGCATGGCCATCGCCGCTCAACTCGGCCTCGACCGACGGCAGACCGGCGAGATCGGCCTGGAAGCGGCCCTGCAGGACGCCGGCAGGCTCCGCGTATCGCCGGCCATCCGGCCAGGGCCTCATCCTCTGAGCGTCCACGAACGAACCGAGAGCGAGCCGCCCGTGCTCCGGACGGTCGATCGCGTCGAGGGGATTGGCGACCTTCTGCCGACCGCCGGCGTGATCGGCTGCCCGACGCACGAATTGCCGGACCCCCGCGGGTATCCGCACCGGCACCCAAGCGTCCACATCCTCCACTATGCGGAACTGATGGCCGTTGCGGACGCCTACGCGGCCATGGTTCAGCCGGGCCCGCGTCGGGCCGCCCTGCCGCCGCATGAGGCGGTCAAGACGATCCTGATCCGCGGCGGGCTTGGCCGATACGATCTGGCCGTGGTCCGGGCGTTTCTCGACTGCGTGTCGCTGTTCCCCGTCGGCAGTTGCGTCGAACTCGATGACGGCGTCCCGGCCAGGGTCGTGCGTGCGAATCCAACCAACCACCTGCGCCCGGTCGTCGTCGAGATGAACGCGCGAGGCGATTGGAGAAAGGCCGTAATCGACCTCTCCCAGGACGGCCGCCGCAAGGTTGTGCGAGCCCTCCCAACCCCAGGCAAGGACGGCAAGGGAACGCTTCGTCCCAGCCTTTGCACCGCCCCACCCTGCCGCCGGCTCGCCACGCGCAACTCATCCCCCTGAACGCTATTCTCCCGTCGGTTTGCTCCGGCGTTCCTCGTTCATCGTTTCCCGCACCCGCGTTCTCGACTTCGCCAAAGCGGGCGAGTAGGGTATTCCCACCTGCGCGGTGGCACGTCGCGGTCCGAGGCGGCGATTCGCGCGGCCGTTTTGTCCCGGAGGCCCGAACGGATGAGATTTCTCGGAGGCCTGCTGCGCTACCTGCTCAACATCAACACGGTGTGGGGCCTGATGATCCTCTCGGCGTTTGCGCTGTGCGTGGTGCAGCACTACGCCCCCACGCGAACCGCGATCCCCGCGGACCGGCTCCGCGCCGGCGTGAACACGCTGACGATTCGCATCTCCCGGAACGAGGGGCACTCGTACGACTACGCACTCGATTTGACGGGCGGGTCACTGGTGATCCCCGGGGACGATCCGGCAGCGAAGAAGGACCGCCCGCGCCTGATCGCCGCCCACCCGATCCCCCGCGGGTTTCTGCTGACATGGGACCACAACGGATACGGCACCTACGAGGTCGCCGTCAACGGCGCCGTCGTCGGACGCGGCCGGCTGGTGACGCTCCAGAGCCTCACGGACGGCGCGTTCGAGTATGCCGGGAAGGGCTTCGACATCGCCCTGGGCCTCGTGGCGGCGATGGTGCTCTTTCTCGGGCTGATGAAGGTCGGCGAGGACGCCGGCATCGTCCAGCTCGTCGCCCGCGTCTTTCACCCCTTGATCCGCCTGATCTTTCCCGGCATCCCCCGCGACCACCCCGCCAGCGGGGCCGTGCTGATGAACATCACGACGGGCATCCTGGGCCTGGGCAACGCCGCCACGCCGTTCGGCCTCAAGGCGATGAAGGAGCTCGAGACGCTCAACCCGCACGCGGGCATCGCCACCGACTCGCAGGTGACGCTGCTCGCCTGGAACACCGGCGGCCTGGCGCTGCTGCCGACGACGCTGATCGCGGTCCGCAAGTCCGCCGGGTGCAGCGACCCGTTCGAGATCATCGGGACGTGCCTGATCGCCGGAGCGACATCCACGCTCGTGGCGGTGATTGTCGCCCGCCTGCTGGCGAAGCTGCCGATCTTTTCCGTCCGCGCGGCGCTGGCGGAAGAAACGAGCCGACCCGCGGGCGTTTCACCCCACGATCCCGCCGAGGGCGACAAGGAGGCGAAGCGATGAGCCTCTTCCGCCTGATCGTCGACCAGATCTCGCTGCTGATGGTGCCGCTGCTCTTCTTCGCCATCGTCGCGTACGGCATGGCCCGCCGTGTCAAGGTCTACGAGTCGTTCATCGCCGGCGGCAAGGAAGGGTTCAACGTCTTCACGCAGATCCTGCCGTACCTGGTCGCGATCTTCGTGGCCATCGGCATGTTCCGCGTGTCGGGGGCGCTCGACTTCGTGTCCGAGCTGCTGGCCCCGCTGACCCTGAAGATCGGCATGCCGCCGGAGGTGCTGCCCGTCGCCCTGCTCAAACCGTTGTCAGGCTCGGGCGCGCTGGGGATGGCCAGCGAGATAATCCAGGCCAAACCCGACTCGTTCGAGGCCCGGCTGGCCTCCACGATCTTCGGCAGTGCCGATACGACGTTCTACATCATCGCCGTGTATTTCGGCTCCGTCGGGATCCGCCGGATCCGGCACGCGATGGTCGCCGGCCTGATCGTGGACCTCGCGGGGGTTCTGGCGGCGGTGGCGATCTGCCACGTGGTGTTCAAGTGAGGAGCAACGAATGCGATTCCGTCTGGCGTCTTCGTGTGCGTTGTTGCCGGCGAGCCTCGTGGCGCTTTCGATCGGCTGCGCCATTCCGCGGGCGGACCACGACCCGCGACTGGCGGCGGAGCTGGATGCCGTCCTGAACCGGCTGTCGTCGACGGGCGCGGTCATCCACGCCCGCGTGGTGGACCTTCGCGACCGGCGCGAACTCTACGCGCGCAACCCCGACAAGCCGTGCACGCCGGCGAGCAACTTCAAGCTGCTGACCAGCGCGGCCGGGCTCGACATGTTCGGGGCGGATTACCGGGTCCGGACGTACCTGGCAATGGACGGCGACGACCTCTGGCTGATCGGCACGGGCGACCCGGCGACGGGCGACCCGCGGCTCGCGAAGGCCGCCGGCCGGACGCCCGTGGCGATGCTCGAGGACTGGGCGCGGGAGCTCCAGCGGCGGGGCATCCGCGAGATCCGCGGCGACCTCGTGTTCGACGACTCCGCGCTTGAGGCCGACCCGCGCGTCCACCCGACGTGGCCGCAGCACTGGCTGCTCCACTGGTACGCCGCGCCCGTCGCCGGCCTGAACTTCTGCGACAACTCCGTGGACATCACCGTCCATCCGACCGAGGAGGGCATGCCGGCGCGCTACGAGGTGATGCCGCCGGTACAGGACATCCGCGTGATCAACGAGTGCATCAGCGGCACGCAGGGCGAGCCGACGATCGTCAAGCTGCCCGGCGGCAACATCTACAAGCTCGGCGGCGTCTGCACGCGAACGACGGAGCTCAAGAGCAAGCCCGTGGAGGACCCCGGCGCGTTCTTCGCCGACGCCCTGCGGACGGAGCTGGCGTCGCGCGGCATACCCCTGAACGGCCGCATCCGCCGGGCGACGGCGCCGCTGGGCGGCCTGATGCCGCCGCCGGCGGACAAGGTCATCGCCGTCCACGAAACGCGGATGCGGGACATCCTCGCCCGGATCAACAAGAACAGCCAGAACATGTTTTCCGAGTGCCTCTGCAAGCTGACGGGGCAGGCGTATGAGGCTCGTCGCGGCCGGCATGTGCCCGGCTCGTGGGCCGGCGGCGCAGAGGCCCTGCGGGCGTTTCTGCGCCGACACGGCATCGACGACCGCGGCCTGGTGCCGATGGACGGGTCGGGCCTGAGCCCGCAGAATCGCGTGACCACGCGGATGCTGACCGACCTGCTGGCCGCGATGTGGCGGCGGCCGGACCGCGAGGCGTACATCGCCAGCCTGACGATCGCGGGCGTCGACGGCTCGCTGCGCGATCGCATGCCGGGGCTTCGCGGCCGCGTCTGGGGCAAGACGGGCTACATCGGCGGCGTGTCGTCCACAAGCGGATACCTTCGCACCCGCGGGGGGCGGATGCTGGCGTTCTCGTTCATCTACAACAACATCCCGAGCAGCCCGGACGACGATGACGACGTCTCACGATACACGAAGCTTCAGGACGAGGCGTGCCGCATCCTGGCCGACTGGCCGAACCTCAAGCCGCGACCGGCCGCACAAACCGCCGCCACGACGGCGGCTCGATAAGCGAAAACCGAAGAGTGCCGGCAGACTCCTCGTCGGCACAGGGCCGGCTGTAACGAAGCCCGCTGTGTTGGAAATGGCGGCAAGACACTTGTCGGCCCGGAAAGCTTTGCACAACAGGGTAACCGTTCACGCCTGTCGGTCAGATTCGCTTATCCAGCGGTGTCGGCAGGTC
>CAZTVU010000057.1:0-23168 GCA_964617025.1 uncultured Planctomycetales bacterium | reverse complement strand
CACGCGGCGAACCCCGCGCGACGAAGGAGCATCGAATGAAACCAGCGACGGCGTCGGCCGTTGGATCGTTGACCCGGGTGCCGAACGAGCACGGGCGGTTCGGCCCGTTCGGCGGGCAGTACGTCCCCGAGACGCTCATGGGGGCGATTCACCAGCTCGAGCAGGAATACGCGAAAGCCCGCACGGACAAGGCCTTCTGGGAGGAGCTGGACGGATACCTGAAGGACTACGCGGGCCGGCCGAGCCCCCTGTATTTCGCCCGGCGGCTGACGGAGCGGCTGGGCGGGGCGCGGATCTACCTCAAGCGGGAGGACCTGAATCACACCGGGGCGCACAAGATCAACAACACGCTGGGCCAGGCGTTGCTCAGCCGGCGGATGGGCAAGCGGCGGGTGATCGCCGAGACCGGCGCGGGTCAGCACGGGGTGGCGACGGCGACGGCGGCCGCCGTCTTCGGCCTGGAGTGCGTCGTCTACATGGGCTCCGAGGATGTGCGGCGGCAGAAGCTCAACGTCTTCCGCATGGAGCTGCTCGGCACGCGCGTCGTGTCCGTCGACAGCGGGCAGAAGACACTCAAGGACGCCATCAACGAGGCGATGCGCGACTGGATGGGTTCGGTCGAGCACACGCATTACATCATCGGCAGCGTCATGGGGCCGCACCCGTTCCCGATGATCGTCCGCGACTTCCAGTCGGTGATCGGCCGCGAGACCCGCGAGCAGGTGCTCGCCCGCGAGGGGCGCCTGCCCGACTGCATCGTCGCATGCGTCGGCGGCGGGAGCAACGCGGCGGGCATCTTCGCCCCGTTCATCGGCGACGCGGGCGTGCGGCTCATCGGCGTCGAGGCCGGCGGCGCGTCGCTGGAACCCGGCCGCCACGCCGCCACGCTGGCCTGCGGCCGGCCGGGCGTGATCCACGGGATGTACACCTATGTGCTGCAGGACGACGACGGCCAGACGATGCCCGTGCACTCGGTCTCGGCGGGGCTCGATTATCCCGGCGTCGGGCCGGAGCACTCGTTCTGGAAGGATGCCAACCGCGCGGAGTACGTGGCGGTCGGCGATCGCGAGGCCCTGGACGCGTTTCAGCTCCTGTCGGAGACGGAGGGGATCATTCCCGCGCTGGAGAGCGCTCACGCCGTCGCGCACGTGGTGAAGCTGGCCCCGACGCTCGGGAAGGACCGGGTGATCGTGATCAACGTATCCGGCCGCGGCGACAAGGATTGCGTGGAAGTCGCGCGGCTGCTCGGGCGGCAGATCGGCTGAAGAGCCCAGGACGCCGACGGCCGATAGGGCCCCATCCCAACCGGTTGGTGGCGGCGGGCACACGACGCGACATATCCGCAAACGGTCGTCTTGTCGAATCGCTGCGAAGTCGAACGCATTTCTGCCGGCCGGTTTTCGACTTTCCGACATCGCAAGCCTATAAGCGCCCATTGCGCGTGCGCGCGATGGGCACTTGGTGGCCGTCCTGCCGCCGTACTGTGCGGAGGCCTGCGTCCGTCGATGGGTCTGAAACCTCAACGCCTGGAGAGAGACTAATGAAAACCGATCGTTGCTTCGTGGGTTGCGCGGCCTTGGCTGCGCTGTGCGGTGCGACGAGTGCCCAGTCCGGCGGGACGTACGTGAGCGGATTGTTGCACCAACCGCTTGGCGCGGCGGTCGTCATTCCGCTCGACGATCGCACCGCTGCGGTCGGCAACATCGGGTCATCCGGCGAGGATGGCGTCGAGGTGCTGTGCGACAGCGTTCGTGGGGGCGGTGTTACCGTCGACATTTCGCCGTTGCTCGGCGCCACCGGCGCGGCCCGTGAGATCAAGATCCGGCCCAAGGGCTGGGACGGCACGATCAAAGGCAACATGCGCCTCATCGGCGATCCGGACGGCCTGCTGACCGAGGTGTACGATTTCACCGACATCGGCGCATCGGCCATGCGATGGAAGCTGTTCGGCGCGGCCGGTGAGGTCCTGGCCCAGGGCAGCGTGTCCGGGGCCGTGCTCACCTGGGGCCTCCAGGTGGATGCCGCGCCGGGGGTCGCGTGCGGCAAGCGCTACGTCGTTTCCGGAACCGGGTCGATCATGCGCGAGGCACTGCAGGGGTTCTTTGACGTCGTTGTGACGGTGTCGGGGCTCACGACCGAGCCGGTCGCGGGCGTTCAGTCGATCGCGGTGGAGCCGGAACCATGCGCGGGCCTGCCGGAGAACTGCCCGCCGACGTGGGCCGATCTCAGTTCGCTGATATTGACGGGGTCCGGCGTGACGGAACTGACGGTTTCCGATACGGGCCTTCACACGCTCGGCGTCCACGCGTCCGGCGTCGGACAGGTGCACCTGAGCGAGTTGCGCGAATCGCCCACGCGGCAGACGCTTCGCCTGGACAACCTGGGCAGCTCGGGTCAGGACGGCGTCGCGATCCACCCGCCGCGGGACAACGGCGGCATCAACGTGGCCGTGGCCAAGGGCAACTGCTGCCGCGGGCACGTGATCATCATGAAGCTCTATGACGACGAGGGTCACGAGGCCCGCGTCAGTCAGACGCAAAGCACCGATGCTGCGGGTACGGAGGAACTCGATGCCGACTTCTCCTCGCTGGGCGCCTCGGGCTTCCACCTGACACTCTTCGACGCCTCCGGCAATGTCGTCGGCCCGCCGCACGGAACGGAGTTCGCCGCCGGAAGCCCCCGGCCGCTGCTGACAAGCCCCTGTACGCCGGGCCAGCCCGAATCCTGGGCGGCCGCCGGTACAAACGTCCCGCCCGGTCGAATCGTCGTCATTCGTCGGCCGATCGGTTGCAGCGCCGGGTATGCCGTCACGCTGCCCGGCCAGGCCCCGGTGACCGGTGTGGACTCGTTCCGCATCGAGCCGATCGGCGCGACATCGACCTTCGGACGACTCGATCGTTGCGTGATCACCAGCACTGACGACGAGGGCCTCGTCATCGAGAGCGCCACCATCCCGCGCGCGGGCAAATACGTCAGCGGCCTGCTGCACCAACCGCTCGGCGGCGCCACGCTGGGAACGGTCGCCGGCCGGCGCCTCTCGGTCCGCAACCTCGGCTCCAGCGGTGAGGATGGTGTCGAAGTCAGGCTTAACAGTTATTGGGGCGGCTCGTGCGGTGTGGACCTCGCGCCGCTTGTGGGTTCCGGGTCGTCCGGCGTCGCAGGCTCCACGCTCGCCAAAAGTTCGGACGGGGGCGCGACGCCCGGCCTCGCCACCACGAAGCCGGTCCAGGAGATCAAGATCCGTATTCGGGGCTGGGACGGGCTTATCTACGGCACCCACCGCATCGGCGGTTCCGGCACCGGTCCCACCATTCAGCACGACGTCGACTTCGCCTCGATCGGCGCCGAGTCGATCGACTGGGCGCTCGTGAATGCCGGCGGCGTGGTCGTTGACCAGGGCAACGTCACCGGTGCCGTCCTTGAGTACACGACGGACCTCTCCTCGACGAATCCCGCTTTCCCCCCGAGCCTGGTCTGCAAGGTCAGCCTCCAGGACATCAGCCTCTTCCCACCCGTCCGCAGGCCCGTGCACCGCGCCATCCTAAGGGACGCCGTGGGCACGGTCACCAGCGCGATCTGGTCGCCGCGGAGCAACATCGTCGAGGTGCGCCTGACGCCTCGCTTGCCGCTCGGGACGCCGCCGCCGGGCGTCGTCGCCTCGATGGAGGTCACCGGCGAGGGGCTCACCGGCTTCGACATCACCGAGAGTTCGATCGGCGCGTTCGGCGCCGAGTGTTTCGCGGAACAGCCCGGCGCCGTGCTGTTTGAGCGCCTGCCCGGCGGCGCCTATCCGCCGCCGGACCGCTGGTTGGAGGCGTCGTCGGCGACGGGCCATCCCGATGTCAGCGTCGCCGCCGGCCCGACGGGCACGCCCGGCACGCTTGCCATGAGCGCGAAGGGCAACTGCTGCCGCGGGCACGTGATCATCATGAAGGCCTACGACGACGACAACCAGGAGCTGGGCCGCCTCATCAAGACGCACGACCCGGTCGCCGGCCAGAGCTCGTTCGCCTTCGACTGCTCCGCCGTCGGCTCGGCTCAGTGCGACGTCGAGCTGTTCGACTCGTTCGGTTCGTCGCTGGCGACCCTGCGCGTGGCCAACGGCACGAGCTTCAGCTTCGCGGATGTGGACGCCGACTGCCCGGGCGATTCCGGCAACGAGTGGAGCGCGGCGATGCTGCTGCCCGCCGTTCAGAAACTCCGCGAGTTCCGCTGTTCGCCGATCGGCCTGCTGGAGCTGCCCGACGGCAGCGCGATCTCGGGCGTCCAGAGCTACGCCTGCACGCCGGTCGGTCCGACGGTCACGACCAGCGGGAAGCGCCTGCGGCTGACGGCCACGGGCACGTACTCCGACGGCACGCCCGCGGGCATCGTTGTCACGGGCGCGTCGTTCGCGCCGGGCCCGGTGACACCGGCCTCCGACTTCGACGGGGATGGCGATGTGGACCTGTCCGACTTCGCCCGCTTCCAGGCGTGCTTCAACGGCCCGAACCGCCCGCCGGTGACAAGCGACTGCGACGACGCGGACCTGGACGACGACAACGACGTCGACCTGGGCGACTTCGCTGTGTTCCAGACCTGTTTCAACGGTCCCAACCGGGCTCCGGCGTGCTCGTAGGAAACGATGGACGCGGAACGATGAATGGGGAACGGCGGAGAGCCGGACGGGGTGTCTAGGACTGGCGTTCCGGGACGCGGTTGTGCGTCTGTCCGCCACGGGGTCGGACGCGTCTATCGCCGCGGTCCTCGCGCCCCTTCCCGCAAGGGAGGGGTTTGGGAAGGATCCTAAGACCAGGAGGGGCGAGCCGGCGCTTGGGACTCGGCTCGCTTCAACGATCGCGGGCGCGCATCCGCCTCGGGAACTGCGCGGGGCGTACCGGCGCGAAACCGTGCGGGGCGAGGCTGTCCCGCTACCACAACTCCGGGTGCGCGCGAGTTCACGCGCCTTGCGAGCACCGCCCGGCATCCTATAGACTCCCCTTTCGGCACATCGGCGGCGAACAAACGGTTGTGCCGCTTGGGAGAGAGCTCCCGAAAGGAGCCGGTGATGAAGCGGATTCTCGTCGTCTTCGGTACGCGGCCCGAGGTGATCAAGCTCGCCCCGGTCGTCCACGCGCTGCGGGCCCGGGCCGACGAGGTGACGCTTTCGCTCTGCTCCACCGGCCAGCACCGGGAGATGCTTGATGACACGCTGCGGGCGATGGATTTGCGGCCCGACACCGACCTGCGGGTCATGCAGACGGCACAGCACGCGACCGATCTGCTGGGCCGGCTCCTGCTGGGCCTCCGGCCCGTCCTGGACGCGTTCCGGCCCGACGCGGTGGTCGTGCAGGGCGACACCACGACGGTGGCGGCGGCCGCCTTCGCCGGCTACATCGCCGGCGCGAAGGTCGCGCACGTCGAGGCCGGTCTGCGGACGCGGGACAAGCGATCGCCATTCCCCGAGGAGATCAACCGGCGCGTGACCGGCGTGCTGGCCGACTACCACTTTGCGCCGACCGTGCGCGCGAGGGATGCCCTCCTGGCCGAGGGGGTCAGCCCCGATGCGGTGTTCGTGACGGGCAACACGGTGGTCGACGCCCTGCGATGGATGCGACAGCGGATCGCCGACGGGGCGTTCCCGCCGGGGGTGGAGGCGAACGGCTCGCGGCTGGTGCTGGTGACCGCCCACCGACGGGAGAGCTTCGGCCGGCCATTCGAGGACCTTTGCCTCGCGCTGCGCGATATCGCGGAGCGGTTTGAGGACGTGCAGATGGTCTATCCGGTGCACCTCAACCCGAACGTGCGGAAGCCGGTGGGCGAGATCCTCGGCGGTTGCGGGCGGATCAAGCTGCTGGAGCCCTTGGGCTATGGCGAGTTCGTCTCGCTCCTGGCGCGGGCGCACCTGGTCCTGACCGACTCGGGCGGCATCCAGGAGGAGGCGCCGGCTCTGGGCAAGCCCGTGCTGGTGCTTCGAGAGAAGACGGAGCGTCCCGAGGGCATCGCCGCCGGCGTGGTCCGCCTCGTGGGCACGCAGCGGGAGCGGATCGTCGCGGAGGCCTCGCGCCTCCTCTCCGACCCCGCCGCCTACGCCGCCATGGCCCGCGAGGTCGATGTCTACGGCGACGGCCGGGCCGCCGCCCGCATCGCGGAGGTGCTCGTCGACGGGCACATGACCACCCCGCCGTTCATGCCGGCCTGATCGCCGCATGGAGGGGCGACAGGGTCGCCGGCGTTGCATACTACAGCGCGGGAAAGCGGAAAAACGCGGAAGTGAAAACAATCAGGAAGAACGGGACCGCGCCGCGGACCCACGCAATAGCGGACGAACGGTCTCGGCGAGGAACCGGCCGACGGCGCCGTCGATCGAGAGGAACCGAGCGGTCTTCAAGCCTTGATCCGCGATTCTCCCACGATAACATAAGGTGTTTATGGGTTCGGAAGCCAGCCTGATCACCACGCATTCTCTGCCCGTCAGTTACTATCTTCGGCCGACGAAGATGCTGCGGACGTTCTGGATTCATCGGGAGTTGATCGGGCAACTGATCCGTCGCAACGTCCTGGGCCGATATCGCGGGTCGTCGCTGGGTGTCGCGTGGTCGTTTCTCCTGCCGCTGCTGATGCTGGCGGTCTACACCTTCGTATTCGGCGTCGTGTTTCAGGCTCGCTGGCCGCACGCGGGCAATCCGTCGATGCTCGGCTTCGCCCTCACGCTGTATGCGGGCCTGCTGATCTACGGCCTTTTCGCCGAGACGCTCGGGGCGGCGCCGAACCTGATCATCGCAAACCCCAATTACGTCAAGAAGGTCGTGTTTCCCCTGGAGATCCTGCCGTTCTGCTCGCTCGGGGCGTCGTTCGTGCATTTCCTGATCGGCGTCGCGGTCCTGCTGCTGTTTGCGGCGGTGTTCACGCACGGTATCTCGCCGACGCTGTACTGGTTTCCGGTGGTCCTGCTCCCGCTGCTCATGTTGACGGTGGGCCTGGCGTGGTTCCTGGCGTCGTTGGGCGTGTACCTGCGGGACATCGGCCAGCTCATCGGGGTCCTCCTGCAGGTGCTGATGTTCCTGTCGCCGATCTTCTACTCGCTCGAGCAGGTCCCGCCGGGGTTTCGGGCGGCGATGCAGTTCAACCCGTTGACGCCCCTCGTGCAGAACGCCCGCCACACGCTCCTGTGGGGCCGCGCGCCCGACTGGTCGTCGATGCTGGCGGTGACGTTTGCGTCGGCGGTCGTCATGCAGTTGGGCTACGTTTGGTTCATGAAGACGAGGCGGGGGTTCGCCGATGTCCTCTAGCGCCGTTGGAGCGCTCACAAGTGCGATGCCTGCCGCCGACCCTGATGGAAGCGCGGACGTCGCCCTTTCCATTCGGGACGTTGGCAAGTGCTACGAGATGTACCGCCGGCCCATCGACCGCCTCAAGCAGACCCTGTGGCGCGGGCGGCGGCGGTTCTATCACGAGTTCTGGGCGCTGCGGAACGTGTCGTTCGATGTTCGCCGAGGCGAGGCGATCGGCATCATCGGCCGAAACGGATCGGGCAAGAGCACGCTGCTCCAGATCATCGCGGGCACGCTGCGGCCCACGGAAGGCCAGGTCGAGGTCCACGGCCGCGTGGCGGCCCTTCTCGAGCTCGGCTCGGGGTTCAATCCCGAGTTCACCGGCCGGGAGAACGTCTTCCTGAACGGCGCCATTCTGGGCCTGTCGCAACAGGAGATCGAGGAACGGTTCGACGACATCGCCTCGTTTGCCGACATAGGCGAGTTCATCGAACATCCCGTCAAGACATATTCCACCGGCATGCTCGTCCGCCTCGCCTTCGCGGTCCAGGCTCTGCTGGAGCCGGAGATCCTTCTCGTCGACGAGGCGTTGGCGGTGGGTGACGCGGCTTTTCAGATCAAGTGTATGACTCGCATGTCGAACCTTCTCGCGCGCGGCACTTCGATCATCCTGGTGACGCACGATGTGGACACCGTGAGGACGTTCTGCGACGCTGCCGTGTGGCTTGACCAAGGCGGTGTCCGCCAAGTGGGCGAGCCCCGGGAGGTGACCGCCCGCTATCTAGAGTTCCTGCTCGGGCGGCGGGCGCCCCGGCCCGCGGCTGAGGCCTCCCAGGGTCGGGCGCGGCCGCCGGCAGATACCTCGAACGTCGGCGCAACGAGCCCGGCGTCCCGGATGGCATCGCGGGAGTTGACGCGCCTTGACGGGCGGCGCGATCTCGTTCGATGGGGCAGCGGCGGCGTTGTCGTTCGCGGCTTCGCCATGGATAACGGGACGCCGGGTGCTTCATCCGCGTTCGCGATGGGCGACCGCCTGCGGATCGAGATCGAGATTGGCGCCGATTACGACGTGGATGTGCCGGGCCTTGGCGTGTGCTTCGCCTTTCGAAACACCAAGGGGTTGGATATCATCACCTTCACGACCTGGGAGGCCGGTCTGCGCCTTGAGGCGCCGCGGGCGGGGACGGCCATGCGGCTCTGCTTCGAGGTCGAGAACATTCTGGCTCCGGGCGAGTACGCGCTTGTGCTCGTTGTGGAGGACGTTCGAGGGCTCGAGCGGCGATACCTCGACTTCGTCGAAAACGCAATGATGTTTCGCGTCACGGCCAACCACCCCGTGTTCTCCGCCGTTCTGCCGGCCGTACGGTTCGAGATCTGCGAGCCGGCGACACCGATTCGGGGAGGGCAGTGATGTCGACGGCAGTCGAACCGCACGGGATGCCTGACGGGCCCTCCGATCCCGACGCCCGAGCCGAACGGGAAAAGTGGGACCGCGTCTACGACTCGCTGCCGCTGTCGGACGAGCCGGAGGGTCTGCGCGAATTCAACGTCGAATTCGCCCGGATGATCGGAGATCTGCTCCCCGAGGGCGGTACGACGCTCGAGGTCGGATGCGGGGCCGGCTGGCAGAGCCTGGCGTTGGCGAGGACGGGACGATTTCAGGTTCACCTGCTCGACTTCTCGGGGGCCGCGCTCGACTACGCGAAGCGCATCTTCGAGCGCGAAGGACACAAGCCGGTCCTACTTCTCGAAGATGCGATGCAGCCCGGGCGCCCCGACTACGATCTTGTCTTCAATGCAGGCGTGCTGGAGCACTACCCGCTCGAGCAGCAGGTTCAGCTCTTGCGTGCCATGCAGACGCGAAGCCGCCGCTACGTGCTCGCGATGGTGCCGAGCCGGCGATGCTACTGGTATTGGATCTGGCGGATGCAGGCCAGCACCGGCGGTCGGTGGTCGTTCGGCAGGGAAGTGCCCCCCGCGGACCTTTCGTCGGCATTTGAAGCGGCCGGCCTGCGGTACCTGGGCCAGGCGTATGTCGGCGCGGACTGGACGGAGCAGTTCATCCGGAACGCGCCGGGGCTTGAGCCGCATCTCCGCGACGCGATTCTCGCCGTTCATCGCTCCCCGCTGGTACCGACCTCGGAGAAGTGCTATCTGCTGGCCGTGCTAGGCACGGTCAAGGCCGCGCCGGGACGCTGCCCTCCCCCCTTGTGGCGGCAGGGCGATCACGAATCGCTCGACGGGGCGGTGCTGCAAGCCGCCCTCTGCGACTCACTCGCGCTGCAGGTCGCTGCCGAGGCCCGTCTCAGTGGACTGCAGCGGACCATGCAGGAGTTGCAGGAGGAGCTGGCTCGGGCCGAGCAGCAACGACGGCAAACGGACGAGGCACTTCGGGAGAAGTGCGCTCAGGTCGAGGCGCGGGAGCAGCAGCTCGCGGAGATGGATCGCCTGCGGCAGGCCGCGGAGGCCCGCTACAACGAGGTCCACGAGTGGGCCGAAACCCTGACGGGACGGCTGGACCGAGAGGTGCAGCATACGCTGAAACTTGAGGCCCGGCTTCAGGAAATCACCGGGGGCACCGGTTGGGCCGTGCTGCAGGCGATGTACCGCGTGCGGTTCTTCCTGTTTCCACGGGGCAGCCTGCGGGAGCGTTTCGCACGATTGCTCATGCGGGCGATGCGCGGGGCGAGGTCCCTCTCTTTGCGGAATGCCGGCTCACGCATCCGCGCCGCCGCCGATGCGCTCGCGCGGACCCGCCGGGCGACCGAGCATGGGCAATCTCTTTCGGTACATGGCGATCGGACCCCCGGTGCGCCCGCGGAGGGGCCGCATGACGGCGACGTGCCGGGACTCGTGAGCGTGATCCTGCCGGTGTACAACCAAGCGGACCTGCTGCGCGACTCCATCGAAAGCGTTCTCGCGCAGACTTACGAAGCCTTCGAGCTGATCGTGCTCAACGATGGTTCATCTGACGACGTCGAAGGCGTTTTCCGCGACTACATCGGTCATCCGAAGGTGCGCCTGCTGACGCAGCCGAACCAGAAACTGCCCAAGGCGCTCAGCAATGCATTCGAGTTTGCTCGCGGGGAGTTCTGGACGTGGACGTCGGCGGATAACCTGATGGAGCCTCGGCAGCTTGAACGAATGGTCGCGTTTCTGCGGGCGAATCCCGAGGTGGACATGGTGTACGCCGACTACCTCGCTATCGACGACCGTGGCGAACCGCTGCGGGACCTCGCTTTCCGTCCGCACAACAGGTCACGGCCCGATTCGCCGGAGATCCGCCTGCCCCGCGATGCGTCGGCGCTCAATCAGGTCGAGGACAACTTCATCGGGGCGTGTTTCCTCTATCGCAGTCGCGCGGGGCGAGCCCTCGGCGAGTACGCGCCCGAACTCGGATGCGAGGACTACGACTACTGGATGCGGATGAACTCGCTGTTTCGCATCGCCCATCTCGGGACCGACGAAATCCTCTACCGCTACCGTGTTCACGACAACACGCTGAACGCCCGTGCCGCGGAGCTCCGGATCGCCGAACGCGTCCGCAATCTGATGCGTTACGAGCGTCAGAGGACGGAGTTCTACCGCAGACCCTGGACGATCTACGCGGACGACGCCGTGCGAGGGTCTTTCGCTTCCGCGAATTCGGGCGGGCACGTCCTTCGCTCGCTCGCTGACCTGGAGCCCGACGGCGAGCTCCCCGAGAAGACCCTTCTGCTGGTGACGCCGGCGGCGGTCGACCGGCTGCCGTTGGCGGCGCAGACCGGCGCTGCGAGCGTGGTTCTCTGTTTCGATGCGGATCCAGCGGCGCCCTACCGCTGTCGCCACGCGTTGCGACGATTCGTGGATGCGTGCCTCTGCCCCGAAGCGGCGGTCGCCTCGCGCGCGCGACTCTTCACCCGCGACGTGTTCGCCGGGTGCGGAGAGGCCGACTCTCTCGCACTGGCGACGGCCGTCGCCAATAGCCGTGTGTTCGTGCGGCGCACGGTCGCGGACGATGTGAGGCACCGGATGCTTCCGGAACCCTGCCGGGCGTCGAAGAATCCCGCCCGCATCCTCGTCCAGGTGGATGACTTTTCACAGGGCGGTCTTGAGCAGGTCGTGCTCGACGCGACGAACATCCTTCGCGACCGGGGGTTCGACGTCAGCCTGCTGGTGCTCGGCCGGACCGGTCCGGCCGCGGGGGCTGCGCGCCGGTCGGGCTTGGACGTGTTGACGCTGCCGACGCTTAGCCGCGAGGCCTGCTATCGGCGTTTGCTCCGTGAGAAGCGAATCGACCTGGTCAATGCGCACTTCTCCGTGTTCGGCGCGGCCATCGCCGCCGAGCGCGGGATTCCGTTCGTTCAGACGGTGCACAGTTGCTACGTGTTCCTGACGCCGGAGATGATTGATGCGTATCGTGCCAACGACCGGCACACTTCGGCGTATCTCTGTACGTCCGGCAACACGGCCATGTATGCCGACCTGAAGCTCGGCCTCCCGCCCGACAAGATGCTCATCGCGCCAAACGGCGTGAACCCGGCGCGGCTTGCGTTAAGCGACCGCCGGGCGGCCCGCGCGAAGCTGCGGGCAACGCTGGGGCTTCGAGACGACGACTTCGTGTTTCTGCATGTCGGCTCGATCTACCGGGACAAGGCCCAGAAGCTCATCGTGACGGCGCTCGCCCAGGTCCGAAGGGATTTCCCGAAGGCTCGGGCGGTGTTTGTAGGTGCCTCGATGGACGACCGCTATGTCGCGGAGGTTCGGCAGGAGATTGCGCGGTGGGAACTGGGTGATTCGGTCGTGCTGGCGGGCTTCCAGGAAGCCGTCGCAGAGTACTACGCCATGGCCGATGCGTTCCTGCTGCCGTCGTTCTGGGAGGGATGGAGCCTGGCCCTCGCGGAGGCCGTATACATGGGGCTCCCCGTGATCGCAACGGCCGTCGGAGGCGCGCCGGAGCTGGTGCCGGCGGCCGGCGGACACTTGATCGCGCCGCCCTATGAAACCGTTCTGGACCTCGACCGGAGCAGCCTGAGCGGCTACCTGATGGCCGATCACACGCGGTTCGTTGCCGATCTGGCCGCTGCCATGCGCCGAGTGCTGGAGGAACCGGCGACGCCCGGAGGCAACACGGCGTTATCGGCATCGCTGGACTACCGAACGGCGTATGCGATCTATCCGCGTCTGTTTCATTGGCTGCTCCAGGGCGGAGAGGCGGCGGCGGCGAGGCCGTGGACGTGGGCCGATCCCCGCGGAGTTGTCGTTTCCTGAAACGAACCGAACGCGGCGAATGCGGCGCGGGACGGCCGTCAGTTCGTTCCGACGACGGGGTCATTCAGCCCCTGCGAGCGGAGGGCGTCGCCGCCGCCACTCGTCGCCCATCCGACGCCATAGGACCATCGCCTCCGCACGCACATGCGCGAAGTGCCTCGCCCGGTCCGCTCGCGTGGCGGCGAACGCCGACAATGCGCCCAGCGTCGCGCGCCCCAATCGCCACGCCCCGCCGAGGGCACCCTCCATCGGCTGATACAGATCCTGTGCGCAGCGATACCTCAGTTCCGCCTCGTCGAGGATTTTGCGCTGCACATGCTCGATGGTGAATCTCCCCGCCTCGACGTCACGGTACACCCGGCTTCGGGGCGTAATCGTGATCGTGTAGCCGAGAGATCTTATCAGGCATGCGGCGGTGAACTGCTGCCACCAGTTGTCCGCAGCACCGGAGCCCGTCAGTGCCGTCCGAAAGCCGCCGATCTCCACGAGTGCGCACCGCCGCGCCGTCCAGTTCGCGCCTCGCGGGAGGTCCCGCCATTCCTGCACCTCGGCGTACGGCCCGACGTTTGGACAAAAGTGCCCCCAGTAGGGCCACCAGTCCGGCGCGAGCCAGTCGGGTATTGGGTCGCGAAGTCTCAGCATCGTCCAACCGCCCACCACGCCAACGCGGGGGTGATCGCGATACGCTGCCCACGTCTGCGCCAGCCAGTCTTCCGCCGGTTCCGCATCATCGGGAAGAAAACATAGGATCTCTCCCCTCGCCTCGGCGATGCCGGCGTTCCACGCGTGGCCGGGCCCCGGAACCGGACACGTCACATATCGCAATCGCTCCGGACTCTTCGCAAACAGCTCACCCCGAAGCCGCTTCACCAAGGCCTGCACGCCTTCCTGTGCGCCTCCGTCGACTACGATGATCTCGTACTCGTCCACAGCGATGTCCTGACGCGCTACCGACCGGATCACCTGCGCCAACGAATCCCCTGGAGCGTTGGTGCAAATGATGACGGAGAACCTGTAAGCCGGGACGGGCGGTGCTGCCGCCTCCGCCTCAATCAGGGCCCACTGCCCCGATCGCGCCCGGATGTCGATCACCGCGAGCAATGCATCCATGTCGCTCGTCGCCAGCCAGCCCTGCCACGGTGGGGTGGTATGTTGCGGCTCGGCTGCCGCCGACCATGCCAGGCACAGGTCCCACTCCGGCGGCACCTCCGGGGGTAGCGGGCCGTCGCTGATAGCCACCAGGACCTTCAGCGCCGAGCGGGGCAACTCGTCGGGCGGCGGTTTGATCCACTTGGAACGGCCCACCGCGCGAACGTACACGACCGGCACCCACAGGCGCGGAAGCTCCAAGGCACGAATGCACGTCCAATCCGGCGTCAGGTGCCCCGCGGCGGCGGCCGCTCGCCGCAAACCTTCTACGAACCCGACGACCGCGGCCCCGGTCTCGCCGCCCTCGATCCGAAACACCAGGGGCCCTGCGCACGAGTCTCGCCGAAAATCATCGAAGACGTTCAGCCGCCGTCGGTTTCGTGGGCCGCTCAGTTCGCCCGCACGGCTGGTGAGCGACCGGCCGTGGAGCCGGTACTCGTAGACGGGCTCATCGAAGTCTGCGTGACGCAGGTTCAACAGGTCGTTGATCCGCATCCAATAGTCGTAATCCTCGAGCCCGAACCGCCACCGGCTGTATTCGCCCAGCAGAAACGGCACACGTGCATGATACAGGAATGCCGCCCCCACGTAATTGTCCGACCGCGTGTTCAGCTCCGACGCGTCCGTCGGGAAGTGAATATGCGGGCTGCCGACAGGCTGCTGGTACAGCGGGAACCATTCGCTTTCGGACAGCGGCCGTCCGGCCTCGTCGATGATGTCCTCATTGGCGTATGCCATGTCCCATGCCGAATGGCGCCGCATACACGCGACCATCCTCGCCAGAAAGTCCGGCCGCATCCGGTTGTCCGCGCTCGTCCACGTGAGAAACTCGCCTCGCGCCATGCGAAAGCCACGGGAAAGCGCGCATGGCAGCTTCTGGTTTGCCTGCGTAAGCACCCGCATCCGCGGCTCCCGCGCGGCATAGGCCGCCAGAATCCTCGGCGTGCCGTCCGTCGAGCCGTCGTCCACCACAATCAGCTCGAACGATCGATATGTCTGCGCCAGTATGCTGTCGAGCGACTCGCGCAGGTACGGCTCACCGTTGAACACAGGCAGGACAATCGAGACAAGACCTTCTTGTGCAGGCACGCGAAGCGCTTCGAGGCTTCCCCCGCACAGCCGCGCCCGCATACGCTTGAACCGATCGAACGCGAACGCGTGCCATGACATGGCGACCGGCAAGCCGAGCCGGCGAAGCCGCGCCCGCGCCCGAAACCACCACGCCTGGGCCCGGAGGTTCGTCGCCCGCAGCGCGCGATGCCGCGTGCTTCCGTCAGGCGCAATGCACCGCCGCAACCGCCGGAGCCGTCCGGGAGGAGCGATCCCATTGCTCCATGCTGCATCTGCGGCACCCGCTCCCGTCGACGGTGCCTTCGGCTCGCCGCAATCGGGGACCGCCCGACAAACGGCCTGATACACCTCCAGCGTGCGATCGATCATCGTCGCCGCCGTGCTCACGGCCCCGGCCGACGCGGCGGTGGGCCGGCGTGCCCAGGCCGCAAGCCGGTCCGCCAGGTCGGCCGCGGACCCTACATCAAACAGGCAACCCGGATCGGAGATCATCTCCGCGATGCCCGCCGAACGGCTACCCAGGACCGGCAGCCCGCACGCCTGGGCCTCCAGCATCACGATCGGCAGGTTCTCCGGCCACAGGCTCGGAACAACCAGCACATCGAGCGATCGGAAGAACTCCGGCATCCGGTCCGAGGGCAGCCGCCCGACGAACTCGACGCGCAGACCGGCCGCAAGCTCCCGCAGATGCTGAAGATACCGCTTATCGTCACCTCCGCCGGCCAGCCGCACCCGCGTTTGCGTCCACCCGAGGCGTCGCACCGCCTCCAGCAGCAGGTGCACGCCCTTGTGCCGGGCCAGCGCGCCGGCATAGCCGATCGTCAGCCCCTCGGGGTCCTTCGCGTCCGACGTGCGCGTCGTCGTCGTTGGTCGGCCCTCGAACCAGCGCGCCTCCAGCCCGTAGGGGATAGCGTGGACCCGTCCCGAATCTACTCGAGACCCGACCAGTGCGGCGGCGGCTTGTGACGGACAGATGACCGCGTCGACCGACCGCAGCGTCCGCAGCAGGTACTGCTGCCGCCCCTTCCACCGGCGGATCTCCGCCACCGGCAGGCCCCGCATGACCGACCGCAGGAACATCAGGGCTGGCAGCGCCGCATTCCGAACGCCCGGCACCGCCGACAGAAGGTGCGACAGCGCGTCGCGACGCCCGGCGGCGATGCATCGCGCACACTCGCGCCAGCCCACGTTCCCGTCACAGGTGCCACGCTGCCAATGCTGAAGCGTGTGCTTGGGGCAGAGCCACCAGTAATCCATGATTGTGACGACCGTCGGGATGCCTGTCCGAGCGGCGGCATGCAACAGGCCCACGCCGATATGGGCCGGGTTGGCGACATGCACCACATCCGGCCGCTCCCGCCGAAGCAGCGGCTCGAATGCCTCCGGCGGCAGGCCCTCCACGCTCATCCACCCTCGCGACGGGAGGTGCAGCACCCCCGGCTCGCCGTCCACGGGCGCTCCTGCCGGCAGGCTCGGCCCGCGCCGCTCGGGATCGCCCGCGAGGACCGTCACCGCGTGCCCCCGCCGCCGCAGCCCATCGGACAGTATGGCGACATACCGTTCGGTGCCCTGACCGTACCCCCGGCCGAACTGCATCGTCGCGAACAGCACGCGCAGGGCGGGCCCCGGCGGCGTAGCCTGTGTCTCGTCGGCAGGAGACCGCTCAACGGCCGTCACTTCCTCCGGAGCTTTCTCGATACCCGCCATGTCTCAATCCGGATGACCGGCCGCTGCGAGCGAGCGTCCTCGGAAACCCCGCGCAGACTGTCTTGACAGGGCCGCCGGACCGCGCAAGCCGCGAGGCCCTCGGTCATGCACAGACGCCGCCGTCGACCCTGGCACGCCCTACGCGTCTCATCGCGCGCCGCAGGCAGTCCTTGCGTCGTCGGGCGCGTCCCGGATTATACGACCTGTCCGGACCGCGGTCGCCTCGACGATGCCGTCGCGCCGACCCCGCGGACCACTTGCCCGATCGCCTTCTACCGGATAAACGAGCACAGCGAAACCGACCCCGGAGGAACGCGGACATGGCTTCCGAGATCGTGACGATACAGCAGCACATCCTCGAGGATCAGAAGGCCCACCCGACCGCCAGCGGGAGCTTCAGCCTTCTCTTGTCGGGCATCACGCTGGCGAGCAAGATCATCGCCGCCCAGATCCGCCGGGCCGGGCTCGTCGAGGTCCTCGGTGCCACCGGCGACGTCAACGTCCAGGGCGAGGTCGTCCAGAAACTGGATGTCCTGGCCCACGAGACCATCCTCCGCTGCCTGGGCTACCGCGGCAACGTCGGGATCATCGTCTCGGAAGAGGATGAGGAGCCGCGCATCATCAAGGCCCAGGATGACCACCCGAAGTACATCGTCCTCTTCGACCCGCTCGACGGCTCCAGCAACATCGACGTCAACGTCTCCATCGGCACCATCTTCTCCATCCTTCGCGAGAAGAAGGACGCCGCCCCCGGGGACGCCATGGCCCACATCCTCCAGCCGGGCTACGAGCAGGTCGCCGCCGGCTACGTCCTTTACGGCGGCAGCACGGTCCTCGCCTACACCACCGGCCACGGCGTGCACATGTTCACGCTGGATCCGGCCATCGGCGCCTATGTCCTTCACGACGAGCACGTCCGTATGCCCGATTCCGGCCGCACCTACAGCATCAACGAGGCCTACCGCGACGAGTTCCCCGACGGCGTTCGCCGCTACCTCGAATGGGCCAAGGCCGAGCGATACAACCTCCGCTACATCGGCTCCCTCGTCGCGGACTTCCACCGGACGCTGCTGCGGGGCGGGGTATTTCTCTACCCGCCGACGCGCAAGGCGCCGGAGGGCAAGCTCCGCCTGCTCTACGAGGCGAACCCGATGGCCCTCCTGGCCGAGGAGGCCGGCGGAATCGCCACCGACGGGCACCGCCGGATCCTCGACATCGAGCCGAGGGCCATCCACCAGCGAACGCCGCTGATCATCGGCAGTCGGAACGAGGTGGAACGCGTCCTCTCGTTCCTGGGCAACGCGGCCGACCGGTCGGTCATGGCCCCATGACCCGCGGCCGCCGCGCCGACCCTATAACCCGCACCCGTCGAGACGTATGCACGCCAAGCTCGGAACAAACCACGCCCCTTCGTCGCTCGGTTGCTTCCTCCTCCGCTCATCGCTTCTTCGCCCTTCGTCGCTTCATCGCTCCTCCGGCAAGCTCCCAACTCGCCGCTCTGAACTCGCAACTCACTACATACATGCCGGGGCGCGGTTCGGGCCGTTGAAACAGGCCTGGAACGCCAGGAAGTCGGTTAGGTCCACGTCAGCGTCGGTGTCGAAGTCCGCGTTTCCGCACCCGGCGGGCTGCGCGTACGGCCGGTTGGGGCCATTGAAACAGCCCTGGAAGAACGTGAAGTCGCCCAAGTCCGCGTCGCCGTCCCCGTCGAAATCCCCCGGCGTTGCCCGGAAGAGGCACGGCACGATTCCGACCTCGAGCGTGTAGCCCGGCCCGGTCATCACGCCCGGGGCCGTCTGGCCGACGACGGCGAATCCGCGATCGGCCCCCGTCGCCGGGTCGGTGAGCGGCCCGCCGCCCGAGGTGATCGACACGCACTCAAACGTGTAGGCATCGCCGCTTGCAGCGGACGCAAGCGGAGCGTCCGGCGCGATCGGTTCAGCCCGCGACGCCTGCACCCAAAGCCAAGCTCCCGCCACCCCAACGATAGCTAGGAGCAGTCCTGCCAACTCCACATGTCGTTTCGTCTTTGCTGGCATAGAGCACCTTTCCGATTCATACGTAATCTTCTTCATTGCCCGATCGTGACATCCCCGTGCGGTGCACGGAGCGTGACTGCCTTCGTTATGGTCACACCGCTTGCATCGTAGCTTCCCGGAAAGATGAGGATCGTCTGGCCGCTCGCAGCGTTACCCACGGCGGAGCTGACGCTTTGATGCGGCCAAGAGATGCGGCCGAGAGGCGCTAGGCCGTTTGGATGCGAGCGGCCGTGGTTCCACTTGCCGACGTATCGCGCCTCATCTGTGGGCCCTCCGTCAATCCACCGTTGCAGAATCGGTCCGTGTGGCGGCTCGGCGTAATTCTCCTCTTCTCCCCATGTGCCATTGAATTGGAGCACCGTTTCGAAAAAGAGGCGAGGCCGCCGAATCTCGCCGACGTTTGGAACCACAGGCGGTACGTAACTGTACCAGTTACCACGATTCTTGCCTGCGGCAAGGCAATCCCACTCCGTGGGATAAAACCCGTGGGTACCCGCCTCGATCAGAATCGGCGCATGCTGCCACGGCGGACCGCTATGGGGCCATGGAAACGATCCAATGGGCGAACAAGACCACGCCGAACTCGACCAGCCCCACCCGTGACCAGCGGTCCACCAAGCGCCGGCTGGAGTGTTGCCATGGGCATGCCAGCGCATCTCGAGCACGGCATTCACATTGAACGGATCCGCAGCAGGCACGAAGACCTCAAAAAGTTCCCAGTCGCCCTCGTGTTCGCCGATGTCAGGGCCCGTAACGTCGACGTCGTTGAATCCAAACAGTTGCCAATACTGGACTTGAATGACACCTGCAGCACTTTGGACTACGTGTCCGTAAAGGCCCACATTGTCGGCTGCGCGCACACGCGCCCAGTCCCAGCCATCGCGGTAGTCGTCGTCGATGTTGGTACTCGTGCGTCCGCTTGCGTACGAATCGAGTATATTCGTTGAGACTCCTTTAGACGTAAACTGGGCGAGGTGCCATTCGGGATAAAACGGGGCTCGATAAAAAGTCAGCGGGTAGCTACCGTTCGTGTCGTCACGTAGCTTTGAAACGCGCAGAAAGCAGTACGCATCACACGGTCGGATATCCTCGTCGGCATCGAAACGCAATTCCGGCGCGTAGAAGTCAAGCAGCGCGTCCTCCATCGCGTCCGAGAGTCCGTCGCCGTCCTGGTCGCCGGTGCTCGCGGGATGGATCGAGATCGTAACGGTGAAGACACCTTGATTATCATCGGGCGCGTCGTCGTTCACATAGGCGTAGATCGAACCCGGATAGGGAGAAACAAAAGCCCTCTGTCCGCCTTCGATAGGAATGTGATTCTCATGTACTGCGCTGCCGTCCACGCGGCGCAGGAGCAAGTTGACGGTCCCCGTCGTGTAAGCATACGCCGCTGTTTCGTGATACCAAGTCCCACCGGGTCCATTCCACGGAGCGCCGTCGCCCGTGCAAACGCTGCCGTTAACGGAAACGGTGACGAATTCGCGGCGGTCAACGTTGAGCCCCGTCGAAATCGGTGTGCCCGGACCTGCCCAGCCAGGAACGCTGCCTGACCAGCTTCGGGGTGCGCTAAATGCTGCCGACACGCAGAACAGCAAGCCGATAAGGCTTACCGAATGATAGTATGCTGGGTCTCGGTTCATTTTAGTTTTCCCGATCAACGGGGTTGGATGAGTAACAGCACCAAGCCTTTACCTTTGTCGAGATTGCTCATGGCCTTGCCGATCACCGCGCCGAAGGATCTCTCCCGATCGGTGGCCTTCATCGCGTGGCCTGGCGTGGCGCTTGTTGTGAGCATGTCGCCCGGCTCGATCCGACCGTACGAGGCATCCGCCCAGACGTACACGCGGCCGGTCAGCGCGACAGGATGCTCGTCCGCGCCTCCCCCTCTCCCTTCCAGGGAGAGGGACGGTGTGAGGGTTTCCGTTTTCCCTTCGTCGCTTCGTCGCTTCGTCGCTTCGTCGCTCAGGGCCGCCATCACCATTCCCGGCTTGAGGCCGTTGGCGCCGCTGATGACGCCGGCGACCTTGCGGTCGTACGGCGTGGACGCCAGCTTCAGCCGCCCCGGGTTCGCCGGATCGATCACCACCACCATCCCCGGCTGCGGCGACGCGAGTTGCGAGTCGCGGGTATCGCGTTGCGAGTTGGCTGCGGGACCGCCGCCCGCGCCGTCGGGGGCTTGCTCCTCCCCTTCGTCGCTGCGTCGCTTCGTCGCTTCGTCGCTTGCGACAACAAACGGCTCGGCGAGATCGGAACCGCCGGTGATTTGCACCACTGGAAATATAGCCTGTCCGCTGGTTGAAAATCGTTGCGCCGCCACACGCAACATGCCGTCTTCACAATTGATGATACGAACGTTGTAGTCCTCCACTCGGCCGTTGCCATAGTGGAAGTCGATGTACGGCCGTCCTCCCGACCATGGGTTCATCCCATTCGTCCCGTGCCCGAGTTCGATGGTTCCACCTTGATCGCCGCCGAGAAGACTTGAGCGGCCCCATATAACATCGCCGTTCTTAGCGATGATCATTCGCGCCGCTCCCAAAGGGGCATGAAAGTGCAACTCTCCGCCCGAATTCAATATCGCAACGTCGTTTACCGTGTCGGGGTCGCTGCCCAGGTAGAGGTAGAGTCCCGCCTCCGCGTCTGCCCCGTCACGAAGATCTTTGGCAACGAAGCGTGCCCCGCTGTATCCCGACGTGCGGACGCCGATCGAGCCCTCCGCGTACAGCGATATATAAGTGTTGTCGTCTTTGCCCCTGGTGCGGAGGCTGCCATCGGCGAGCGTATACAGCGAGGCGCTTCCGGAGCCCGGGCCATTGACTTGCTCGGCCGTTGCGGCGGCGGTTGCCATCTCCGTCCGCGACAGCGCCGTTCCGTTCACGCGGACTTCCAGCCAGCGCGGCTGGCCGTTGAACGCCTTCGCCGACACCGGCCCAAACTTCGTCGACACGATCCCCTTCGCCGCCGTCGCCGACACCTGTTTCGCGTCCTTGCCCACAACATCCTCCACGACGCCGCTACCGTCCATGTCCACCAGGGCCCCGCCGGTTTGCGCATCGTAGATCCGGAACTGGAGCGTCACTGGGCCGTTGACCGGCACGCCGCCGGCATTCTTCAACAAGCCTTGGAAGCTCAGCATCCCGGCCGTCTGGGCGCCGGCCGGAACGGCTGCGACCAACTCCAGCACCGAAACGAGGAATACCGAAACCATCGCTCGCTCGGCTAAAATGAGAACCTCCCTTCGGCGTTGAATTCACCCCGGATGGACGCGCCTCCGATGTCCAAACCCGCGCCCTCCGGGGAGGCGAATGGGAGTACGCGCTGTCGCCGGCGCCCACAGAAAACCGTCAAAAGCACGCCTGCGGCCTGGGCCGCACACGGGACATGGAGGAAATCCGATCTGCTTTGTCTACATACTGAGCTTCGTCCCAAAGAATAACGCCTCAAAGGGGCGAATGCAAGAGAAAAAACGGTGAAAGTGCTAAGAAGGTAGCTTTAGAACTGTATAATGAGATTCATATTGACATAAATGGTGTCCGTCGCGGTCGGAACGGAAAGTGGTCTAAGCTGGCGGCAACAACCGCCGCTGTCGGGGGCATTTGGTCGCCGGTAGCCCGTCAGCCCTTCAGATCAGCAGCAAAGCGGCGGTTGAGCCATGGCGGATCCGCGAGCCGGCCACCGGTCACCGGATGTGATCGCCATGACTGATACGGCTCGGCGGTAGGGTGACATACCAGCACGCCGCGGTAACGGCCATTGACCCCGTAGCCGACCATGCCATCAGCGATACTGGTCGGGGACTGGCAGGCCGAGGAGGTCCATGACCTTCATCAGGTCTTCCCAGGCCTTGCGCTTCTCGCCGGGGCTGCGGAGGAGGTAGGCGGGGTGGTAGGTCGGCATCAGCGGCGTCGGGTCGCCCACCAGGGGCGTGCCGGAGGCGTAAAAGTTGTGAAACCGGCCGCGGAGCCGGCCGATCGATTCCGTCGTGTTCAGGAGCGTCTGCGACGCCGGAGCGCCAAGCGCGACGATCACCTCCGGCCGGAGGATGCGAAGCTGCTCCAGCAGGTACGGGGAGCAGGCGGCGATCTCATCCGTCGCCGGCGTCCGGTTTCCCGGCGGCCGGCATTTGAGCACGTTGCAGATGTACACGTCCTCGCGCGACAGTTGCATGGCCTTGATCATCGCGGTCAGCAACTGCCCCGCCCGCCCGACGAACGCAAGGCCCTGCTGGTCTTCTTCGTAGCCCGGCGCCTCGCCGACGAACACGACGCGGGGCGTGGGGTTGCCCTGGCCGAAGACGGTCTGCGTGCGCGTATGGCACAGCTCGCACTTGCGGCAGCCGCGGACCTGCTGCTCATCGAGCGCCCGCAGGGCCGCGATGCGCTGCTCGCGCTCCTGCGGGGGGACGTCGCCGGTCTTGCGGACGGCCGGGGCGGGTGCGATGGGTGCGGCAGCGTGGGCGATGCGGGCGGTCTCAACGGGCGGCAGCGGGATCTCGCTCACGCCGAGCAGTTGCTCCGTCTCCAGATGCTGCCTCAGAACGTCGCGAAGCTCATTCGGGGCTACCATGGGCGCTTCACCTCGCTGCCTGTCCGCCGGGAGCATACTCGGCGTGGTCGTGGGCCGCAACGACGGAAGAGTAGGGCGAAAAAGTGGGAAAAAGTGGGAAAGTGCGGAAGGGTCGAGAGCAGAGCGGGTTTGG